>CAIQVS010000402.1 GCA_903875345.1 uncultured Pseudomonadota bacterium | reverse complement strand
TGTTGTTGTGGTGGTGGTGGTGGCTGAGCAGGTTCGTCGGTGCTGAGGCGCAGCTTGTTGCCGTCCTCGTTGTCGTTGTTTTTGTTGTCGTTGTTGTTGAGATTAAGTTTTTGTCGTTTTTTAAAACAGTTTTAGGAAAAGCCATAGAACCTCCATCATCAGATGTAGCTATTCCAACTCTTTTTGAACCAAAATCTATTCCAAGATATTTCATTGGCGGTGTACTTGAGTTAAGTAATAATGAGGTGAATAACCATAAGGGTATTCTAGCAGATTTTACAACTGACAATCTAGGCACATGAGTCACCTTCATTTGGATCAATATAGTACTCAAAGGATTGTCTCTTCACTCTTTCATTCACAATATCAACTATCTCATCTGGAGCATCTTCATAGATTATAGTTGATTGATTACTTTTTACTCCAACTTTTTGCATTATTTCTGCAGCCTTGTTGATTCTAGGAAAAGCAACGGCTTGAGTAGGAGATAAAACAATAACAACCATCCCGGTGAATTCCTCTCCAATACCTACAGAACCATTATCCCCAAGCATAAATTTTTTACCTTTTGTCGTAAACAAAAAACAAATAGGAGTGTAAGCGCTTAGTTTGAAGATAGGGTCTTCTCTTTCTATGACTTCTTTGATTGCACGGAGTTGGCTTTTCTTAATATCTTTTTCAGGATCATCAGAGTTAAATATTCCGTTGATTGATTTCCAATCCCATCGTTCCATCCAACTATCTTCTCCTCTATCTTTCTGATAGTTATGGAAGCCTGTAAATTCACTGGACCTGTAGTAAGTAACATGCCTGAATTCTATTAAGGTCATATGTTCATCTAGGGTTAAAGCTTTTCCTTCAAGAAGTTTTTTTATAATTGGTGCATAAACATTTTCTCTAGTTGCAAGTAGATCTTCTATTTCGTTTGGTGCGAAGTCGTCATGTTCATAGAAGTATTCTTTATACATGCTTCCTTTTGGATTTTTATCACTGAACTTTTTATATCTTTTATCAAAAAACTTAAATTTTCCAGCAGTTAAAAAATTTCTTAAGATAAATCTTGATATAAAATGTTGCACTTTTGTTAGCTCTTTATCTTGCATATTCGGTATTATCTAGGATTTTTTAAAATGAGACAAATGAGACAATTCAGCGTGTCTCATTGGTATGTCTCAATAAAGAGAAAGAATTGACTGAACATCGTTTTAATTGTAATGTTTGGCCACGATACCTAAGTGGGTCTCGCGTTCTTTTACAGAACAATTCAGTCAATCAACTTAAACGGAGGTACATAAACACATGGGGAAAAACACCCTGTTTGATAAAGTCTGGGATCTGCACACTGTGCGGAGTCTCGGCGGCCAGGATCAGATCTTGGTAGGTACGCATTTGATTCATGAGGTCACGTCTCCCCAGGCGTTTCCAATGATCGAAGAACGCGACCTTTCCGTGCGCTTTCCAAAGCGTACGTTTGCCACGGTGGATCACATCGTGCCAACTGACGTGCGTTCGCGGCCCCTTCAGGACCCGATCGCGGAAACAATGCTCCAACACTTGGAGCGTAACACATCGAAACACGGCATCACCTTGTTCAACCTTGGCGACAAGGATCAAGGAATCGTGCACATCATCGGACCGGAATTGGGAATCACCCAGCCCGGAATGGTGATCGCCTGCGGCGACAGCCACACCTCCACTCACGGAGCGTTTGGCGCAATCGCCCTCGGCATCGGAACAACTCAAATCGCATGCGTCCTGGCGACAGGATGTTTGCTTCTCGAGCGTCCGAAAGTGCGCAAAATCCAAATCGACGGCACGCTCGGCGAAGGCGTTACTGCAAAAGACATCATCCTCGCGATCATCAATCGCTTGGGTGTCAAAGGTGGTATCGGCTTCGCTTACGAGTTTGCCGGCAGCGCTATTGAAGCGCTTGACATGGAAGCCCGTATGACGATCTGCAACATGGCGATCGAGGGCGGTGCGCAATGTGGTTACATCAACCCGGACATGACGACTGTCAGTTATTTGTGGGGAAAGAGGTACTCGCCGAAGGGCGGTCCAGCTTTTCTCAAAGCAAAGCACTGGTGGCTCAGTCTCGCATCGGGACCCGACGCGGAATATGACGATATCTTCGAACTTCCGGCAGCGGAAATCGAACCGATGATGACCTACGGGATTACTCCTGGACAGTCGATCGGCGTCAGCCAAATCATTCCGGAGAACGCATCGCAAGACGCACTCGATTACATGAAGCTTGAAGCAGGAAAACCGCTTCTCGGAACAAAAGTGGACGTGGCTTTCATCGGCTCGTGCACAAACGGTCGCATCAGCGATCTCATCGAGGCAGCAGAGCTCATCCAACAATACGGGCTCAAAGTTGCCTCCGGCGTTACCGCTCTTGTTGTACCTGGTTCGGAAGATGTTCGCCGTATGGCTGAACAAGCAGGTCTCAACCTGATCTTCATCGAAGCAGGATGGCAGTGGCGCGAAGCTGGATGCAGCATGTGTCTCGCAATGAATCCCGACAAACTCAAAGGCGACCAATTGTGCGCCTCGAGCTCAAATCGGAACTTCAAGGGTCGGCAAGGTAGCTCAACCGGGCGTACCGTGCTGATGTCACCGGTGTCGGTTGTCGCTTGTGCGGCGGCTGGCAAAATCGCAGACGTTCGTGAAATCATCTGAAAAAACTGACCTATGTTGAAACAAATTAAAAAAATTGTCGGCGGAGGATTTTACCTTCCCGGCAACGACGTTGATACCGATCGGATCATTCCGGCGCGGTTCCTCAAATGTGTGACGTTCGAAGGATTGGGCAACCATGTTTTCGAAGATGATCGAGCTCAGCTTGCTGGGCAACATCCCTTCGACGACAAGGAAAACAAGGGGTGCACTATTCTGATTGTTGACGAGAACTTCGGTTCCGGCTCGAGCCGTGAACATGCTGTTCCCGCTCTCACTCAGTGGGGCATTCAGGCCATCATCGGCCTTTCCTTCGCCGCCATCTTCCGTGGAAACGCGGTCGGCAACGGCTTGGCTTGCGTCACTGTCTCGCGTGAAGTCCACAACTACATCACCAGACAAATCTACGAGGGAGCCTTCGATGTTCACATCGACCTCGAGGAAATGACGGTGTGCACCGAACACGCCTCCGTCAGTGATCCGATGCCGTGCGAAATGCCCGACTCACACCGCGAAAAGCTGATTACTGGAACTTGGGACGATATCGCAACCTGCCTCACCGCGGGAAATGCGATCGAAGAAACGGCAGCTCGTCTGCTTTACTTCGCGTAACCAAAGTCTGTGATTGGATTGTTAATAACATCACCGTTCTGAAAAGGGCGGTGAATTTTTTATATTCAAATTGACTAAAATTTTTAAATGAGTAAGGTTGTTGCAGTAATACCAAACAATCCTGTTCTCTTACAGAACACAATTCAACAACCAAATATACTGATGAAGACACATAACATTGCGTTAGTTACCGGCGACGGTTCTGCCCCAGAAATGATGAGGGCAGCCTGTCGTGTCGCTTCCAAAGCGGCCAACAAGGACGGTGGAGTCCTGAATTTCCACGAAACCCCTGCAGGATGGAATGCATACTTTTCACTTGGAGATACTTTGCCTAAATCGTCCCTCGAGGACATGATCAAAATCGGCACGGTATTTTTCGGTGGAGTCGGCGACCCTCAGCATGACAACACAATCGGTGCAGAGCATCCGGAAATGAAACCTGAGGCTCGGGCACTGCTCACCCTCAGGAAGGAAATGGGGCTTTTGCTCAACTTCCGCCCGATGATTTATTATCCGGAACTAGCTTCGCTTACAAATGTGAAGCCGGAAAACATTCCGAGTGACAAAATCATCAAACAGATCTGGATCCGCTTTCTTCTCGAGGACAGTTACTTTGGAAATCAGGACTTCCTCAACAACCCTGACTACAAAGTAGCTGCGCATGCCGCCGCTATCGGCGCGTGCGTCAAGTCCGCGGTAAGAGGCACAGAGGAACTTGTCTCTGACATCGCCTACTATCGGAAGAAAACGATCGAGAAATATATTCGTGCCGCGTTCAAACACGCTCGCGAACTCGGACTTCCTCTGATTTCCATCGACAAAGCAAACGTGATGGCTCGTTACGACTACTGGCGGAAAATTGTGACTCGTGTCGGGGCAGAAGAATTTCCTGACGTGAATCTCACTCACCAGCTCGTCGATTCAGCCAACGCACTTATGTTCACGCCGGCGAAACTCCATGGTGTTATCGCTTGCGGAAACGAGCACGGGGACATTCTCTCCGACGGCGCTGCGGCGGCTCTGGGAAGTATGGGAATGATGTGCAGCAGTGCCATCAATCCTGATACCGGAGCAGCAATGTTCGAGAGTGGTGCAGGTACCGCTCCAACCATTGCTGGACAGGACAAAGCAAATCCTCTCGGTCGCATTCTGACTGGGGCGATGATGCTTCGTCATCTCGGAATGGGTAATGCCGCCGACTCGATCGAGGCTGCTGTGAAGCAAGTCCTCGAACTGGGTTATCGGACGATTGACCTTGCTCCAGCCAACCAGGAAGGAATCAAGGTTGTTGGCACTGAGTGGATGGGCGACCTCATCATGGCTCGGCTCTGAGTCATATCAACCGAAGTGTTCTGTTAAATGCGATGTACGAAAGTGCGTCGCAATTTTTTTATATAAATTTAAAAAAAATATTTTGCTATACTTTAAATATGGAAAATAAACTTGAACAAGGACCAGAGAAAATTCCAACAAAAGAAGAAGTATTGGAGATTATTGGCCTTTTTGCAGAAAAAGCAGAAATAATTCGTGAAGTATCAGATGATAAAGGTTTGTTTATTCTCGAACTAGGTGTTGGAGATAAAGAGAAAGGTGAATTTATTGAATTTGAATATATGAGAAAAGGAAGAGTTGAGGGTAAAGGTGGATCAATACAAT
>CAIQVS010000401.1 GCA_903875345.1 uncultured Pseudomonadota bacterium | reverse complement strand
TATATATAGCATAACAATACTTTCAAAAAGCCTAACCCCCACAAGCAAGGGAAAAGGTTGATAATATTCAACATGTTGCCTTGTTTTCAGACAAGGCTGTTATGTCCATGTATTTCAAATACAAGTTATACCAAAAGCCCTAAAAGCTGACTCGCGAGGGATTCCCAAATCAGGAGGAATGTGATTCATTCTCTGGAGCTAAACAAGCCCCGGAGGGAAGCATGGCGAGAGTTGAGATCACGAGAGGTATAGAGGCCAAAGAGTTGAGGCGCATGGGTCGGCTTGAGAAAAGCGGGCGTGTGGCAGCCCGAAAGTTCGCGATCGCCAACGCGCTTGATGGGATGAGCCGCGAGACATCAGCCCAGCTTGCGGGCATGGACAGGCAAGTGCTGCGTGATTGGGTTCATCGGTTTAATGCTGAGGGGGTGGAAGGGTTACGTGATCGCCCTCGCTCTGGACGCCGGTGCCGGATCACTGAAGAAGACAAGAAAAAGTTCTGCCAAGTCGTGGAAGCTGGCCCTGACCCGAAGAAAGACAAGCTGACGCGCTGGCGGCAGATTGATTTGAGGGATTGGCTGAAGGCGGAGTGCGGCACGAACTATCACAAACGCACTGTGGGCAAGCTCTTGAAGCGTTTTGGCTACAGCCACATCTCCACACGTGCTGTGCATCCCCAGAACGATCCTGCCTTGCTGGAGGATTTTAAAAAAAGTTCGTCGCCAACGTCGAAGCCGCACTCCCCGACTGCGCTAAAGACAAAAAAATTGAGCTCTGGTTCCAAGACGAAGCGCGGGTCGGTCAAAAAGGCACCCTGACGCGAATTTGGGCCCGAACGGGTTCACGTCCACGGATGTTGCGAGACCTACGTTACGAATGCACATATATTTTTGGCGCCGTCTGTCCTGCGCGTGATACGGGGGTTGCTCTTGTTCTGCCCTACGCAAACACCAAGGCGATGAATATGCATCTCAAAGAAATCAGCACGCATATTGCCGACACCTCACACGCTGTGATCATCATCGACGGCGCAGGCTGGCATAAAGAAGGCGGCCGACTGAAGATTCCCCCCAACATAACGTTGCTGCGCTTGCCGCCGTACTCGCCTGAACTCAACGCTCAGGAAAACATCTGGAGCTACCTTCGCCAAAATTATCTCGCCGGCAGGATCTTCGACACTTACGATGAAATCGTCGATGCCTGTTGCTCCGCCTGGAACAATCTCTTGGCATCAACAGGCACGATCACCTCCATCGCCTCACGCGATTGGTTTTGCCTGCCGCAGGTTGTTAGTTAGGGCTTTTGGTATTAGACGCTCGCCCTCATTTTTTCTCACATCGCGCCCTTGTGCGCGCCGCCCCATGCTTTATGATGCCCTTTGTCGAAAAACCTTCTCAAGGGTCGTTCATGCCTGCTGCTAACCCAGAATCCGAATGGTTCGGCTTTCGTCGCGTCGCGGCGGAAGAAAAAGCCGGGCTTGTAGGGCGCGTTTTTACCTCTGTCGCGGGCAATTATGACCTGATGAACGATTTGATGTCGGGTGGCCTGCATCGTCTGTGGAAAGACGCGCTTATCCGCCGCATGAATCCGCAAGCGGGAATGACGCTGCTCGACGTTGCGGGAGGCACAGGCGACATTGCTTTGCGCTTATACCGCCAGACAAAAGGCGGGGCCAACATCATCGTTTGTGACATCAACCCCACGATGCTGGCGCAAGGCAAAACCAAGACATTGGACCAAGGCATCGTCAAAGGCCTGTCTTGGGTCAC
>CAIQVS010000400.1 GCA_903875345.1 uncultured Pseudomonadota bacterium | reverse complement strand
CCGACGAAATGGCCGCCGTGGTCGGCATGGTCAAGCAGCGCGCCAAAAATCTGGGGCAGCAGCTCTGGGTCACCATGGGGACGTTTTTGGTGACAATGGGCGTTGAGGAATTAGGAGACTTGCGCCGCTGCGATTTTGTGCGCGCCGTCAACTATCTCGTGGTCATGGAACTGGCCTCCGGCGTTTCCACACAAATGCAGAGCATGATGTAAGGGGAGTTGCCATGTCGCTTGATCGTAAATCGCTGATCCGCCAAGCCATCGAGCAAGCCGTGCCGGCGGAAACATATTTTGCCGAATTGGAGCAGCGCAAACAGAAAAGCGTGGCCGATACTGGAAATGCCAGCATTTATCAGGAGCATCTGAATGCCCTGACTAAAGAACATGACGCTCTCTTAGGCGATGAATTCTTGAACGAGAACGAGGCATCGTCCATCCGCGCGTTGGTGGCCTACGTCGCCTACACTCACGACATTAGCGAACAGGCTGTATGTGCCATGGTCGAAGAACATTTTCACGTTGACGAGATCCGTAGGCTCCCTAGATCGGTCTGGGAAACGGCGGTTGGGTATTTGGTCGATTTGAAGCCGGAAGAACTGATTAACTAACAACGAGAACTCACCATGGCAGACATGTACCTTATGACCGGTGCTCAAAGCAGGATGGCGCGATCATTGTTAAAGTGGTCGCGTGAATACCTAGCTAAAGAAGCAAACGTTTCGCGCAACACAATCTGCGCGTTCGAAGATGACACCGCTATTCGTGAGGCCATCATTCTTGACATTCAGAGCGTGTTTGACGCACACGGCGTCGAATGTTTGCCCGACGGCAGTGTAAGGCCGCGCACGGACGGCATTAAGGATTTCCGAGGACTTGGCAGTTGCGATCGCTTTTTTGCGAACATCAAAAAAATGCTGGCCGAGAAACCCACGGATGTCATCTGCATGATCGCCAATCAGAACATGCTTACAAAATCCACCGGCAGGAACCACCTGTGCAATTTTGAACGACTGCAAGAGCTAAGCAAGATTGCCAAGGTAAAGTGCCTCCTGGAAGATAAACGCATATACCTTCCCGGCACACCGTTGTTTGAAGTCAGGATTAACCAGGAGGTTCCTTCGAGCCTGTTTCTCTCGCAATTTGGCTATGCAGAAGAACTCTCATTTGCCTTTGAACAGGATCCGCGCTTCAATTTTCGCCATCCTGTCTACGGGATTCTTGAATCGCCCTATCATGCGAAAAAAGTTTTTGAGCACTTTGCTGAACGTTGGCTGGAAGCGCAGCCATACGTGACTCCGCTATCAAAAAAGATTGGCAAGAATGTCCCGCGTCAGAAGGCGGCGACAGGTGCCAGCTACGATGGCCTGAAACAACAGGCTCTTTAGCTTCACCCAAGAAAGTTTTTGTTTTTAAAGCGGCCTCACCGGCCGCTTTTTTTCTGTACGCCAACCCGTTCAATCACCGCTGGCGCATGGCCAAAACGTCCAAAATTTTGGACGAAAGAACCGAATAAGAAATTCGTCCAAATTGACGGCGTGAAAATGGGTAATTCGTCCAGATTCTCCCGTGGAACATAGCTCTGACGATCTCGATACTCGCCTCACTGATTTCGATCAATGAGGTTACGATGACCAGACACGATCAACAGATTTTATTTACCGCGCTGGCGTTTCTCGCCGTTGTTCAAAAAGACGGCGAGAAGGCAACCGAAGGCAGCGCGCAAAAGGTCATGATGCTGGCCAAATTGCTCGGCGAATTCTGCGCTGAGAATGTGCCGTCTTCCATACTCCCCATCTCATCGATCAACGACGATAAGGACGCAGCGGCCAAGGTTGATACAGTTATCGAGCGGCACATCAAAGAACTGCGCCAAAACCAAACAACCATTCTTCCCGAAGATAAAGCTTCTCTGATGCAGATGTATGTGCGCCTTCAGTTCCGCAAAATCCATCGCATCAATGCCGTGCTGTTTTCCGAAATCAGCGCTCCAAAGCTGGCCGACCACGTTCTTAGTCAGCTTGATGAAGAGATTGAATATCAGGAGGGCCTGTCATGATGACCGCCCTGCGCGTGATGCAAGACGATGAATTTGCACCGGCGCATGTCGCTGAGCGTATTGCTTCAGCCATAGTCGAACAGCTTCAGAAAAGAGGCCAGTGCAGCATCATGGATATCAAGACCCTGGGATTTTCGCTGAATGACATCGCGCGTTACTGGCCAGAGGCTTGCCGTATTGCGGAGCGTAAAAGCCCAAGGGCGATGTGAAGCAGATGCAACCTCAAGGGAAAGCACAGTTGATCGTGATCGACCTTGTGACAACGGACGAGAATAAAAAGTTTGCGCCTGCGGG
>CAIQVS010000399.1 GCA_903875345.1 uncultured Pseudomonadota bacterium | reverse complement strand
GCCTCCGACGACATGGCCTTGATCTTAAGTCGTAACTGGCGACGGCGGCGAATGAGGTCGGAAAGATTGCCGAGCGTTTCGGCCAGATTGCCGCCGGTTTCTTTCTGAATGGTCATGGCGATGATCAGAAAACGGTATTCAGGCACGTCGATGCGGTTCGAGATTTCCCACATCGAGGCTTCCAGCGTCTTGCCGACGCGCACGCCGTCGGCGATGCGGCGAAATTCGGTGCCGACCGGATCGGGCATTTCCCGCCCCACCGAACCGATGGATTCCGTCACCGGCAAACCCGAACGAATGCCACGGCACATCGTGTCGATGGCCTCGGGAAAATTGGCGAGAAATTTCTTGATGCGCTTCGCGCCCATGATGCCCGTGATCATGTGGGGCAAGCCAAAACCCAAGATCATAGCCACGAACAGGGATAAAAACTTCGGCCAACCCACTGCGTGAAACAGCAGGTAAAAAATGGAGGTGCCGAGCGCATTCATCAGCAGATACTCGCCGAGCATCAGCTCCTTTCCCGTTCGCGCAATGCGGCGGCGCAATTTGTCGGGATTGGGCAAAAGCCCGACGAGGACGTTGAGGATCGGAATCGCGCTGTCGCCCGAATGGCGCAAAGCGTTTTTGCGGTCATGGGCCGCGATCTTGCGCAAGCTGCCCTGCGGCCCGATGCGGCTCAGGCGGCGCTTGAAATCGTCCTGCGTGTTGTCCAAAGAAGCGAAAACAAGCAGCAACACAGTGACCGCCCCTCCGATGCCGAAGATCAGGCGCATATCATGGGGATCGAGCGTCATTCTTCCATCGCCTCCATCAACTGCTTGTCGAGGCCGAAATAGGCGGCCTTGGGCAAGCAATGCGGACGCAAGCCATGATTTTTGAAATCGACCGTGAGTTTTCCGTCCGCGCCTTCACCCGTCACCTCGCAGGTGTAGAGGTCTTGCATGGTGATGACGTCGCCCTCCATGCCGGTGATTTCGGAAATGTATGTGACGCGCCGCGAGCCGTCGCGCATGCGGCTGACCTGAATAATCATGTCCACCGCCGCCGCGATCTGCTGGCGGATGGCGCGCGGGGCGAGGTTCGAACTCGCCATGCCGACCAGATTTTCGAGGCGCATCAAGGCTTCGCGCGGACGGTTCGCGTGCAACGTCGACATCGAGCCGTCATGACCCGTGTTCATCGCCTGCAGCATGTCGAGCGCTTCGGGACCGCGCGTTTCGCCGACGATAATGCGGTCGGGACGCATACGCAGCGCGTTCTTGACGAGGTCGCGCATAGTGATCTCGCCGTTGCCTTCGAGATTGGAGGGGCGCGTCTCCAGCCTCACGACATGCGGTTGCTGGAGTTGCAATTCGGCGGCGTCTTCGATCGTCACGACGCGTTCGCCGTGATCGATCATTTGCGACAACGCGTTCAGCAGCGTGGTTTTGCCGGAACCGGTGCCGCCGGAAATCAGGACGTTCAACCGGCTGCGCCCGCAGATACGCAGCACCTTCGCCATTTGCTGCGACATGCTGTTGAATTTGATC
>CAIQVS010000398.1 GCA_903875345.1 uncultured Pseudomonadota bacterium | reverse complement strand
GCGAGTCAAATTCTGCATTAGCCAATCTTTAGCTTTCATGCACACTTAAAGCCTTTAGGATTTGAGCAGGGTTGGAGGAAATGTCGGCAATGCTCGTGTTGTCGAGTTCGCGCATGAAGGCATCAAGTGCGCGCGCCAAGGATTTACGTAGACGGCAAATGGACTTAAGTTTGCATTCGATGTCCGCTTCGCCAAAGCACTCCACTAGCATCATATGGTCTTCGGTCAATCGAACGATTTCACCAACGCTGATTTTCTCAGGCGGCTTTGCCAGCTCGATGCCGCCACTGCGCCCTTGTCGGGTCTGGACATATCCCGCCTGACCGAGCCGATGAACAATTTTTACCAAATGATTCCGAGAAATGGCGTGCCGTTCGGCGATGTCGGCGATGCGCGCAGGCTGTTTCACAACAGCCAGATACATCAACACGCGAAGGGCGTAGTTTGTGTATTGTGTGAGATGCATAAATCCCCTGCGTTCGTTGACAACAAATCATGTATAAGCTATACATGATTTGTAGGTTAGCCGTTAGCGTGTGTCAATCATGACTGAATGCCATGCACATGGCGAAAAATATTACACGTTCGCACTTTATCCTTCTCAACGCTCAAGAGTCCCTTTCGCAAAATCAAAGGAGAATGCCATGTTTACAAAAGCACTTATGGCCGCAGTTATGTGTGCCCTTCTTTCCTTTCCTGCCTTTGCTCAGACTCCTGCTGCGCCCGTTCAGCCGATGGGCGGCATGGGCATGGGCGCTGGCGGCGGCATGGGAGGAGGAATGGGCATGATGGGGCCGGGGCGGTACATGCTGAGCCCTGAGTCTTTGCAGTCACTAAAGCAAGAGCTATCACTCACGCCTCAGCAAGAGCCGTTATGGAAGACCTATGCAGACTCCATGACAAGCATGTGGGATATGCGTAATGCCATGCGCCAAGCCGTTCAAGGCCAGCCCATGTCTCGTGACGAGCACATGAAGATGCGTGCGAAGCATATGAAAGATGCGCAGCCAATGCGCGAAGACTTGAAAAACGCACGGACTGCCTTAAGCGCGGCCTTATCTTCCCAGCAGCGCACCATCCTTGATGCCAAATCCCCAGAAATGCCAATCGATTTCGAGGCACCAGCACCAAAGACTTCGGGCGGAAAATAATCAGAAGCAATCTGTCTGGAGACTTCGTTATGAAAATCGCCGTAACTTCACAAAACTTTAAAACGGTCACCAACCATGCGGGGCACGCTCGCCGCTTTCTCGTTTATACCATTGGCGAAAATGGCGTTCCTGAGGAAACTGCCCGGCTGGATTTACCGGAAGAAATGGCCTTCCATAATTTTCATGGCGAGGGCGCACATCCAATCGATGGGGTTGACGTTATGCTGTCTGCGTCATTCGGCATGGGCTTTGTTGAACGCATGAAACGACGCGGCATCGTCGTTAGCATGGCTCAAAAGGCCACCCCTCTCGAAGCCGTTAATGATTACCTTATGAACGGACAAATTCTTCCCAAACAAGAACAAGGAACTGGGTGCAATTGCAGCTGCACTCCGGAAAAGCAAGACAGACACCCCTAACGCTGGAGGAGTACCATGGCCATTCCTGCATTTCGTGGACGCGCTTTGGTTGCCACCTTGATGTTGTGTGGCTTTATCGCCCTGATCACGAGTGGCGTTATCCTTTATGCTTCTCCATCCGGACGGGTCGCGCGCGATCTTGGCTGGAGCTTTCTGTCCCTCGATAAATGGGCTTGGCGTGACTTCCATATTGCCTTTGGGCTGCTTTTCCTTCTGACCGCGCTCTTTCACCTCTGGCTTAACATCAAACCACTTATGAATTATGTGCGGCAAAAATTAGCCGCACAGGCAAACAGCGGCATATCGTTCCGATGGAGGTTGGAGCCAATGATTGCTGTCAGTCTTTGTGTTCTGTTGGGGGTGTCTGCCGTGAAAGGCATTCCGCCCATAAGTTATGTGATCGACATCCGCGACAGTATTATGGAACACTGGGAATCGTCAGCAAGCGATGGAAGATAGCACTCAAAGAATGAAACTTTCTAAATCTACCCTGAGAAAAGAAATCACCGGAATCTTGCTGTTCAAGCTGGCTGTCCTTTTGCTGGCTGGCTTTACGATCTTCGGCGCAGCTTATCGCGTCCATGTTGACGCCGCCAAAATGTCCGAACAAATCCTGTCTAAACCTGAGGTCTCTCATGTCAATTAATATGGATGTCGTTGCTCTGTCTCGCCTGCAATTCGCGCTGACGGCCATGTATCACTTCCTGTTTGTGCCGTTGACGCTCGGCATGTCGCTTCTGCTGGCCATCATGGAAAGCGTCTGGGTCATGACGGGACGAACGATCTGGCGCGATATGGTCAAGTTCTGGGGAACGCTATTCGGCATCAACTTTGCTATGGGCGTTGCCACCGGCATTACGATGGAGTTCCAGTTCGGCACCAACTGGGCTTATTACTCGCATTATGTAGGTGATATTTTTGGTGCGCCTCTCGCCATCGAAGGATTAATGGCGTTCTTTCTCGAAGCGACGTTTGTCGGCCTCTTCTTTTTCGGCTGGGACAAGTTGTCGCGTGTACAGCATCTGGTGTGCACTTGGATGTTGGCATTAGGGGCTAATCTTTCGGCATTGTGGATTCTTGTCGCCAATGGATGGATGCAGAATCCGGTGGGGTCGTATTTCAATGTGGACACCATGCGCATGGAGGTCACCAATTTTGCCGATGTTATCCTGAACCCCGTCGCGCAGGCGAAATTTGTTCATACAGTAAGCGCTGGCTATGTGACCGGCTCCATTTTTATTTTGGCAATCAGTGCTTGGTATCTGCTGAAGGGCCGTCACATCGAAATTGCCAAACGATCCATGACGGTTGCCGTGTGTTTTGGTCTTGCGTCGGCGTTGTCGGTCGTCGTTCTTGGCGACGAAAGCGGATATACCGCCAGCCAAAACCAGAAAATGAAAATTGCTGCCATTGAAGCCGTATGGCACACCGAACAAGCTCCGGCGTCCTTTACGCTTTTCGGTATTCCCGACCCGAAGGAAAAAACAACGCACTTTGAAATCAAAATGCCATGGCTTCTGGGGCTCATCGCCACACGCTCCTATGATCAAGAAGTGCCTGGAATTGCGGAACTCGTTGAGCAGAACAAAGGGCGCGTTCGCAGCGGAATGCTGGCCTACGACGCGCTTGACCATCTTCGTCACGACAACAGCAACGCAGACTTGGCTCAACAGTTTCAAGCGCACCAAGGCGATCTTGGCTATGCGCTGTTGCTGAAACGCTATACGGAGGATGTGGCACACGCCGACGACCACATGATCGAATCCGCAGCCAACGACACCGTGCCGAACATTCCGGTACTTTTCTGGAGCTTCCGCTTCATGGTCGCGCTCGGCTTCTACTTTATCGCCTTGTTTGCGTTTGGTTTTTACTATGCCAGCAAACGCAAGCTTGATGCGAAGAGAGGTTTTCTGAAACTGGCGCTCATATCCTTGCCGCTGCCATGGATATCGTCGGAGCTAGGCTGGGTTGTCGCCGAAATGGGACGTCAGCCTTGGACGATTGATGGTGTACTGCCGACCTTCCTGTCGGCCTCATCGACCGTTACCGGCAATGTGATCGTCTCTTTGGGTGGTTTTGTTCTGTTTTATTCGACACTTTTGATCGTTGAGCTATTCCTGATGGTCAAATATGTGAAGCTTGGCCCACCTGAAAGTTCGATGAGGAAAAATACAGCCCCCAACGTCGCCATCCAGAATGGGAGAATCTAATATGTTCGACTATGAAATCTTGCGGCTTATCTGGTGGGTACTGCTCGGCGTCCTTTTGATCGGTTTTGCTGTGATGGACGGCTTCGACTTCGGTACTGCGGCCCTTCTGCCGTTCCTTGGCAAAGACGACGAAGAGCGTCGTGTTATCATCAATACGGTAGGCCCCGTATGGGAAGGCAATCAGGTGTGGCTGATTTTGGGCGGCGGCGCGATTTTCGCGGCTTGGCCCTATATCTATGCCGTGGCGTTTTCGGGTTTCTATCTCGCCATGTTTTTGGTTCTGTGCACACTGATTCTGCGGCCCGTTTCCTTCAAGTTCCGCAGCAAAATGCCCGGTGCCGGTTGGCGCAGCTTTTGGGATTGGTGTTTGTTCGTCAGCGGCGCAGTGCCCCCAGTGATTTTTGGCGTTGCCGTCGGCAATGCGCTGGAGGGCGTGCCCTTTACCTTCGACGACACCATGCGCATGAGCTACGAAGGATCGCTGCTTGGTCTGCTCAATCCCTTTGCGCTCTTGGCAGGGCTGGTCAGTTTGGTCATGACGCTCGCTCAAGGCGCGACTTGGTTATCAATAAAGACCGATGGTGAAATACAGGCGCGCGCGAGGAAAACGGTGTTTCTAACCTCCTTGATCGCTCTAGTCCTCTTCGGCCTGGCAGGCGTATGGGTAGCGACAGGCATTGACGGGTATCGCATCACCAGCGCCATTGCCACGCACGGGCCATCAAACCCGATGCTAAAGCAGGTTGCGCATGAAAGCGGCGTATGGATGCAAAACTATGGGAAACTGCCCGTTTCGATGCTCGTGCCGGGGCTGGCTTTGCTTGGCACAATCGTCACGCTTTTGGCAACGATGGGCCGCGCGCATGTGCTGGCTTTTGTTGGCAGCTCTTTGACCATAGCAGGCATTATCGGGACTGTGGGCGTTTCGATGTTTCCTTTTATCCTGCCTTCGTCGCTCAATCCGAACGCCAGCCTCACGGTATGGGACGCATCGTCCAGCAGAACAACGCTCATCATTATGACGTTTGTTGCTGCGGTTTTTGTGCCCATCGTTTTGGCATACACAAGCTGGGTTTACAGCGTTCTGCGGGGCAAAGTCACAAAAGCCTACATCCGCGAACAAAGCGGCAGCGTTTACTGAGGGGGAAGAAGCAATGTGGTACTTTAGCTGGATCCTTGGCATTGGCTTGGCTTGCGCCTTTGCCATTCTGAACGCGCTGTGGTTTGAATTGGATGCTGACAAGGCGGCCAATAAAAATGCAGACGAAGCATAGTCGCTGGCATGTCGCATTTTGTCAGACGAAATCCGCTTGAATTTATCAAGAAAAATGCGCGAGGCGTTTTTTTATGCCTTGGCATTACAGCTATTGCCAAAATTCTTGAGATTGCCGAAGCCAGCCTTTTCGGGCGCGCTTGGATTGAAGCGCTTGTATTGGCCATACTCATTGGCGTTGCCGTACGTTCACTGTGGACGCCGGATAAAAAATGGATGGCGGGAATAAGTTTCTCCGCGAAAACGCTTCTGGAAATTGCCGTTGTCTTGCTTGGATTATCAATTAGCCTTCGTATGATAGCCGACGCTGGCGTCAGGCTTTTTATTGGCATTGTCGTCGTCGTGGCCGTCACCATCGCCGCCAGTTACAGTGTTAGCCGTCTCCTCGGCCTTCATAAGCGTCTTGCGCTGCTTGTTGCTTGCGGCAATTCAATTTGTGGAAATTCGGCGATTGCCGCTGTTGCCCCAGTCATAGGGGCTGACGGCGAAGATGTTGCATCCTCGATTGCCTTTACGGCGGTGCTGGGTGTTGTCGTGGTTCTGACACTTCCTTTTCTTGTGCCGTTGCTCAGTCTGTCTCCGACACAATACGGAACGATAGCGGGCTTGACCGTCTATGCTGTTCCCCAAGTTTTGGCAGCAACGATGCCTGTCGGAACCGTTGCTGTGCAAATGGGGACTCTCGTAAAACTGGTTCGCGTTCTGATGTTGGGGCCGGTTATTCTTGTGTTATCCCTCATCACAAGCCGTTGGCGCGAAGAACTAGATGAGGCCGCTCCACACATTACCGCCGGAGATCGCCCTAAGCCCAGCTATCCCCCCATCCACCATCTCGTGCCATGGTTTATCGTCGGCTTTTTAGGCATGATCGTTTTACGCTCCTTCGATTGTGTTCCCCATGCCTTTCTTGCCCCTCTTGCGACAGTCACAAGCCTTTTTACAACCATCTCCATGGCCGCGCTTGGCCTTGGCGTCGATATCAAGGTGGTTGCTTCTTCCGGTGGGCGAGTGACGGCAGCAGCCGCCATATCTCTACTGATATTAGGGTCTATAGGTTTGGGGCTTATTTATCTTCTAAGGGTTGCTTGACACAAAAACCCGTGCACGTCGGCGATCATGCTAGGCAGATAAGTCATGTTTTACCTCATTTGAGCTGCCGTTACTGGCAAAGATGCGCTTGCGAACAGGCTATCTGACGGCTACCAACGTTGATGATTTGCAAGAATCACCATTGTTTTCGACAACCCACCAACATCTGGAGACATCATGGCCAAAGCAAAAACCGGCAAACCCGCAGCAGCAACCGTCCGCCCCGTTAAGGAAACCCTTACCAAATCGGCTCTGATCAATCTGATCGCCGAACAAAACGACATTCCCCGCAAGACTGCCGCTGGCGTGTTTGCAACCTTGGAAGGCGTTTTCCTCGGCTCGGTTCATCCACGCGGCGTTGGCGAATTTACCCTACCAGGCTTGCTGAAAGTAAGCCTGCGCAAGGTTCCGGCCCGCAAGGCCGGAACGCTGATCCGCAATCCCGCCACAGGCGAGATGATGAAGGGTGCGGCCAAGCCAGCCAGCGTACGCGTTAAAATCCGCGCTCTGTCGAAGCTAAAATCAGCAGCGACTGCTTGATCTGAACGGTATGAAAGGGCTTGGATCAAACCAAGCCCTTTCAAATTTTATACTGGCAGTTCGCCTATGCGCTTATAAAGCATGGACGTCCAAGGACGAACCTGTTGTTCCCTTTCTACTATTTTGGTTTACCCGATGGGGGGCTGGAATTTGCGCCAAATCATACGGCGTTGCGTCATAGAGCGCATGAATCCAGTTTGTGTAGACATGGGCGCAATGCCGCCACGTATTAAGCGGCGTTCTCGTCGGATCATTATCAGGAAAATAGTTCGCCGGAACCTTGCCACTTGGATTGATCCTTTGGTCTCGAACATATTCTCTCCGCAGCGTGTCCGTGTCGTATTCTGGATGGGCAAGAACATGAACCCTTCTTGGAAAAAGACTCACCGCTCCCTCGGTCGGAGCCGTTTCAACCAGTATGTTGGGGCCAACTTCATCGGAAGCTGCCGCAACTTCCAATTGAGGATGACGTTCGATATCGCCAAGCAGTGGCGTTTTCCAGCGCGAGACTGGTAAGTCGAAAACATCAGGGAAACCAGAGAGCAGATCGGTTTTGTCTGAAACGACGCGGTGCTTATAAACCCCCCATATTTTCTGATCCTGCTTGACGCTATCGATGTCATGAAAATGTTTGAGGGCAGCCTTCGCCCCCCAACACAAGAACAGTGACGAAAGGACATTGGTCGTCGACCAGTCCAGAATTTTAGCAACCTCCGGCCAAAAATCTTCCTGTTCCACACGATCCTTCAAAGCGTTGACGCCGGTTACGACAAGGCCGTCATACTTGTTCCCCTTGATCTCGCTCCATGCGCTATAGAACTTTTTGATGTGATCGGAAGACGTGTTGGCTGTTTCCCGACCGTTCCGCACATCGTGGATGTACGAGTCTGTAGCAGCGAAGGTCAGGCGAACCTGCAGCGGCGTGTGACCGAACCAATGAGCCAATTGCCTCTCGGTGGTTTGCTTCTCGGCCATCAGATTGATGATGGCGATCTCTAGAGGGCGGATTTCCTGTGTTTCGGCGAGGCTCTTTTCTATGGCCGTCAAAGTCCCAAGGGACGGCAGGAACGGATGGGCGTTTTCAGAATTTACGATTACAGGCATGGGTATTCTCTCCTCATTCTTATGAAGTTGTTTTGTGGTTCTAGTTTTTGTCGAAAATCAGAAGGTCAGCACATTCGGATGCGTGCGAAGAAGTGCGACAACTTCAGCAAGAACGGCATGCTGATGTGCGGAGGAAGCGGATTTCTCTTCATCATTCCTCTCATGCAGTCAGTGTTGCGGGATTGGCCGCGTCTCGGCAGAGGCGGTCATAATTTATGGCAAGCCCTAAGCCAGGCTTGGAAAATCGTGGTGTTAGTTTGCCCCCAGCAAGGGCATACGGCGCTTCATCGAAATAGTCCGAGAAGCCCTTGATGAGATAGTGCGAGTCAATAAAGTCCGCCGGATAATTAAACCCCGACAAAGCGCTGAAAGCAATGACGGACGCCAGACCGATAGGCCCCTCGATCATGCCGCCGATCCACAGACCAATATTGTTCTGACGGCTCAAGTCATAAAGACGCTTCGCTGCCGTTAGCCCACCGACGCGCGATATTTTGATGTTGAGCAGACGGCAGCTTTGAAGCGCCAAGGCCTGTTCGAAGTCATGAACGCAGTCCACGCTTTCATCCAAAGCGATGGGGGTTTTAAGCTGCTTCTGCAGGCGGGAATGATCGTAAAAGTCGTTCCAGTCCAAGGGTTGCTCGATGCAGAAGAATTTCAGGTCGTCTATTTCGCGGAACAGGCGCAGCGTGTCGTCGTTGTAACGATAGGCAGCGTTGGCATCGACCATCAGCGGAAGGTCGGGGTACTTCTGGCGCAACGCGTGGGTAAAGAGCAAATCGGCCTGAGGCGCGATTTTTAGTTTTATGTCCTTGTAGCCTTCCTCGGCGGCCTTGGCGGCCTCGTCCAGCATCTCTTGCGGCGACTTGGTGATGGCTATCGTGTGCGAGAGCGCGATTTCCGTTTTGGTCGCGCCAAGATATTCGGCCAAATTTTGGTTCTTCTTCTGCGCCGCTATGTCGTAGGCCGCAATCGATAGTGCCGCCTTCGCAAAATAATGGCCACGAACAAAGGCAAGCGAGTCATCCAGTTCTTCAGGCGTTTCATAAATGCCGTGGCGCAGCACCGCCGGAGCTAGAATTTGTTCCAGTACGGCAAGCGTCGAACCAAAATAATCAGGCTTATAGATCGGCTCTTCAAGGGGCGTGGCTTCCCCCCACCCGATAACGCCTTGCCGGTCAGTCATCTTGACAAGAACAAGCCTACGCGAATGAACACTGCCAACGCTGATCGTAAAGGGCTGAATGAGCGGCAATTCAACGACAAAAAGCTCTATGCGGACAATATCAAGGCTCATAAAATCCTCCGGCGCATTTAAGAACGTCTGTTGTTTCTGCGATCTCGTGCAGCATGGCTTGTCGCGCATCATCGGGAATGTTTTCTTCCCCGAAAAAGGAGTCGTCCATCAGGACGGCGCCCGCCGCCAGAGCCGATTGGCCGGACACGCTCAGTATTTTGTGTGCCTCCTCGGTAGACAGCCTCCAGCCGTTCAAGGCTTCCCTGTAGCTGACCGGATGCCCAGGGAAATCGCTGTTAACGCCCCACAAAGGCGTCAAAACGGCGCGATCTGTCGGCAATATGGCAAGCGCTTCAATGCGCGGATCGTCTGGGCGATTGTGCCGCAACCAGCCGACTAATTTGTCCCTGATTTGGGTTGCATAGTGGGTCTGCCGCATGCCCCCAACGGGAGCGAGACCGGCTTCGAGCATGAAAATGATGAAGCTAAGTGCCGTCTTGGGGATGATATGCTTGCTTTCCAGCGCTTCGCATAAGCTATCTGGCGAGAGAGAGCCGAGATAGGGCGTATGCGTGACATGCGGATGCCCGTGCCGAATTTCCAAAACGTCGAATGGCGCCACATCCGTCTTCCATGCGGTTATGATGTCATGAAATTCGTTACGCAGAAAATCGCGGCCTTCCAGCGTCGAAAAGAGTTGGTGCGTCAGGGATCGGGGATCCTTGAGCAAGGCCGTTAGATACGACGGAACAACCAACTCGAAATCGAACGTGATCTGCCTTACGGTTTCCGGCAGCACTTCATTGTAAAGTGCAGCGTGTGTTGTTGCGATTTGGCGGGAAAAATTGTCGGGATGGTTTTGCACATTTTGCCGGAGCCATTCGGTGCGTTTATGTCCATCTGACGATAAATTTTTCCCGTGCAGAATCTTATCAAGCCCATCCACCGTCAATGGGGGCAGAAAGGTCTGCGGCGTCTTGTCCAGCTTGTTGGGCTGAAGACGCAGGCAATGCGCGACATCCGGCTGAAAATAAGCGCCGCTGTTGATGTTGCTGAGAGAAATATGGCCGCTGGAGCAGCTGATGTGAAAAGCCTGACCTGCCGCCAGACGCGCCGCCGCCGAATAGAGCGTGGACTGAAAAGTCAGCGTGTTGACGTTGTTAAGCGGTATGGAATGAACCGTGGAGCGGTCATGAAGACGAGGCAAGGAAACATGAACGCCGGTTTCGACGGTGAAATTGCTCTTCAACTGCTCAGCAACCTGCGATGCGGTGGCATCCCCGTAACACTGTCCGATTTCTTTCTGAACGAGATCCAAAAAGAGTTGCGCGTTGTGAAACAAGCTCGGCTGGAACTTCCAGTCCAGAACAGGCGCAAGATATTGTCCGAGGTTTGATGCTTCCACCAAAGGCCTGAGCGTTGGACGAAGCGTCAGAAGATTGGCAAGCACATCCGTCATTTTCTTTTTGCAAGAATAAGCGACCGCCGCAGACGCCAATTGTGCGGCTGTCGATTGAACGGACGTCTCACGGCACTCCGTTTCATCTTTATTGGCTTTTGCATCAATTACCATATCAGCACCTCCAAGCGTTCCGCCCGTCGAAACGGACAACAGAATCCTTTCTCTGAACGCATCCTGCGTTCGGTCGAGGTGCCGGTTTATGTGGAGGGGGCTATAAAAAAAGCCTCCGCACGAACGCGATCACCTCTTCAGGGACCACAGTGCGGAAGCTCGGAAGCTACCAAAGCCGTGGCGCTTTAGCTGTTGTTTACGCGGCAGCAAGCTGCTCCTGTCAAATCCCGCGAATCCTTTATGGAGGATCAATCCAACGCTGCTACTTTACTCAATATCGCTCCGTAGATCAAGTTTTCCTTGAGGAATTGCGGGTAAAAAACGGCTTCTTATCTATCTCGGCCCTTTCCCCAATTCTGAAGCCCGGCGCATTTTGGTAGCCAAATTGACCAAAGTGGAACGAGCGTTATGCCTAAGATGGGGACGGAACAATTCTCCACCAGAAGAAATCATGACGCCTTCCTGACTGATCTCGGCGGCTGGGACAAGCCAATCCAATCCGATGAAATTTACAGTCATGCGCGAAACATCAATAGCAAGGTAAGTCGCTTGTTCCTGTCCTTGCGGATGTATGGCGATATGCCTTGGCGTTGTTTTTACGATTTCAAGCCCACCGGCTATCGTCTTTGCCATGGAAAATGATTTAAGAATGTCTGGCACGCCAATCTGCGCATCTTCGGCATGGATCGTTGCATGATCCCATTGGTAGACATGCTTGGCAATTGAAGACGGAAGCTCGAACCACCCCAAAACATATCTGCTTTCTTCCTTATCGGTACGCCCCGGTTGGTATTTGGCGACATGCAGGCGTGTTCGACCATTTCCGCGATCTACCGTCTTATATATCTCCCCAGAAAATTTATGTTCTCCGTCACTCATGATTTTTCTCCGTGTTGCTTGGCGCAATCTTTTCGGCTCCTTAAAACGCTCACGTGCGCAATTACGTGAAAGCTCTAGCCGAGGTTAAAAGGCTTCCCTTTTGCCCCCGCTTTTTTTTGAGGAACTTTGGCTCCCTCAGTACCGTCGACATAACGTGGGAAGATGCCAACCGGCGCTGGCAAGTCAGTGCCAGGCTTCAGCGCAAGCTCAGGAGAAAGATGCTCGATCATGCGTTGTTCCTTGGGAACAGCCAGTTGATCCAAAAGCTTGTCCATTGAATCCGGCATAAATGGCTGGGCGACAACGGCAACATGGCGGATGGTTTCTCCCAGAGCGTAAAGCACCGTGTTCATTCTCTGAGCATCAGATTTACTCAGGATCCACGGAGCTTGTTCGTCCATGTACTTATTGCTTGCATTGACGACATCCCAAATTGCGTCAAGTGCGCGATGGAACGCCTGATCGTTGAATTCCTTGCGAACCTGTCCTGGCAACGCAGCCGCTTTGTCGAGCAGAACCTGATCGGCTTCCGTCAACGCACCTGGAACAGGAATCTTGCCATTGCAGTTATTGCTGATCATGGACAAGGAACGCTGTGCCAAGTTTCCGAGTCCGTTTGCAAGATGGCCATTGATGGTGTCGATCATGGTCTTCCGTGAGAAATCTCCATCATTACCGAAAGCTACGTTGCGCAGCATGTAATAGCGCGTTTGGTCGAGGCCGTAGGTGCGAATAAGGTCAAGCGGATTGATGGTGTTTCCGAGCGACTTGGAGATTTTCTGCCCATTGTTCGTCCACCAGCCATGGGCAAAAACCCGCTTCGGTGGTTCGAGGTCGGCTGCCATCAGGAAAGCTGGCCAATAAACCGTGTGAAAGCGCAAGATGTCTTTTCCAACCATATGCACATCGGCAGGCCAGCGCTTTTGATAGGACTCGCTCTTCGTGTCAGGATAGCCAACGCCGGTGATGTAGTTCGTCAGCGCATCCATCCACACATACATGACGTGCTTTGGATCATTCGGAACCGGAATGCCCCAATCGAAACTGGTGCGCGAAACCGACAAATCCTTCAGCCCCGCCTTAACAAAACTGATGACTTCGTTGCGGCGGGAAGTCGGCAGGATAAAATCCGGATGTTTGTCATAGAAATCCAGCAACTTGTCTCCCCACGCTGAGAGACGGAAGAAATAGCTTGGCTCCTCCATCCACGCGCATTCAGCGCCGGAGGGGGCGATTTTCTTGCCATTCGGCCCGTCCGTCAGTTCATCTTCGCCATAATAGGCTTCGTCACGAACGGCATACCATCCCTCATATTTGCCGAGATAAATTTCACCCTTCTCAACCAGCTTGTTCCATAGAACTTCGCAAGCCTTGATATGGCGATCTTCCGTTGTGCGGATAAAATCATCATTGGATAAATTGAGCGGCTTCAGCAAATCGCGGAAGGTCTGCGAATACTTGTCTGTGAAAGCCTGTGGCTCCATGCCTTCTTTTGCGGCTGTTTGCGCGACTTTCTGACCATGCTCATCCGTTCCGGTAAGGAACATGACGTCATATCCGTCGAGACGCTTGAAGCGTGCCAGAACGTCGCAGGCAAGCGACGTGTAGGCGTGTCCAATGTGCGGTCTGTCATTCACGTAGTAAATCGGCGTTGTGATGTAATATGAAGGCTTCATTTTTTTCTCCTATGGATTGGGTTTAATGTTCGCAGGTCATTAAAAATGACTTGTAGTTGCTCCAGCCTTTCTTGATGTTTCCGGCTCCAACACGCTTGTGCGTCAAGAGCGCGCGCATATCTTCTGCGGGGCCGCTGTCCTCCGATTGGAAACGTGCGACAGCATCCTCATCAGAGAGCGAGCCGTTGGAGATTTTCTTCGTTATCTCCCGAAGACCAGGATCAAAACTTCCCTTGGGGCCTTTGTAATATGGCGGTGGGTTTCCGCCGACAGTTGTAGTCGTGCAGATGCCCGCCATAAGGGAGGTTCCGTAATTGCCGTTCGGCAAGCAGAAGCGTTCGTCGTCGCGCAAGAGATCGACAAGGGCTTCGCCAAAAGCGTTAAAATGCTTTTCGCTGCGTCCGCCGATTTTCCAGACAGGAGCTGTAAAGCCACCGGCAAATCGAATGCTCTGAAAAACGGGCGGCATGATGTGGGCAACGGCATATTGAAGCGCCATTTCCTTGGCCGCATCCTCGTTGCCTGAGGATTGTTTCCGCTTCGAAGCAAAGTTTGTCAGCGTTGTCAGCGCAGCCGCAGCTTTGTTCTTTTTTTCAAGAGTCTCCGACCACTCCTGATCTTCTCCGCTCTTGTGCTCAGTGATTTCCTTGGCAGCCTCTATGAGGGTTTTGTAAAGATCATTATCAAAGATTTCCTGTTGCGTTGGCGACGCAAAGACCACCTTGTCGGAAAGTTCAGGATAATAGGAGGCGATGAACTTGCCGATGAACCCGAAAAAGTTTTGTTCATTCTCCTTGCCGGACACAGGATCCAATCCATTCACCCGCTCGGCCAAAGATTTTCCGCTTACCAAGGTCAAGGAAGGAACGTTTACCCCCTTGAATGGAACGCAAACTTCATTGGCTGCCTCGTAAACGGCCATGGTGTCCAAGGCATTCATCACGTAGGAGCCGACGCGAACAAGGGCATCGGACTGGTGGGTACCGCCAATGCCAACGCGGATGTCCATTTTGTAGCCTGGATATATCGCGGCCCTCAGGGTCTCGCACATCAGGGCAATCGTCTGTTCTTTCGACAGATTGCTCCCCAAAGGGTTCTTTTTTATGTTGGCCAGCCCCTCAATCACGTCATGGACGAGCTGATACCTTGAGTAAACATAGCCGGAGACCCGTTTTGCGTCTTCGGACGTCCATGTTTCCGGATTCTTGATCCCGTCATATGAGAACAGGACTGATCCCAGCGTTCCAGCGACGAGACGCTTGAAGTGTTTCGTTCCGAAACGAATGTAAAACTCGCGGTAATCATCGCCATGATCGCGGCGGTTGTTCTGGGCGATTTCGTGAAAATTCTTTTTCAGCCCATCAATGAACTCAGCCCCTCCAAGCGCCTCACGGGCAATATCCTCAAGCCCGAACAGGCCAGTTCCGGCCAATCTGCGGGCGAAAGAGAGGCGGCGATCCGCCAGATCGCTCTGGCTGGAAACAACATGCTTTTGTGCCTCCAGATCAAGAAGCAGAGATGGCACTTCATCGTCCTTGTTCTTGGCAAAGTAATGAGCATGCTGAGAAAATTCGAAGATGCGGCTTCTCAGTCTGTGTAGCGGATTTTTGGTGTTCTTCTTTTCAACCTGGCTCTGACGCTCCTCATTGGCAGCGCATTCTTCAAGGACATCAGATAAGGTTTTCTGCAATCCAGCGTCCGAAAGGCGCGAACGAAAAGCTACCGTGTCAATTTTGCTCTCTAGGGTTTCCTTAAAACCCTCTTCGATACGGCTGTCAGAAGCGAGAACGGAAACATCGTGGTTGATGGCCGCAAGCAGAAAATCGACACGCCGCACGCGGGCAAGTATTTTGCGGGTATCTTCACGGTACGATGGGCTGGCTTTCAGTTCCTGATCTTCTCCGTAATTGGAAGCTGTCACAGAGCCGAAAACATCCACAATCTCGGCGCCTGACATCCCGCCCAGACTGTTTGAAATGAAGCCAGCGTGATCAGACTCTCCAAGAAGAGAGGCCAAGTCCTGATCAAAATTATTCAGCAAAACTGATTCCAACATAATTTTCTCCATAAAAATCCCAAAAAATCACAAGCATTCCGGTGTTTGCCCTTTGCCTGCAGGCTTTTGAAAATGAGGCCTTGTGCAATTCTTCGTCCCCGTGTCTGCCGCCTTATGTGCAGCTAGAATTTTGTAGAAATGTTGTGGATCCAGTGTTTTGCCAGCCTCATCGCGAGGGAATGAGGCGTCATGCTGGCGTGATAAATAAAATCGTAAAGCCGCAAGCCTGAGTGCCATTCCCCAAGATTTTTCTTCCGCTGCGGTCAAGGGACATATTTCTTTGCGCGCAGACATGAGCACGCTCAGCCTGACATCATCGAGAACATGGCCGCCGTCCTTCAGGCACCAGTCATTGGCGACTATGGCAAGGTCATAGATCAACGGATAATCACTGGCGCAAAAGCCCCAGTCGATTACGGCAGCCAGCTTGCCATCCTTGCGGAACATGACGTTGTTGCGGAACAAATCGGCATGGATGGGGCCGTGCTTGACTTCGTTTCTGTCAATGTTGCCCCAGAAAGCAATTTGCGCTTCGGTCTCTTCCTTTAGCTCTTTCGCCTGTTGAGAGGGAAGCACCGGAAGCAACTTGTTTGTCGTTTCCGAGAACCATTCCCAACCACGAGGATTGTCCCGATGCCAGCCATCGCAATATTCGGTGCCGACACGGGCAATGCGTCCCATGAAGGAGCCAATCGCAGCGATCTGCTCAAGGTTCGGTGATGCGACCCAGGATCCGTCTATCCATGGAGACAAGGCTGCCGGTTTTCCTTTAAGCGTGGAAAAGACGTTTCCATCTTTATCCTTAATCGGAGGACAGGTTGGAAGACCTGCCTGCGCCAAACTTGAGGCAATCATCAACGGGCCGAATGGTTCTGTGCGCTCAAAAAGGCGCAGAAACACGGCATCGTTATGCCCCACATCCAGCCGGAAAACGCTGTCTTCAACGCCTTCCGCGATGGGAATAATGCGGTTGGCTTGAAGACCATAGTGGTC
>CAIQVS010000397.1 GCA_903875345.1 uncultured Pseudomonadota bacterium | reverse complement strand
GCCGCCGGATGAGCCGGAGCTATTCAACGCTCTGAGCAGTCGGCTCAGGAATGTTTTTGCCGAGGACATTGAGAGCAGCGATGGCCAATCATGTTTGCGCCATATGTACGATACGCCGTGCGACTCTTTGCGCGATGGCCGCCGTTTGACCATTGGTCAGATCATCGCCAGAGAACGCCAATCGCCAGGCACGTTTAATACGGAACTGGACAGTTTGGGGCTGCGTCTCATGTCCGATGGTAGCCTGTTTGTCCCTCACAGGAACGGCCAATTGGAGCGCGTTTATTACGGCAAGGCATGGGCCGGAGGATGGAAGCATTCGATGCAGAGACTGCCTGGCGTGAAATCCGCGCCCTATCCGGTGCGTGTGAGCGGCAGTAAAATCCGTGGTCTCCTCATCCCGCCCGATCTGCTGCCGTCGCTCGATGCCGACGCCGAAGCTGACCCCCCGCGCCCCCCGTGATATGCATTTTTCCCGGCTTTTTAACTGTTTTGCCCCTGACCCGGGAAAGTCTGACCCGGAGGAGTCCCATGTTCGGCCCCGAATTTTTTGACCCGCCTATCAAATTGATCTGCAAGCAGGAAACCGTCTTGCGAAAACCGGCACTCGCGTTTTTTGCTTTGTACACGCGCGCGCGTGCGCACGCGCATGCAGCGCACATGTGTATGACCCTGAGTCCCTATATTATAATTACTAAAGGAAAAGAAATGCTTATATGGAACAATCAGGACTGGGGCGGGATTGGAGCAGAGTTTCTTGCTGGCATGGAG
Source organism: uncultured Pseudomonadota bacterium (assembly GCA_903875345.1). Taxonomy (GTDB): domain Bacteria; phylum Pseudomonadota; class Alphaproteobacteria; order UBA9219; family UBA9219; genus CAIQVS01. The sequence goes on along the minus strand of CAIQVS010000397.1, from coordinate 8,615 downwards.
TTGACCCATGGCTAAAGCAAAGCGCCATTACAAAAAGAAAGCCCTTCCAGCCCGTTGCTGGGAGCGCGCGACTATGGAGAGGCGAAGACAGTTAGGCGGCCTGATCACGGAGGTGGTCGACCGCGATCTTCGGGGAAATTCGATTCTGAAAAGACATAAGGCAAAAATCGAATGTCATCTGGATATTTACCTTTACCGGGGGCAGTTAAGCGTACCGGAATATGACGCCGGAATGATTTTCCGAAAAGCTTACATGCGCTACGTTCTCGACATCAAGGTCGATGACGATGTCCAGGGAGGCCGCGCCGATGCCGAGATGGCCATGCTGGCGGTGCCGCATAGCAAAAAGTTAATCGATGAGGCCCATGATGTTTTAAGTCAGCCGCAATGGATGGTAGTCGAAGCGATCTGCGGACTGGACGACACGGCGGGAAACAGCTACCGCTTCGAGACCTTCCGCCGCGGCCTCGAAAAACTGGTTGATCTATGGAAAACGAATAATTGAAAAACGACTCTTGACGAACCCATGTATTTTAGTATTTTCGAGTCAAGCTCGTAATAAGAGCGTCAAAAAAGCCGCTACAGAATCCTGCAGCGGCTTTTATGTTTTTTTCCTCAAAAAACGCGATCTAAACATCCCCCGCCCAGCGACCGAAAGAACTCGCTTGTGATGGCCTCTTCCGCATGTACGGCCAGCTAGCCCGTCACCAACACCGTGCCATCCGATCAAGAAGCGGCACGGATGCTCTGATCATCCCGGCAACTTCCACGCAATTCATCGCGGGTGTCACCACCACGTCCATGACCGGCGGGGGGTTTAATTCCAAAACCAATTCGATGATGCGAGCGGTTTGGGGTTTCACGCATCCGTGGCCAAAAGTAGATGGGGGGAGTCAGTTAATTTCGAATCTGTTCGGTTGCATTTTCAATTCCCCACGAATGCAATCGACGCAAGAATAATGAAGGCACCGATAAACTGTTTCAGGAGTAACGATCATGATGGGACGACCGCCGCTGCCAACACATATCAAACTGGTCAAGGGTACTGCCCGACCGCATCGTTTGAACCCGAACGAACCGAAGCCACCCCTTGTCGTGCCGGAACCGCCGCCGCACCTCACCGAACAGGAGAAAGCCAAGTTCACAAGCACGGCGGAAATGCTGGTGCGCCGCGGCGTCATGACCGAACTTGATGCCGGAGCGCTTGCCCGTTACGCCACTGCGTGGTGCCGCTGGGTCGATGCCGAATCTGAAATCAAGAAACGCGGCCTGGTGGTCAAGACCAACGCCGATTTTGTCATTCAGAATCCGTTTCTGGCGGTGGCCAACAGGTGCATGAACCAGATGGCGCAGATCGAAAGCGAGTTCGGATTAACGCCGTCGGCACGCACCCGCATCCGCATGGAGGAGCAGAGCGACATCATCGATCCTTTTGAAGAATACCTCAGGGGCGGCAAGCAACTTGATCTCTGGCGGCCGGAGAAGACGTAAGCCAAACTGATCCGCTATGGATGGGCGCTGTCGGCATCAGCGCCGGACGGCATTGGGCGAATAGTGTTGCTGGTAATTCCGATTGGATTACGCTTTTCTTTCATAGTCAGTAGTCCATAAGCCACAAGGACAATAGCGATAGCGGCCACAAAAATCAGCAACCGTTTGAAGTTTTTTAAGAGCACTGCATCTCCGCTCAAGCGACAATCTCGATCTTGATTAAGGCGTCATCGCCCGGTCAAAACGATCATCTTGTGTTGTCATGAGATGATCCGCCACCTCTATCGGCTTCACATAGGCATGTACATTAAGGCGTGATGGTTTAAGTGGAGCAAGGATCGCCTTGGCGCGAGCAACTTCCTCTGCCGTGCCATGTGCCATCACAACAAAGCTGTCGGCTTTCACGTCGGCCTCGTATTGAATCACGCTGTCCTTGGGAATACCCATACTGTAAATCGCCGCGCCAATGGCCGTAAGTCCGCCAACGACGACAGCGTTTTCAATCGCGGCGATAAGTACAGTGGCAAGATACCCAAGCGCGACAACAGGGCCGAAAGGCGTGGTCAGAAACAGGCCGCCAAAGAACAGGCCCCAGAGACCGCCCCAGAACGCGCCTCGTGTACCCCAAAACTTGATCCGGTCTCCGGCATTGTAAAAACCAACGACCTTTTCATCCGAATGGTATCCCTTGCCGACAACACTGAGATTCTTCATCTTGAAGCCGTTTTCGGTGAGTTTTTTAATGGCTGTCTCCGCAGCTTGATGGTCTGCAAAAACGGCGACGGCTGTGTCAGATGTATACATTTTGTTTTCCTTTAAGGTTTGAGTTCGGCAATTACTGTCTATTGTTCGGGTAACGCAGCACATAAGAGGCAAGATGGTCGTCGCCGACTTTCACATGCCGGGTCAACATCGCTCCATTCGAAGTTTTAGTGCTCACCGTGTAATGACCGGGTGGCATCTTGACGAGCAGCACAGGGCCTTCAGCAGTGGTGCTCAGTAAAGTGTTACCCTTACTATCCTTAATGTTAACGGCGACATCGGCGAGATATTCTCCATCTGCACCACCAACAAACAGCATCTTAAGATTATAGGCATGCTCCTCGGCATCGATAGCTCTCATACCACTGACTGCAATGCCGCCAGAAACATACTGTACCTTTCCGCTATCGACAGGTTTGGCTTTTGCCAGCATCTCGTCATCACGCATATCATTGGAATAGGACGCATCATCAGAAGGATGCACGAAGGGCTGGCCGGAAGCCTTTGTCTCGCCGGGGGAATCCGCAGCATGTGCAGATCCGGTCACGATTGTGCCGACCAAAAGCATGATCACGAGTATAGGGTATTTGGTTTTCATGAAGACTTTACCTTGATCTCTGATGCATGGGAGCAGTAGCTTTTTTGACACTGCTATCCGTAACACTCTTCAGAACCACTGATTTGACATTCATCAAAAGGTTTATGTTTCTGTAATGCAGGGCGGCTTATTATTGGAGATGCGGTTGCCACGAGAGATTGTCGGACAACACATAGATTGCGCTTGCCGCTAAAAACAGAAAAACGCCGATCCAGAATAAAGGTGAGTGGTGTATGTGTCGCCAATTGCGTTGGCCGATTGCAAGCTTTGGCACTTTTCCGTGATTGTTTTTCTTTATTCCTGAATTCATGAACGAATGGGAACAGCCACATCCTGCGCAAGTGGGACATGAACAGCGCCATTAGCGCTGGTTGCCTTGCCGCTTCTTTCCATAAGTTCGAGGAATGGCTTGATGATATCGATCGGCATTGGAAAGACGATGGTAGAATTATGCTCGCCGCCGATCTCTGTTAGCGTTTGCAAATAACGTAATTGCATTGCAGCGGGAATACTGGAGAGAATCTTAGCCGCGTTAACGAGGGTTTGCGAAGCCTGAAATTCAGCTTCGGCATGGATGATCTTGGCGCGGCGATCGCGTTCTGCCTCAGCTTGCTTGGCAATCGCTCGGATCATGTTTTCCGTAAGCTCGACGGTTCTGATCTCGACATTGCTTACTTTGATCCCCCAGGTTTCAGTTTGGGCATCAAGAATGCTCTGGACATCAATGCTGAGCTTCTTTCGTTCCGACAGCATGTCGTCAAGATCATGCTGCCCCAGCACGGCGCGCAGGGTCGTCTGCGCGAGCATGTTGGTTGCAGGAAGATAGTGCTGAACCTGGATGATGGCTCGTTCCGGATTGACGACGTTGAAGTAAAGTACAGCATCGACTTTCATCGATACATTGTCTTTGGAAATTACATCCTGGGTCGGTATTTCAATAACCTGGATGCGCAAATCCACGCGTACCATTTCCTGAATGAAGGGGAACAGCAGCACAAGCCCCGGGCCTTTGACCTTCTGAAAACGACCTAGCGTAAAAACCACGGCGCGCTCATATTGGCGCAGAATTCTCACGGCAGCGGCCAGAGTAATGAAGGCGATGAAGACAACCGGCAGAATGGTAAAAGTTGTCAGGTAGGACATGGCGTTCTTTCCCTCGGTATAAGTTTAATGGGCATTTATCACACCAGGAGAATTGAGCGTGACCGTGCTTGCTCCGGCTTGCTTGATCGTCGCTGGGTTGAGCTTAACGACCGCATCTGCGGGAAGACCGCGCGGTAAGTCAGCACCTTGGGTGTTATCGACCTGGGGTTGATGGTTTGCCGAGATCCATTGAGTCCCTAACGCGAAGAGCACAAACACGACATATAATAAAACGCCCGAGAAACCTTTGATCGCATCGGCATTAGACAACGTTTTGCGCGACGGGATTCCGGAACTGGCATGGCGTGGCAAGAGCGCGACCAGCCGAACAGCATTTGTATCGCAATCCGAATTTACTGATGTTCCATCGGAGAGCGCCGGGATCAACGACATTAATCTCTGGATCGCCGTTTTCTCCGGCAGCCCGGTTAATTGAGCAGCTTCCTGCCACGGGTCAACATTTTGCCGCGCCAAAGCCGAAAGGACACTAAGCTGCATTCCGTTCTTCTCCACGCCAACCGGCGCGTAGAGAAAATCGTTGAATTCGGGTCCAAGATAAGAAACTGCTTTATACATTGAAGGCCTCTCTTGGCTCGTTGAGCCGCTAACGAACGGCCTCCGCATTGAGGCTTACTCTTATTCAGTAACGCCTATTTGACATTCATCAAATGGGTTAGTTCTAAGGTTCTCTTATCTTAATGGCACTTTTTAAGTTCCCGCTTGATGAGCCAAGCATTCACGGGAAATGCAGCAATGTAGCCAGCAGGCACGGCGACCGCGAGCGCTTCCCAAAACAAAAGATTACTAATCGAACCTGTTCGTATTCCACCCATATGATAATCGATGGCATTCATAATCAGTTCCATAACGCCGATTGAAATAACCTCGCCTACCCAAATTGCCTGAAAAGCGGAACTCAATGTAAGACCCGTACTACGCATCAGCGGAAAAATCGTCAGCGAGAATCCACTGATATATGCAAGCATGGTGCTTAAGGCCATAGATACATAGGGATGCAGGCCAAGGCTGACGCCTATCATCAAGCCCAGCAGTTCACCGATCACGCAGCCGGTTAAGCAATGAAGCGTCGCGTGTGCCACTGTCTGCCAGAAAGGACTATTAGGCTCAACACGGTCATGGACGACGTGGTGTTTGCAGCAATCGTCTGAATGGCTATCATGATGATGTTTCATAAGAGCTATATCGGATGTGACTCATGAACTTGATCATTTGCTCGAAAAATCGAGCACCACGCGTGAAGGCACATCGCCGTGCTCAAGTCTTTCGAAGATTTTGTTGATTGCCGACAGGGGCTGTAATTCAATATCGGCTTTGACTTTACCATCGACTGCGAAGGCAAGCGCCTCGGCCATATCACCACGCGTGCCGACGAACGATCCGCGAATGGTGATACAATTTGCCACAACATCGAAGAGCGGCACCGGAAACTCACCGGGTGGCAAGCCAACCAGAACGCATGTGCCGCGCTTGCGGGTCATGGCCACACCTTGTTTAAAGGCCGGCAGCGATGGTGCCGTGATGAGAACACCATGGGCGCCGCCGCCTATTTCTTTCTTCAGAACCTCCGATGGATCACCCTTCTTAGCATTGATCGTCAGATCAGCACCGAGGCGTTTGGCATGATCGAGCTTGCCATCATCGATATCAATCGCGGCGATACGCAGACCCATGGCTTTAGCATATTGAACGGCGAGATGCCCGAGTCCACCAATGCCTGAAATCGCGATCCATTCACCCGGTCTGGCTTTCGTCTCTATAATTCCTTTGTAGGTTGTAATGCCGGCACAGATGAGTGGCGCCGCTTCCTTGGCTGCGAGTCCTTTAGGTATATGAGCAACGTAGTCCGGGTCAGCAAGGATGTATTCGGCAAAGCCACCGTTCTTGGTGTAGCCGCCAAATTGCGCTTCGGCGCAAACGGTTTCCTCGGCTTTCAAACAATATTCACAATGGCCACAGGCTGAGTAAAGCCATGGAACGCCGACACGGTCGCCTTCTTTGACGATAGTCACGCCAGATCCAACAGCGACAACAAGGCCGATACCTTCATGGCCAGGAATGAAGGGAGGCGTAGGTTTCAGAGGCCAATCACCGCGCGCCGCATGAAGATCGGTATGGCATACCCCACATGCTTCTGTTTTGACCAAGATTTGTCCCGCCGCAACAGTGGGGATATCCCATTCCTGAAGCACTAACGGTTTGCCGAATTGCATAACAACGGCGGCTTGCATTTTTTTTGACATCAGAGGTCTCCTTAGAGGGGTTGTTGATGGGGTAACCAATTTCGGACTATGTGCTGCTTATAGACGCTCGGTATTTATTTCTTCACGCTCGTCAGGATTTTCATGACGGATTGTTTTGCCGCCCTTGTGGGTTTTTGCCTTGTCCAAACTGGAATTGAGCAGGTGTTGCAGTTTTTTGACGGCGCCATGAAAAGCGTCTGTGACTGTCGCGCTCTCATTACTTGCGGCGACCGGCGAGCGGCCGGAACAGCGAGCTTCCATCAGACAACGTTTGTCCCCGCTTCCGTGTTTATGGCCATTCTCGTCTGTAAAATGGACTTCCACGCTCATGATTTGATGCGCAAAGCGGCTGAGAGCATGCCTTGTTTCCGTCTCAACCCATTGGATGAGTTCTTCATGCCCTTGGATATTGGTATCGGTCGTAACTTGAATATGCAGAAACGGCTTTCCAAATTGTACGACAACAGCGGCCTTCGTCTTCTTTGACATGGTGTATTCCTTTTTTTGTATTGTTTGCATACGCGATATTATCCGGCGTGCTGTTTTACCCAGCCCACATAACGATCCATCCAGGACTGCAGAAATTGTTTGCTGTCGGAACCTATCTGGCCATCATGATCGAACAAACCATCCTTAGCCTGAAGGAAGGCTTCAGGTTGTCCAAGAGTTGGAACATCCAGATATGCGAGAACATTGCGCAAATGCTGCTGCGCCATCGATGTCCCGCTCGCACCAACCGATATGCCTATTATTCCGGCGGGCTTGCCTGTCCAAGCGCTTTGGCCATAAGGTCGCGAAGCATGGTCAATCGCGTTCTTGAGCACGCCGGGAATTGATCGATTATATTCGGCAGTAACAAATAAAAGTCCATGTGCGGCCTTAATTTCGGCTTTGATGCGTTTAACGGCATCAGCCGGATGGGCATCCTCGTCCTGATTATAGAGCGGCAAATCTCCAATATTGATTTCCTTGAATGAAAACCCAGCTGGAGCCAATTTTGTAATGGCATTAGCGAGTTTACGGTTCAGAGAATCGCGGCGCAAACTACCAACGATAAGGACAATTTGATAGTGATCATGAGGCATAGATAACTCCTCTTATTGGATTAGTTGGTGCCACAGGGCACAATGTTTCGTTAAGCGGCAGCAGATAATCCCAACCCTCTCACGGCCTCGATCATTTTTATCAACACGGCTTGGGCATCGCCGTAGACCATGTTGCAGTTATCACCATAGAACAGTTCATTTTCGATTCCGGCATAGCCTTTGCCATTGCCGCGTTTGACGACATAGACCTTCTTTGCTTTATCGGCATTGAGAATGGGCATGCCGAAGATAGGCGAGGATTTGTCGGTACGCGCCGCCGGGTTCACCACATCGTTGGCACCGATAACCAGCGCGACATCCGTGTTAACAAAATCATCGTTGATGTCGTCAAGCTGGAAAATAAGGTCGTAAGGCACTCCGGCCTCGGCGAGCAGCACATCCATTTGCCCCGGCATGCGTCCTGCAACTGGATGAATGGCGAACCGGACTTTGACGCCTGCCGCTTGCAGCAGTTTCACAAACTCATAAAGCTTTTGCTGCCCCTGCGCGACGGCAAGGCCATAACCTGGCACGATGATGACCGAGGCCGCATAGCGCATGAAGATACCGGCATCGCTTGCTTCGACCGGCTTGAGACTGCCTTTCATATCCGTGTGTTTGTGCTTTGCGATGACGCCAAAATTAGTAAAAAGAACATTGCTGATCGAGCGGTTCATGGCCTTGGCCATCAAGATTGTCAGCAGCATACCTGCGGCGCCGACCACCATACCGGCAATCATCAGCGCAGGATTTTGCAGCACGAACCCTTCAAGCCCAACCGCGAGGCCGGTGAAGGCGTTGAAGACTGAAATAACAACAGGCATATCGGCCCCGCCGATAGGCAATGTCATCAAGATACCGAAGACCAGCGCGCATCCAAAAAACAGATAAAGCAACTCCGGCATAGGCAGCATGGGCGCTGCGCCATTTTGAGCTACAAAAACTATATAACCGCCGACGGCGAAGGTTAGAAGCATCACGAGACCGTTGAAGGCTTGCTGGCCTCTTACTCGCAATGGCTTTTTAAGGACTCCATCAAGCTTGGCCCAGGCAATAAGTGAACCGGATAACGACACGGCACCGATCAACGCACCCAGAAGGGCCACAATAAGCTGGGTTACGCCCTGAGTCTTATTGCCAAACAATTCTATAGCGGCAATTGCACCGGCAGCGCCGCCGCCCATACCGTTATAGAGCGCGACCATCTGCGGCATGGCGGTCATGGCGACTTTTTTACCGCTCCACCAGGCTAGACCGCCGCCGATGATAAGAGCG
>CAIQVS010000396.1 GCA_903875345.1 uncultured Pseudomonadota bacterium | reverse complement strand
CAATCGCGCGACGCCCTTCCGCAGGAGGGCACGGCCTTTTCGCAAGAGCTTCCCGCTGCGCTTCCTTTCATTCAACTGAAATTGAACAGCGAAAGCCCCGCGCCCTGCGACGCCGCCCATGAGGGCACGATAGCTTTGCATGTGGGCGGGGCGATTTGCGTTTGTGGCACGGGCGGCAATGTGGGCGTGCCTCCTTTTTGGCACTATGAAATGACCGGGCGGGAATGCTGGCCCTCGCGCCAACCATGAAATGGTTCCCGCGCCACGCCTTAACCGTTCTCGTCGCGTTCGCGGTGTTGCCGTTCGTTATGGCGCATCCGGTACGGGCGCAGCAGATTCGCACCACCGGCACAGCTTGCACCGGGCCTGATTTCTCTTCTTGGGAGCAGTCAAGCCTGTGCCCCAGCGGCAGCAGCACATGGCAACGCCCGGCCTATCAGTTAGGCGCATCGACCAGTCAGACCTGCAACGCGGGTCTATCGGGCATGCTGCAATGGACGGGCACAGCGGCTTCGCCGAACAACACGTTTGAATATTGCAACGGCACGAGCTGGATCGCGTTGGGCGGCAGCACCACCCCCGCCGCCATCACCTTCACCAACCAAACGAACGTCAGCACAGCGCAAACCGCGACCAGCAACGCGGTGGCGCTGTCCGGCACCGGCCCATGGACGGCGACTTGTGGCACCGGCTGTACATCCATTGCCCGCAACGGGGTGTGGGGCGGAATCTCGATGAGCGGCTTTGTCAACGGCGACACGATTGCCATTCGCCAGCTCGCGAGTGCCGGGCTTGGCGCCGCGACGACGGCCAGCGTGACCGTCGGCAGCACGACCTCTGGGACATGGACGGTCACGACTACCAACGGCTGTCAGGTGGGCATCACCGTCGGGCAAGCCTGCCCGGACGGTACGATCTACGCCGGATTTTCGCCCGACGGCACCGTGCCGATGTACACGACCCAATGCGACGCGGGCCAGTATTGGAACGGTTCGGCCTGTACGGTCTGCGCTTCGGGCCTGTGGTCAGGCTCGGGCAGCACATGCAGCACAACCTACAGCTCGCGCACCGATGGCCTCGTGACGTGGAATAACGGCACCGGCAATTGGACCGACACCGGCTACACATCCGCTGTCACCGGCAAGGACAACACGGCGGGGCTGGCCGTCTTGGCGGACGCCGGAAGCACCTACAAGGCCGCGAGCTATTGCGAGAATCTTACGGCCTACGGCAACAGCGATTGGTATTTGCCCGCGAAGAATGAGCTAAACATTCTTTATACCAACGCGGCGGCCATCGGCCACTTCGATGTGACGGATGGCAGCACCGTTGTCAGCGGCGGCTACCCCGGACTCTACTGGTCTTCCTCTGAGGGCAGCAACAATAATGCGTGGTATCAGAGGTTCAGTGACGGCAACCAGACCAACACCTTCAAGAACGTTTTCTTGTCGGTCAGGTGTGCCCGGAGATGAAACATTTAATCATTTAACTATTTTCTTTCTTGAGTTCCCGCGCAGCGGGGCGCGGGAAATTTTTCAGGAAACAGGGTAAGGCATGGCGCAATACAAGCATCTTCCGATTTACAAGGGAACCTATGACCTGCTTTTGCGGATTATGATTGCAACCAAGGATTTTCCACGCGAGTACAAATACACGTTGGGGCAAAAGCTCAAGGACGAAGTGATTGACCTCGTGCTTTATATCTATCGCGCCAACAGCACCGAAGACCGCGCCCCCTACATCGCCGCCATTCTGGAGCGGCTTCAGCTTATCGAAGTCATGCTGCGCCTGTCCCATGATTTGCGCGTTCTGTCGCGGGGCCATTACGCGGGATTGGCCGAAATGACCGACAGCCTTGCGCGTCAGGCGCAAGGCTGGCAAAAGAGTTTGGGGAGGAAGAAGCCGGAACAGGTCGGAGCCACGGCTTGACTTGGGGTGCGCATTCATCTCGGATAGCGGCGGTTGGCCCTTTAGGACCCACCAAAGTTGAGGCGAAGGAGTCGCTGAAGTCGCCTTTTGCGAACATTCGCGGCGGGCGTTCATGAGTTCGCTATCTAACTCTACTGGTCTTCCTCTGAGAACAACAACAATAATGCGTGGAATCAGAGGTTCAGTGACGGCAACCAGAACAACAACAACAAGAACAATTTCTTGTCGGTCAGGTGTGCCCGGTGATGAGACTTCCTCCCCACCCCCTGCCGCCCCACCGCCTGCCGCGTTGACGCTCGAAGCCGTCTTTGACGCCTATTTCGATTGCCGCCGCCACAAAAGAAACGCGCCGTCCCAATTGGATTTCGAGGTCAACCTTGAACGAAACCTTGTCGCGTTATGGCGCGAGCTACGGGACGAAACTTATACAATCGGCCCTAGCATCGCGTTCGTGGTGACGCATCCGAAGGTTAGGGAAGTATGGGCCGCCAGCTTTCGCGACCGGATCGTGCATCACCTGATTTACAACGCGATCAAGGATCGCTTCTATGCCCGGTTTATCCGGGACACCTACGCGTGCATTCCGGGGCGCGGGCTTCATGACGCTTGCCGCCGCGTGTCCGGCTTTGCGCGTTCCGTCACCCGTAACGGGAACCGTCCCGCCTTCGTTTTGAAAGCGGACGTGAGTAATTTTTTCACCAGCATTAATCAGAACACGCTTATCGAAATAGTCGAGAAGCGCGTTTCCGAAAACTGGATGCGGGGCCTTATCCGGCAAGTCGTGTTCCACAATCCACGCCCTACGGCCATCCTGCAATCGTCGCAAGCGTTGTTTGACCGGGTGCCGAGGCACAAAAGCCTGATGCAGGCTCCGAAAGGTCTTGGGCTCCCGATTGGAAACCTCACCAGTCAATTCTTCTCGAATTTGTATCTGAACGAACTCGATCAATATGCGAAACACGCGCTTAAGGCGAACTATTACGGGCGCTATATGGACGACATCGTTGTTTTCGCGGAAAGCGCCCATGCGCTCAACGAAAAATATGATTCCATGGACGCCCTTTTGCGCGGGAAGCTGGGTTTGCGCTTTCATCCCAACAAAAAAAGCATTCGCCCCGTGCATCAAGGCTTCGCGTTTGTCGGTTTTATCATCAAGCCGGGCCGGACCTACCTACGGCAAAGCACCATTGCCAGCGCCAAAGGAAAAATCAGGAAATGGGAACACAAGGGCGGGCCGGTGGATGAAAAAGCGCTGTCCTCGCTTGGCGGCTCGCTCAACAGCTATCTTGGCATGCTGCGGCAGGTGAATGGTTTCCGCGCCCGTCGCGCCTTGTGTCTGCGCGTGGCTAGTTTGTTCATCTATCCCGACCCTGAGTTTACGAAGCTGGTTGTGCCTAGAACGATGATCAAGAAAAATGGAAAGGGCGCGGGATGCGCTATGGCAGGAGCAGGACGCAGCGGGAGTTCTTGAGGATCGCGGAGCAAGAGCCGGTGGCCTATGTCCACCCGGCCCGCTTTCAGGCGGGGGGCACGGCTTGCGTGGTCACGCCGGAAAGGCTGGGGCGGTTCCTGCTGCGCCTGTCCCGCGTCCTAAGCTTTGACGACTACGACCGCCTCACCCGCGCCATCTACGTCGCCCACCTGCGCCAACCAACCAAGCCGCTTTGGCCGGGGCCGCCCGCCGCTCGCGACGTGCCGAAGTCTCCAGACTGAGACGCGTGTCACATCGCGGATCGGGGAGATGAAGCAGGTTGCGGGGCGGTACAACACCCGCGAGCGACCGAGGGGGCGAGAAGCGGGCAATAATGGCAGCAAACTCAATCTTGTTCTTGGGTAAAATGTGGGAGCAATGCGTACATGCCACCCGTGACAGCCACGAAGTTATTTTTTATTGTTTTCGCCGCTGTGCTTCTTGGGAATCTAGCCACTCTGGGAATTGAGCATGTTTCCAAAGGAATTGGACATGGGTCAATAGCGGGGCCAACGAAAACAGTTGCGGATTTCCTCAAAGGACTGGAGCAACCCGAAAAGGGCAACATAGGCGTGTCGTTCAAGAACAAGGCGAGCAACTGGCTAAGTTGCTCGATTCTCGATAAGGGCGATTATGTGAATTTCCTCAGGCTTGCCGGTAACGAGGAAAAACATTTCGATAACTTTATTGCGGGATCGAAAGCGCGTTGCAGCATACAAATCGACAACAAAGCAAGCACCATGCTCAGCTATTTCGAAGTCACCGCTGCGGGTGATTATGTGTTTTCGCTGGATAAGGTGCCATGCTCCAGTTGCACGGGCCAAGATTGGCGATGGGCAACGGTGTTCGTTGATCCGCAGGGTCGATCCGATTACACGCATTTCCAATAGTCAACAACGCGCACAGCGTGCTGTTCTTTCTGCCGCCCTATGGGGACGACTATTCCTCGTCATGGGCGATCAGCGCCGCCGCGTCCCGCGTTCCGTGCGCTACATGGAGGACGATGATTTCGGAATCCGTGAAGCGGTAATAAAAGGCGTAGTCGCGGAAGAACTGAACGCGCAGACCGGGAGAGAGGTTGTCCCGGCGGGGGCCGAGTTCTGGGTAAGTCAGGAGGGGGGTAAAGCGTTCGTGCAGATTGCGCACAAACAGGGTGGCCGCCGCCGGGTTGTCGGCGGCGATAAAGGCCCAAATGTCAGCGAGTTCGTTTTCGGCTTGTTCGGTTACTCGGAGGGTGCGCGTCCTGCTGATCGCTCTTCTCCCTTCCTGATAATCCTGTCGGGGTCGAAAGCGCGTGTCCGATCCGCCGCGATGTCGGCATCCCCCTGCCGGATATTGGCCCGCAGGGCTTCCAGCTCTTGATACCTGATCGTGCGCTTGGTCTGCCACTCGCGCAGGGCGTCGCGGACGACCTCGCTTGTGGACGCATAGTCGCCTTCCGAAATCGCGCCGCGCACGGTTTCAATCATTTCGAGAGTTAGAGTAATCGTTACACGTTCCATGATTAAGGATTATCATACTTAATCACACTTTCCTAGCGAAAAAGGCGCTTCGCCTGAAACCGTCCTGCCCGTCGCCTTTCCCCGCTTCTATCTCTGATAATGTCCTTTATCACTCAGTGAAAACACGGTAAAAGCGCGTTCGCGCACGAACTTGTTGCGGCTTTCTTTAACTTGACAAAACTACTGGTAATCAGTACAATTATGCAGGATGATGTTTTCGAGTGGGACGATGCCAAAGCCGCCATGAACTGGCGTGACCGTGGCGTAGCGTTTCATCACGCGGTTAAGGCGTTTCTTGATCACTTCGCGGTTGAATGGATCGACGACCGCGAGAATTACGAGGAAGAGCGTATTAATCTGCTGGGCATGTGCGACGGCGTTCTTCTTCATGTGACCTATACCGAGCGGGGCCATCGAACCCGCGTGATTTCGGCCAGAAGGGCAGAAAAACATGAAAGCGAATACTACTACCGCGAAAATGCGTTCTGACGGCACCGTTGTTGAAGTGCTGGAGGACGGCAGCGAGCGCCCGTTTGCGGCAACGCCGATGCGCCCCATGACGGCGGAGGAGATTGAGGCGGCAGCCGTGGCCGATCCCGACGCGCGACCCATGGCCGAAGACGAATTGCGAACGGCGCGGCGCATTCCCCGAATAAAAACGTTGCGTCGCGCCTTGTGTCTCACGCAAGAAGAATTTGCCGCGCGTTACCATGTGCCGCTTGGGACGTTGCGCGATTGGGAGCAAGGCCGCACCGAACCGGATCAACCGGCGCGAGCCTACTTAACCGTGATTGCCCGCGATCCTGACGGAGTGCGCCGCGCCTTGCAGCGCTCGCCCGTCTAAACTACGCCCCAGCTTCACGCTACCCCTGCAACGCCCTGTAAAGCGTCCGCCGCGACACGCCCAGCGATTGCGCCACGGTGTCGTGCGGTTCCCCCTGCCCTAGCAGCGCCCTTGCATGGGCAACCTGCTGCGGGGATAGCAGGGGCTTGCGGCCCATCTTCACCCCACGGGCGACCGCCGCCGAGCGGCCCGCCTTCGTCCGTTCCTGAATCAAGGAGCGTTCCAGTTCCGCCAGTATCCCGACCATTTGCCACATGGCGCGGCCCGTGGGTGTCGTGGTGTCGAGGGCTTCCGTCAGCGACCGGAAGGCCACGCCCCGCGCCTTGAGATCGTCCAAGAGGCCGATCAGGTCACGCAGCGACCGGCCCAGCCGGTCGAGCTTCCAGACCGTGAGCGTGTCGCCCTCCCCCAGCGCCTTGAGGCATCGGGTCAGCTCAGGCCGCCTTACATGCGCCCCGGTAGCGGTGTCGGTGAAGACGCGGACGCACCCCGCCACCTTGAGGGCGGCAAGCTGCAAGTCCGGGTTCTGGTCGCCGGTCGAAACCCGCGCGTAGCCTATATCCATATCCCCATTGTGTCCCTGATTTATGGCACAGGCAAGCCGTTGATTTATCGGGGGCGGAAAGGTGTGTCAAAACTCTTGATTTATGGCACAGGGGGCTTGCCATTGTTTTGATGGATTTTTGCATAGGAGTGATCTATAAATAACAAACATTGCTAAAGTTCGTTATTTGCAGCCGAAGCGGAGGAAGCAAGGCCATGAACATTTCATTGACCCCTCACCTTGAAAAACTGGTGCAAGGCAAGGTCGAGAGCGGCCTTTACAATTCGGCAAGCGAAGTCATGCGGGAAGCGTTGCGCCTTTTGGAAGAACGCGACCAACTGCGCGAGCTGCGGCTTGAGGAATTACGGCGCGAAATTCAAAAAGGAATAGACAGCGGCCCGGCAACGCCTTTGGATATTGAGCAGATCAAGGCGCGTGGCCGCCAGCGGCTTGCCGCGCAGCAAAGGGAAGGATGAATGGCCGATGCCGCGTGTATCGAAGCGACCCGAAGCCGAAAACGACCTTGAAGAAATTTGGTGGTATATCGCGCAGGACAGCCCGCAAAACGCGGACAGATTTCTTGATCGCATAGAAGAAAGATGTTTGGCGCTGTCCGATTTCCCGCAAATCGGAACAAGCCGGAACGACCTTAAACCCGGCTTGCGCAGCCAGCCCGTGGGGAATTACCTGATCTTCTATTTCCCGCTTGATGGCGGCATTGATATTGTCCGCGTTCTGCATGGATCGCGGGATATTGAAAGCTTGATGTAATCAAGGGTGCGGATCGCCGCCGCCGGGGATGCCGCGAGGGCGGCCCGGCGCGGCCTATGGCGCGACTCTGGCCCCGTGCCGCCGTGGGACTGGCGGCACCGTTGAACGGGGGCGGCTTCTTTCTCACGGAGCGCCCCGCTTTGCGCTTGCCCCGAATCGCGGCTGTGTGTATAACACGCAGTCACCCGGTTATATTGTGCGAATGTGGCAAGGGCATGAAAAAACTTGCGATTGTTTCTCAGAAAGGCGGAAGCGGCAAAACCACGTTGGCCGTTCACCTCGCCGTGTGTGCGTTCCTGCGCGGCCTTCGTGTGGCGTTGATCGACATTGACCCACAAGGCAGCGCCTACGACTGGAACGAAAGTCGCCCAGACGACGACAAGCTGGCCGGGGTTAAATCAACAGCCGCCGCGCTGGCCGCCAATCTGCACAAAGCCGCCGCCGCCGATATTGATCTAGCCATTATCGACACATCGCCCCACGCCAATGCAGAGGCAGCGATAGCCGCACAACTTGCCGATTTTGTATTAATCCCTTGCCGCCCTGCCCGGTTTGACCTCAAAGCCGTTGCTCCCACCGTTGCGACCGTTCAGCAGACTCGCACTCCTTTTGCCATTGTCCTGAATGCCGCGCCGCATGGATTCAGGATTGCCGCCGAAGCGCGAACCGCCCTTATGAACAACTCCGGGGTTGCCGTGCTTGCCGAGGTTGTCCACCAGTACGCGGCCCTAGCTCATGCCGTCATAGATGGCCGCAGCGTTCACGAGTACGAACCGGACGGCAAGGCCGCCGACGAAATCGACGCGCTATATAACAATATAACCCGGTTACTTGGTTTTTCCGAAAACGGCAAAACCCGTAGAGCAGAAACGAGGGTCACAGCATGAGCAAAATGACACCGCAGACCAAACAGAACCGCGCCAAGCTCTCGTCAATTTTTGACGACACGAAACCGAACGCCACGGCCACAGAATCGCCGACCGGGCGCGTTGACCGCCCCGAACGCGCGGGACAGACGGCGATGCCGTTTTGGGTTCCCATCGCGGCAAAGAGGCAGCTTAGGGTCATGGCCGCCGAGGGCGACACGACCCAGCAAGCCTTGATGAGAGAGGCGCTTAATCTGCTTTTTACGAAGCGTGGCAAGCCGCCAATAGCATAACACCAAGTAACCGGGTTATATTGTTATACAAGGAAAGGCGCAGGGTATGAGCGCACAAGAACCCTTATCGAAGGAACTGGCCGAAACGATAGAACGACTAGGCCAGTCAATTGCAGCAAAGAAAGAAAACGAACCGCCGCCGTCCCTCGCAATTCTGCAATTTCCTTTGCCGTTTGACGAAGATACCCGCGCCGTTTCAAATTCCCTTGCCCGTGGTTCCTTGTTTGCCGCCGTGAAAGATCGGCAGTATTTCAAGCAATATGTGATTGTCGGGGAAGTGGGCGGGGTAAAGGTTGAATTTGCCGGAGAGCAGCTAAACCAAGACGACCACGACACGCTCTTACAGCTTGTCGCAATGGCAAACCATAAGACCTATGGCGCGGATGTCTGCCAAGCAGTAAATGCCGTTTTGCGTGGCGTTGGCCGCACGACCCACCAAGAGCAACGTCGACAACTATTCGATCAGGTTAGCCGCTTGGTCAGGGGCACGGTCAGATTAACAACGCCGAATATTCGGTATGAGGGACACTTGCTCGACGACGCAAGCACCCCACTAGATCAAGCGACGTTGCCGCAGTTCAGGCGACATTTAGCCTATAGGCTCAACCCAAAATTCGCGCGGCTTTATGCTGATTCCGCTTATACGCTGTTCGATTTGCAGGAGCGCATTAAGCTTAAAGGCCGGGGCAGTGAACTTGCCAAGTGGCTGCATCTTTGGATTATCGGGAACGCCACACAGTACCCGCACAAGGTGGAAACAATCAGGCAGTTATGCGGCAGCAAGGATAAAACCCTAAGATCATTTCGGCAGAAGCTACGCCAAGCCCTCGACTTGCTCAAGACAGCCGGAGTTATCACCGCGTGGCAGATCGACCCGACGAGCGACCTAGTGACCATCGAGCGCATGCCGAGTCTTAGCCAGCAAAAGCACGTCACCAGAAAGGCCAACCAGAAGCCTACAAATTAGCGCGGCTTTTGGGGTAGGTCAGCGCGGCTTTTGGGCTACGCTTGCGCGGCTTTTGGGCTACGCTTGCGCGGCTTTTGGGCTACGCTTGCGCGGCTTTTGGGCTACGCTTGCGACGTGAAATAAGTAGATAACAAATTGTAAAAAAAAGACTTTTAGATTTTGAGAATTTCCCTAAATCTTCTTAAATCATTTTAAATCTTAGGCGTACACGGGTCAGCGCAAACCTTCGCCTGTGGATAACTTGAGAAGCAGCACGGACAAAGCCCTACCCTTTCGAGACGGTGAAACGGTCACCCATTGAAGCGATGAACGGAGTTCGCCTAACGGCTCACAACCTCTTTGACTCTTGCCGAAAACACCGGCTGAGGTGCAAAAACTGCTTGGTAGTGGCAGAAAAGAAAATCGGGCAGTAGGAAAAGAAGATGGGGCAAGACGCTGAGCTTGAGGGGTTCAAGGCGACGCTGAATCTGGGGGAGGTGGCAGCGTCCTACGGCTACGCGCTCGACCGGCGGGAGTCGAGCCGGTCGAGTCTGGTCATGCGTCACGTGGACGGCGACAAGATCGTGATTGCCACGGGGCAAGATGGGCACGGGGTATTTTTCAGCGTGAAGACGGACGCCAGCGGCAGCGTCATTGACTTCGTGATGCACCGCCAAGGCGGCAGTCTTGGTTACGCCCGCAAGACTCTTCGCGCTTATGCCCCATCGTTCACCCAGCTCCCCACCATCCCGAAACCCCGCCCCATTCCCCACGACCGCGCCGCCCTCGTGGCGCAGTGGCACCGCTTCGCGCCCTACGCAGGCGACTATCTCGAAGGCCGGGGCCTGACCGCGGCGACGGTGAGCGCCGCCGCCGAGCGGCTCCGGCGCGACGAGCGCGGAAACGTCCTGTTTCGTCACGACGACCGCGACGGGTTGACGGGCTGGGAAGTCAAAAACGAAGGGTTCACCGGCTTTGCCCGCGGCGGACGCAAAGCCCTGTTCGCCGTCCGCGTGGACGCGCCGCCGCCGGACGATCCGCCGCGCGTCGTGGTGGCCGAAAGCGCCATCGACGCCTTGAGCTATCACCAGCAGCATCCCGCGCCGGGTTTGCTGTTGTCCTTCGGGGGCGGGTTGTCGCCTGAACAGGAGGCGCTTTTAGGCCACGTTCTGACCCGTTACCCCGCCGCCGTGATCGCGTTGGCGACCGACAACGACGCCCAGGGCGACGCCTACGCCGCGACCCTTACCGCGATCCGCCCGGACGCGGTACGCGCCCGCCCGCCCTTCGGCAAGGACTGGAACGACGCGATCAATCCTCGCGCACGCCTCGCCCCCGCGTGTCTTGCCATCTAACGCCCGCAGGACGCGCAAGGCAGGGGTTCCGCGACACCCGCCGCTGGGGGTAGCAGCCGGAAACCCTCAAAGCCTCTCAGCGGGCCGTTTTGTGGGCTTGGCGTGCGCCGCGTAACGTAATGTGGACCCGAAGGTGGGGCGCTTTTAATCTGGACACCCGCCGCCATTTATGCCATATCTAGTATAAATGAGCGAGCCGCCACACGATAAACCGCTGTTCTGGATTGGGAGCAGTTTGGACGACCTGAAGGACTGTCCCGACGAGGTTCAGGACGTTATCGGGTATGCGCTCCATTGGGCGCAACGCGGCGGGAAAGCGCCCGACGCGAAGCCGCTGAAAGGATTCGGTAGCGCCGGAGTGCTGGAGGTTGTGGACGACTTTGACGGCAACACCTATCGCGCCGTTTACACTGTGCGGTTTGCCAAGGCCGTTTACGCGCTGCACGTATTCCAGAAAAAAGCCCGCAAAGGGATAGCGACGCCAAAGCAGGACATCGAGCTTGTCAAAGCGAGGCTAAAACGAGCAGAGAGCCATTATGCGGAATGGGCCGCCGAAACAGAGGGGGGAACACCATGAGCAAAAAACACGACGAAGAAATACCCGTCCGGCCTAGCAGCGGCAATCTTTTTGCCGATCTTGGGCGGCTTGATGCCGATGAAGCCCTCGTGCGTGTCCGGTTGGCGCAGCAGATTGCCGACATCATCGAACGGCAAACGTTGAACCAAACGGAAGCCGCCGCCCTCATGGGCATCGACCAGCCGAAGGTTTCCGCCTTGGTGCGTGGGCGTCTGTCCGGCTTTTCGACGGATCGTTTGCTTCGGTGCCTGATGCTTCTTGGTCAGGACGTGGATATTGTTGTCAGGGACAAGCCCAGCAACCACCCCAAGGCGCACATCAGCGTAGTTGTTGCCGCTCACAATGGCCAAGGTTGCGCCGTTCGTTCTCCCACGCTCGACTAAAAAAACAACCGTGTTTTTTCCTGTCCGGTTTTTTGGTTCGTTGTCATTGCGCTCCTCTCTCCGCGAACGGCTCAAGAGGCTAAAGGAGGTTTTGAAATGACCCACGATGACAACGAACTGGTGCGCGGCAGCGGCAACGTTTACCGCGATTTCGGACACCCTAACGCAGGGCTAGAGCAGGCTCGCGCCATCACCGCCGCGAAGATTATCAACATCCTCGACGAACGCCAGCTTTCGACCCGCGACGCCGAAAAACTGACGGGCGTTTCGCACACCGAGTTTTCGCGTATCCGAAACACGCAGCTACGCCGTTTCACGCTCGACCGGATGATTTCCATTCTCGGCAAACTTGACGAGGACGTTGAGGTGAGCGTGACCTTCCGCCCTCGCCAGATTAGCGCCGAAACGCCGCATCCTTTGTAACGCCTTGGCGTTCGTTTTGGCCTAGTCCTCGCTTCCTTTGGTGTCGGCTGTCTGGCCCTGATCGTGCCCCGTGGTTGGTCTTAGAGAAGGTCGGCGATTAGCGCCCGATCCGCATCTTTCGTGACGGCGGCCCGGAGAGCGCCCCGGAGCGCCTCGGCGAAGGCGGGTTGCTGTTGCGCGTGAGCGAGGACAGCCGCGCCGACGATAATTTTGCGGCGGGTGTCGAGGCGGCGGTTTTCCGTCTTCGCCTTGTTCTCGATTCGGGCGATGTCCGCTTTGATGGCGGCTTCGCGTTGCCGGAGCGCGGCGAGCCGTTCCTCAGCGGTCTTTTTGGGTTTACTGGTCTTCGCTTCGGCCATCGTGACACCTCGTTAGAACACCGATCTTCTTTCCCTACTGCCCCGTGCGCCGGATCGTATCAAAAGCCGCGAGCGCAGCGAGCTTTTTTCTTGCACCGAGCCGCCCGAATCATCTTAGAATCAGAGCCAGCAAGTCAGGAGAGAAGCAGTCCCGAAGAGAAACGAAGGGCGCACTTATGCAAACTGCGTTTGCGTGCTGCCCGTCCAGACGGGCAAGAAGACGGGCCATCCGGCCCGCAGAGAAATCACCGACCCGCGCCGCCGCATTCGTCTTCGCGGCCCTCTAGCGCGGACACGTTCAGCAGCAGGTTTGAAGGCATGTCCGCTTGCGGCTATCACTTCTCGGCGAAGCCCATCAGCCGCAGCGCCGGACAAAGCGCGGTCGCGTCCGCCTCGTACCGGACGGGCGAAGCGCTCCACGACAACCGGCTGAACAAGACCTTCGATTACACCCGCAAGCAAGGCGTGGAGTTCGTCTATCACGCCGCGCCCAAGAACGCGCCAGACTGGGCGCAGGAGATCGGCGCAGCTTGGAACATGCTCGAACAGGCAGAGACGAAACAGAACGCCAACCTTGCGCTGGACTACAGCGGCGCCTTTCCGCACCAGCTCAACGCGCAGCAGCGGGAATATGTTCTCAAGGACTTCGTGCGCGAGGAGTTCACGCGCAAGGGCTTTATGGCCACGGCGGTCATTCATTCGCCCAGCAAGCAGGGCGACGCGCGGAACCATCACGCGCACATCATGTTTTCTTACCGAGCGCTGGGCGAGAACGGATTCGCCAAGAACAAAGACCGCCGCTTTTCCAGCTTCGACAGCCGCGCGGAAACGCTCGACCACCTCAAGGAGCGTTGGGCCGAGCTGGGAGCGCGACAGCTTGAGCGGGCCGGGTTCAAGGTGGAGGCGGAGCGTTGGCGGCACGGGCACAGGACCCTTCCTGAGCAGCGAGACGCCGCGCTGGCGCGGGGCGATATAGACTATGCGCGGCAGTGCAACGGCGAAGCGACCAAACACCTAGGGCCATTGGCAACCGTGATCGAACGCGACGGCAGAGAGTCCTACGCCGGGAACGAGAACCGCGAGATCGACGCGCGGAACCGCGAGCGGGGCGAGCTTCCCGCCCTTGCCGTCGAGCTGCGGGGGGTGGAGGGGGAGATTGCCGACTTGCAACCGGCCCCGCCCCGTTTGGCCGACCGCTTCATGAGCGCCGCCGGAAAAGTTAAGGATTTTGTGTTGCCGCCGCCCCCGCCCCCGCGCACCGGCAGCCCGGAACACACGGCCTCGACGGCGGAAGAGCGGCAGGAGTATGCGCGGCAGTGTAACCGCGAGGCGCTCAGTCATCTGCCCCACCTTTGGCCCTTGGTCAACGATATCGAACTCAGCAGGCTTCCGGCACAACCCGACGCTCCGAAACAAGCCGACGATCCGAGCAAGGTGGAGGCGGAGCTTGCCGCCCTCGAACGAGCCTTGACCTTGCAGCCGACCGAAGCGCTGCCGCCGCCGCTCGACAGCAGCGTGGAGGCGTTCCTTGCCCGGCAGGCGGCGGAGCGGAGCAAGCCCGGATTCGCCACGCGCGAAGCGCCCAGCGCCGCCGCAGCGGTCGCCTTGGAGAAGAACGTCGCGAAGGGCTTCAAGACAGCGGCGACCGCCACGGGCCGGGCGGCGGGCGCGGTGGTGAACGTGGCCGACCGCTTCATGAGCGCCGCGGCGGATTTTCTGGTGGGGGCGGTGCCGTCGCTCCCGCGCACCGGCAGCGCGAGGCCGGATTTGGAGACAGCGGCAGGGCGGCAGGAGTATATCCAGCAGAAACGCGCCGAGGAGGCGCGAACGGCAGCGCTCGACCGGCTGCGGGAAACCCACATCGCGGGGCGGATCATGGACACCGGCGAGCTGGCGCACCTCAACCCCGCCGACCTGCAAAGCGTCAAGGACAGAGGCGAGGCCGCCTTGCTCGACTTGATCCGCATGCGGGAGAGAGAGCTAGAGCGCAAGCGAAGTCGAGGCGGACGGGAACGGTAACAGGCAACCGAGCGGCCCGCGCCGGAAGCCGAAGCAAGAAGGGGCAGCAAGGCGGACGACTTCCTCGCGCCCGTTTCCTCAAAGGTCAGGCGTTCCGGCAGGTTGGCCGCCGGTTGACCCAGCCCGCGCCGCGCCTTGGCCCCTCGTGGGGGCCGCCCGCCTTGCGGGGAGTATTCCTGCCGCCGATCCGGTACAGCGTCACCCGCCGCCCGACGCGCAAGCCGCGCGTGATCCGAAGGCCCAAGCGCATCCGGTCAGCCGTAGCGCTTGCCGCCGTGCCGGTGAGGCCGACGACAGGCGGGAGGGTAACGGTCAGCGTCGAGGCGCTTTACAAGATGGCCCTCGCAGCTTTGACCGCCGGACTCGAAGACGAGGCCAGCGCGTTATTTACCGCCGCCAAGAACGCCGCCGACGCGGACGAACGCGCCGCGCATGTGCGGCCCTATGGACAAGGAGAGCCAAGGCTATGAATCCCCATTACCAACCGCCCGCCTTGAGCGCCGCCGCGAAGCTGCGCCGCATGAGCAAGACGGCGCAAGCGCTGCGCCAAGCGACCCGCGCCGCCAGTCAGAAGGCCGCCGACAATGCGGAAACGGTCTTGAACCGTGACCAGCAAACCGACGATCACGAATGACAACGGCACCGGATACAACCGGAGCGCGTTTTTTATTTCCCCGCAGGGCCGGACTTCTTTATAACGAGTCGCGCAAAGGAGTGTACAACCATGCGCCCGACGACCTCGTTTCTCTGTGCCGCTGTTGTGTTGCTAGGACTTGCGCCTTGCGCGGTCATGGCGCAATCGCGCGACGCCCTTCCGCAGGAGGGCACGGCCTTTTCGCAAGAGCTTCCCGCTGCGCTTCCTTTCATTCAACTGAAATTGAACAGCGAAAGCCCCGCGCCCTGCGACGCCGCCCATGAGGGCACGATAGCTTTGCAT
>CAIQVS010000395.1 GCA_903875345.1 uncultured Pseudomonadota bacterium | reverse complement strand
CGTGGCTTTGGTTTGGAAAGCACGCATCTGCAAAGACCCGACCGGCTCTCCCGCCTCATTCTTGTCTTATCCATCGGCCTCTATTGGGCAACGGCCAATGGCCGCCAGCTTCAAAAAAAACACCGCAAAAAGGCAGTTTGAAACAGCATCTTCGCTCTCTCTGCTCCACCGTCAAAGATGGCATCCGTTTCCTTCTTTCCTGCGCACAAGCCCTCACTCCCCCTTCCCCTCTAAAAATCATGGGGTGGTAAGGGGGCTACACATTCTGTATCATCTGGATTTCGTGCCGGGTTTGTCCTAAGCGACCAGTCTGTCGTGGTTCGACGGTCTTGATTTTCCTGCATCTTCGGCGCATGAACAAACGCATCAAATTTACGGATTAAGGGGTGACGGTTTTGACGGTTTCTCAGGACGCTCTTGCGTCTTCCTCTCAGACTGATTGCGTCCGACCTCTCGTCAACAGCTTCGACGTTTTTGATACGCTGATTGCGCGCCGGTGTTTTGAGCCTTTGAGAATCCATGAACAGGTGGAAAGAGCGACCGGAGTGGCCGGGTTTGCCCTGATGCGCCGCGCGGCGGAAGTCAGTATCGGTAGTCGCGCTTATAATTATAATATTGATGATATTTACGACGAGCTGGAACGAACGCATGCGCTCGGAAGCGAAGTCCTAGAGTCTTTGAAACGCGCCGAAATTGATGCTGAAATTAATAACGCCATCCCTATTGCTGATAATATCGCTTTAGTGCGTGATGGCGACATTTTGGTTTCAGACATGTATTTGAGCAAGGATGTCATTCACAGCCTGTTGTGCAAGGCGGGATTAGACAAAAATGTCGGTCTATACGTGTCTGCGTGCGACAAAAATATGGGTGCCGCGTGGCCAAAGCTGTTGCAAAAGTTCCGCATAGCTGAGCATTTCGGTGACAACGAGCATGGCGATGTCAAGGTTCCGCAAGCGCATGGCGTCAACGCAAAACATTCAGATGTTTCCAAGCCGAACCAGTGCGAAGCGTGGCTCATGAAAATAGGATTACGGGATGTCGCGCTTCTGTGCCGCGAGGTTAGGCTGTCCGCATCCAGTCCCAATCAAGTCGCCGGGGAATTGCGCAACCTACAGACTTCACTCAATTTTCCGCTGCTGCTTCTGGCCTGCGTCAAACTCGCGCGTCTTGTCAGAAACAAAAAGTTGACTCGCGTTTTGTTTGGCAGTCGCGACGGCCTGCTCTGGATGAAATTGTTTCGCAAATTTGCCGACATCATAGGGCTGGATTGCGAGGTTGAATATTTTTATACCAGCCGTCTAGCGCGCCGCTTTCCATCGTCCGATTATCTGGAATATGCGCGCGATAGGCTTGTGGGACGTACGCTGTTCATAGATCTGAACGGATCAGGATGGTCAATCGCGCATTTGGCCGCAAAGCTTGGGCTCGAAAGATGCCAAGTTTTTATACTGGTGAAAAATCCGATCCATGCCGCTTACGTTAAATCATCCGGGCCAACGCCGGACTTATGCGACTTTTGCACGGTCATCGATCACAACAAGGATCCAGTTAGCGGTTGCAATCTCGAATCGCTTAATACGGCACCCTACGGTTCGATAATCGACGTTAAACTGATAGACGGTGTTGCCGTCCCCGTTATCGACCATGATCGGCGTTCGGCGTCAGTCATCGAACTTGTTCGCTACCAAAATGAGATATTTGATTTGCTAATTGCCGCGATTGACAGGCACGAAGTCGCAAATTTGATGCTTCTCGACGACGGCACTGTAGAGGAAATCTGCGCCATTCTCGCGCATCAAATTAATGTCCAGCCTTTGCTTCAGACAATTTTCTTTTCTGCAGCGCAGGAAGAAAACGCCGATGTTTGTGCGCGGCTCGGCTGTACTGGAGTATACTCCAGCGTTAATCAGTAAAGGCGTTCCCGTTGGCGTGAAGAATGCGTCCTGCAAGCTCAAACTGATACTCGATGCGCCTTTTGAGCTTGAAAACGGATAGGCTTGCCTTCATGATCCGCAACTGGAACGCAGAAATTTGCGCGGGTTGCTAGGGGCAAACGATGGCTATGAATTTAACTCAGCTTGCGGATGAGTTTGGTACGGACAAGGGCGCCACCGTATTTCACGCGCATGATTACACGAAATTTTATGCCTTTCTTTTTGAGCAATATCGGAACGAAATCTTTTCCATGCTTGAAATCGGATTGTACCGCGACGGAGAAGGCGCGGATTATCTTCGCCAACGCAAGGTGTCGACAGCGCCTTCGGCCAAAATGTGGCTGACCTATTTTCCGCAGGCGTTTGTTTTTGGTTTCGACCTCTCTGATTTTAGCCACATTAAGATGGAGAGGTTCAAGTTCATTCGAGGCGATATGGGAAATCTCGAAGATTTGGACGTGTTACGATCAACGCTGGGACCGCTTCGCATCATTATTGATGATGGCTCGCATGCCGCTTACCATCAGCAACTGGCCTTCATTAATCTTTTTCCGCTTCTGGAACCGGGCGGAATATACGTCATAGAGGATTTGCATGTGGAGCCTTCTCTCGATCAGGAGCTACCTGCCTGCTGGAAAACCAAGGATGTCGTGGACGAATACCTCGCATCGCATTGTTTGCATAT
>CAIQVS010000394.1 GCA_903875345.1 uncultured Pseudomonadota bacterium | reverse complement strand
TCCAAGTCACGCGCATAAGTTTCCGGCATGTACCACAAAGCGACCGCCGCTAACGCAAAGCAGAGGAGGCCGACGATCTGGGCGCTCACAAGAAACCCATACTCAGGCTTAAAAAACACGATCAGCAAATTGATGGGTATGATCGAGGAGCGGATGAAGTTCTGAACCGTCGCCGTGGCCGTAGCCCTCAGATTTGTGCCAAACATCTCCGCCGTCGTGGTCACGAGGATACCCCAATAGCCGATGAGGAAGCCTCCGAGAAAGACAAAAATGTAATAGGCATTTGGCTGTATACCCTTCAAATGGCTCATAACCAACAAAAGGCAAAACAAGCAAAGAAGAAACCCAATCAAAGCGCTGCGCCGAGTTCTTAGCCATTGGCTAACCAACCCGCATGCAAAACAGCCAATCGTAATGCCAACGGAATCATAAACAAAAGCCTGTGCAACAGAGAGATTCCCCTCAACCTCAAGCGATTTACCAACCTCGGGCGCAAAGATGACGAAAACACCAAGAAAGAAATAAATCGGGACACCACCAAGAATGCAACAGGCGTAACGAAGAAAACGCGTACGGTCTGTGAACAGCATGAAGAAATTGCCGCTCACGACATGTCCCTTCGCGCCGACAGTCTGATACAACCCAGATTCGTTAACCGAAATGCGCAGAAGCAACAATGCGAGGCCAAGAACGCCCGCAACAATATAAGCCGAACGCCAATCCATATTTTGCGCAATAAGCGCGGAGCCCATAGCTCCGGCAACACCACATGCCGTCGCAATCGTGGTGCCATAGCCGCGACTTTCTTTAGGAAGCAGCTCGCTAATCAACGTAATGCCTGCACCAATTTCACCGGCAAGACCGATACCCACAAAAAAGCGCACGACCCGATAGGCCTCGACCGATTCCACAAAAGCGTTTGCAATGCTGCCTAACGAATAGAGAATGATCGAACCGAACAGGACCTTCACACGCCCCTTCTTGTCGCCCATAACACCCCAAAGGATGCCGCCAAGAATCATTCCCATCATTTGCCAGTTGAGAATGCTGATGCCCGCATCCGTCACCTGTTCCGGCGCAAGTCCTAACGACTGAAGGCTAGCCACACGCAAAGCCGGATACAGCTGCGTATCAAGCACATCCACAAAATACCCCAGTGCAGCCACAAGGACCGTCAGATTGACCCGCGCCTTGGGTGAGAGTTGGGATAGATTGAGGGGCATATATTTCTCTCCTAAGTGGCAGTAAACACTAGCAGAAAACCCAGCGGGTGAATTCTCACTACTTCTCCACAAAGTCCAAGTCACGCGCATAAGTTTCCGGCATGTACCACAAAGCGACCGCCGCTAACGCAAAGCAGAGGAGGCCTGTAATCAGGACGCTCATCAAAAATCCATGCTCCGGCTTGAGGAAAACGATCAGCAGATTGATAGGGATAATCGAAGCGCGAACGAAATTGGGAACCGTCGCGGTCGCCGTAGATCGTAAATTGGTGCCAAACATCTCGGTTGTCGTCGTCAAAAGAATTACCCAATAGCCGAGAGCAAGCCCACCAAGAAAAGTCATCGCGTAATAGGTCGTCGGTTGGATTCCACGTAGAGCCATCAAAACGCCGACAACAAGGGCAAAACAAGCCATGCAAGCAAACAAGACTTTCTTGCGCGACTTCAGAGCCTGGCTGATCAGTCCACAAACGAAACATCCAACTG
>CAIQVS010000393.1 GCA_903875345.1 uncultured Pseudomonadota bacterium | reverse complement strand
GTAGATCGCGCACACATCCGCCAACTAGATAAGCCTGATAATTTTCTTTGCGTAACCGATAGAGCACTTTCAGCGCATGATCGCTGATTAGGGTTCGCGAGATGTTATGTTCTGATCGTGGGTAGATGCTGGCCTTCGGCGAGGCGGGCTCTTTAGGTTTAAAGGGCTGCGGTTGCCGAGACGTGAACAAATTTTGGACAAAGTCGAGAATGGACAGGGGCGTTTTCTAAGTAGGTTGGTTAGTGAGTCAATAAAATATTACCCTACACGGACGATAGTCACAAATCCGCATTAGGCTACACAGCCCAAAAGCATAGACACAGTCCATGCCAAAGGCAAAGGAAAACAAGTGAAATGCTTCAATGCTTTGTTTTGGTATTTAGCCATTCCAGCCGGGTTCAAATGCAGTTATAATTGATGGTCGCTTAGAAATCCGTTTACGCAAGCAAATCCGGGGGTGGGATGTGTAGGCTTTCAATCAATCGATAGCATTATACACTATCAAGCATTTATCGTGCTGGCAAGCGAATCGATGCAGCTATTCTCGTTGTTTTCAACCTTGGCGCAACCTAAGTCAATCCTATATCAAAATGAATCAAGAAGATCAGCAATCTGAGTTCAAAGAACTTATCGCCAAAGGCAAAATGCAAGGCTTCCTCACTTATGCGGAAGTGAATGACCACCTGCCGACTTATTTCGATGATCCTGACCAGAT
Source organism: uncultured Pseudomonadota bacterium (assembly GCA_903875345.1). Classification (GTDB taxonomy): domain Bacteria; phylum Pseudomonadota; class Alphaproteobacteria; order UBA9219; family UBA9219; genus CAIQVS01. Next base: position 1,068 of record CAIQVS010000393.1, on the reverse strand, counting down.
GGAAGATATCATCAGTCTGATCAGCAGTATGGGTATCCAAGTACACGAGGAAGCACCGGACCTTGGGCTTATCCCCGTCACAGCCGTGGTTTCTGACGATGATGAAGAAGCCGCTGAAATGGCGGCGGCACTTGCCACTGTGGGTTCCGAATTGGGCAGAACCACCGATCCTGTGCGTATGTATATGCGCGAAATGGGATCGGTTGATTTGTTGACACGCGACCGTGAGTTGAGCATTGCCAAACGCATTGAGGAAGGCATCAATCAGTCTGCCCGTGAATTGGTGCGTTTTTCCGCTTCGATGGACCATTTCATCAAGGCATTTGACCATCTGGAAAGTGGCGAAACGCGCCTTGCCGATCTGATTCTGGACATTTTTGACCCCAATTTGCCTGAGCCGGTCTTGCTTGACGACGCGGCAGACCCGGATATTGTTGAAGAAGCTGAAAGTGGGCCTGCCCCTGAATTAGTCAAAGAAAAGTTGGAAAATTTTAAAAAACAGTACAAAATCGCTCACAACGCCCGCCATAAATACGGGCATGAACACCATAAGACCCAAGAGGCGTTCAACGCGCTTGCGACGAGTTTCCTTGAATTCAAAATGACTCCGCCTTTCTTTAAGGAACTGACGGATATTTTGCATTCGGCTATCGAAAAAATCCGCGAACAGGAGCGTAATATCCTTGGCTTGGCGGTGACTATATCGAAAATGCCCAAGACGGAATTCCTTGCATCGTTCGTTGGCAATGAAACCAACCCGGAATGGCTTATCGGTCAAATTGAATCGGGTAAACCCTACGCCAAGGATTTGTCTACCCACGCTGATGAAATTAGGCGTATGCAAAAGAAGCTTTTGCACATTGCCAAAGAAAATCGATTAGGCATACGCGAAATCAAAGAAATACACCATCGCATGGCCGATGGGGAAAATCTGGCCAGACAGGCTAAAAGCGAAATGATCCAAGCAAATCTGCGTTTGGTTATTTCCATAGCGAAAAAATATACCAACCGTGGCATGCAGTTTCTTGACTTGATTCAAGAGGGCAACATAGGGCTTATGAAGGCGGT
>CAIQVS010000392.1 GCA_903875345.1 uncultured Pseudomonadota bacterium | reverse complement strand
CTCCCAGTATCACGCCACTGTTGACAGAAGAGATTATCGATAAGTTCACGGTCTGCGGTGTCGAGGGCATGTCGCTCAGTTTAGATGGTGCCTCAAAAGAGACTCACGATCAATTGCGTGGCGTTGAAGGAACCTTTGACGAAACCTTGCGAATGGCGAGGTATGCGGTTAAGTCCGGACTGAAGCTGCAAATCAATACTACTGTGATGAGAAGCAATCTTCTTGAACTGCCGGCGATCTTCAAGTTGATACATGATATCGGAGTCGACATCTGGGAAGTATTTTTCCTAATTCGAACCGGACGAGGCAGCGATCAGCTCGAGCCCACTGCGGAAGAGTGTGAAGATGTATGTGAATTCCTTTACGAAACTGCTCAATACGGCATCATTCTTCGCACTGTAGAAGGTCCTTTTTTCCGGAAGGTGGTGTTTGAGCATGCAGAGGGCAGGCAGCCCGTGCGGCGCATTCTGGCCCAGCAACTAATTAGTAATCTAAGAGAGCTCGTCGGCGACCCTGTCGAGCCTCCACGCGCGGGCACAGCGGGCACTCGCGATGGGCGTGGCATAGTTTTTGTGGCCCATAACGGAGATGTAAGCCCAGGAGGCTTCTTACCACTGGTAGTGGGAAACGTGCGCTCCGCAACCCTGCCCGAACTCTATAAGAACGCGCCGCTAATGAGACAGCTTCGCAAAAGCTCCGATCTTGGCGGGCGCTGCGGTATCTGTGACCTCAGCGAAAGATGTGGCGGCTCCCGCGCCCGCGCCTACGCAGCTTACGGCGATGTCATGGCTGAAGATCCCGCCTGCTCCATGGGATAATTTTCAGCTCGTCCGAAAGAATGATTTTTTGCGTGAGACCGACTGAGAACTTTCTCCTGGCGGCGCCGGATCGATATGTGCGCCGTATGCGCTATCGGTCACAAACCTATCTTTTCGATACCATTTTGAGCTCTCGCAAATCGGCAGAGTCGAGGACGGCTCTCACTCTAGCCCGCTAGCCAAGAGGCGACTATCTGGTGAAGTGATTGACTATTGCATGCGATGCAGGTTGCCTGTATTGTGTTCAGACTGAATTTTTACATAACACCAAATATAGTGGCAGGTAGAGCATGCTTAGCACCGGCACAGCCATTGGGCAATCTTTGTCAGTTTCAATCTCTCCGGATTCAGTTCCTGCACATCCAGTTCCTGATTAGATCAAGCGCAGAAGCTCACATCTTTTGTTGTGCAAGAGTTGGCTAAACGAGGAACAAAAGCCTATCGTGGCACCGTTGGCGCCGGAGGTGCTATTAGGGGTCCGAGTTACAACGGAACGAAAAGTGGCGCTAAGCTATTTGACATCGTTTTTTTATTGGCTACTGGGTGAACAAACAGGTCCTTTTGTTCACGGTTAGAACCCTATGGCATCAGCCTTGAAGCTTACTGGCTCAACCTTTAGCCATTTTGAGTGAACAATCTGCTTCTTTTGGGACCAATTGTTCACTAGAGAAAAAACCTCTAAAAGCGATGGGTCCGAAAATCCAAGCTAGATAAGCATTTCGAGACTAGCGCTATTTACCGGTCCATTGTAACTTGGACCCCTTCTTTGAATTCTTCTTGCCACGGTCATCGCTGAAGACGCGCCAGCTAGTCTCATCTGCGTGCCAGTAATTCTCTCCTCTGCAGAAGTTTTTGATTGCTTCGTACAGCGGTTCGAGCAAGTCGTTGATGACTTTCATGCCACCGGTAACAGTCCCAGCAGCCAAGCCGAGACCGCGTAGAGCCAGATCCTTCAGGATGCGATTTGTTGGCACACCGTGTAGAAATTTTTGGACACACAAATGTACCCAAAGCGAATTACCAATTGTAGTTCTGGGGTAGAGCCTTGGTGGCGGTGGTGCTGTAATGATCTTGGGTCCGGGGCACTTGCATTGACGAGCGTATCTGAACTGGTGATATTTCAGTTGGTAGAGGAGGGTTTCTATTTCAGCGAGCGTAGAGTCATCTGTCTCCGGCAAGACAGCAAAGGGCTTTGAGCAAGTGG
>CAIQVS010000391.1 GCA_903875345.1 uncultured Pseudomonadota bacterium | reverse complement strand
CCGACGAAGGCCAATGGTCACAACCGACCACAGAGGGAGACAAGAAATCCTCTGAGTTGGTTTATGGAGGCGCGGAAGGTCCTGATCGCTATCTTAGAGCAACGCGAATAACAACAACCACGAACGGCACCAACACGACGCTTTATAATCTGCAAGTTCCAAAGGTCGAAAATGGGCTAGTGACCGGCTTGACCGGAATCAGCGGCCTGACAGCAGATCAATACAAACTTGCGTTGAAGGCTTTGGCGAACGATCCCTTCAAATTCCGTGAAGCTCTGCGCGCTACGAACGGCGACACAACCGCAGCCGCGTTCATGCAGAGCATACAACCGTTGACCGTCGATTCAACTGCGCCCACGCCTGCGATACAAGCCGCCTCGTTCGCCGATGGTTCGATGACTCTCAGCGATGCTGATAAAAACAAGTTGGCGTTACAGATTGCAGAAATCGCCAAGCAACTGGCCACCGGTAAAACGGTGGTCATTGACGGGTACGCCAGCTCCACGGGCGATATGGAAAAAAACAGAACCCTGTCATACGGTCGCGCCCAAGCCGTCAAGGCGTTCCTGGCCGAGCAGATGAAAACGCCGGAGTTTCTGGAGGCTCACCCAGAGCTTAAAGCTCACCCGGAACTGATCGCCAATGGAATCGTCATCGGCGGTCATGGAGTCGAAGCTGGCGATCCGCCCTCGGCGCATCAACGCGCCGATATCTCGTTCGTCAATGGGAAACCGGCGGATTATAAATTCGCCGACGAATCCACCGTCCTGAAAGAAACCGACGCTAATAACGCCCGAGTCACGCAACTGACTCATCCGGCAGCCGCTGCACATGCCGCTGCTGCTGGCACAGGAACTGGAACGGCGGCGCATGGCGGCGGAGAAGCTGAAGGAAGGACGGACATGAACACCGTCGTTCAGGCAGCCCTCGCGCAACAACCGGCGGAAACCAACCAGTTTGCTCAGTCCTACGACGTTCTTTTGAGGTATGCGCAAAATCCAAACGATCATGCCTTCGCCGCTCTGCCGCAAGCACAGATCGATGCGCTGGCGAGCGCACGCGAGAGATATTACGCCATCGCTCGCGACGTTGAAAAAGGCGATCTTGGCAAGAATGCCGCCATTGCCGATTTACAGGGAATTGGCGCGAGTTTGCAAGGCATTACGTTGGCTTCAGCAGCCGCCACAGCCCCGGCAGCAAATCAAACTGCCGACGTCGTTCCTCAACCGAGAATCGATGCTCGTCCCCCCCATAGAGGCATTATTCCAACGGTAATTGGTACGGTAGCTGAAGTTGCGGCGGCTCCGTTCACCGTTGCCGCAGCAGTTATTGGCACAGCTGACAGGGTGCTTTTTGGCGATCAACCGCGAGGCTATGCAGTATACACTGGGAACGATTTACCCTTTCCTGTTTATCCTGGTTTTGGTCCCGATTATGGGGCTTTCCATAGGGGTAGATCGGGCGGTTTTGGACTAAGTGTTCATGCAAGTATCGGTTTCAGTGGCGGCAGGCATCATTGATTGACCTTCAAAATCTACCGTTCCTGCCAATCCTCATCTTCAGTGCTTGCCCCCAACGCGCGCCGCGCCACGTCAAGGCTGAACCCTGCTCGCGCCAGCGTTCCGAGGTCTTTACGCCCCTGCTCCGCATCAGGTTTTGTCGCGCGGTATTTCCCTAACCTCCGCCGCCGCGCGAGCGTCATCGCCGCCTGAAGCTCGGCATTGTCCTGAACCTCATCCGAGGACTGATCGGCATCCACAGTCTCCAGCGCTTCGGCAACCGCTCCTTGTCGCACACCGCTTTGCGCCAATTTCTGCTGAATGTAGCGGCGCGACCGACCGGCGCGGCGCAGATTGCCTGCTTTCATTTCAGCAAATGCTCCGTCGTTCAAAGCTCCGGATTTCTTGAAACGAACGATGATGTTTTCAATTTCCTGCTGCAAAGATTTTTGTTTTACATCATCAGCGGCAAAAGTGTCGTCGCGCAACGCCACACGGCGCAGACGGTTCCGCAAAACGCGGCGCAAGCCTTCCTCTGACGCGGCAAAGCGACCGAGATAATCCAGCGCGGCGCGCGCCAGACTTTCCGCAGTAGGAATAACTATCGCGCTGTGTCTTTTGTGCATGAGGCATTCCCGCAACAGATGGATGTTGCGATGCAGAACTTAAATCATTTTTAAACCGCAATCATCCAGAATCAACACGTTGAATATTGGTTATTGCGCAGCGAGGACGCCATGATGAAAAACACGAGGCGCTATTTTATCGAGCTGCAACCTGCTGCCGGACTGGGGTGGCCCCCGTGAGTTGGACAGAAACTGGGCAAACTTAAGAGAGAGTCCCGCCGGTTAAGTTTCGCTGGTTAAGCGGCCAGCCGCTCGATGTCTGTTTCTACCACTTTCTTTTCATAAATTGAATCCCTTTCT
>CAIQVS010000390.1 GCA_903875345.1 uncultured Pseudomonadota bacterium | reverse complement strand
TCCGACGTCGCGCTCCGACAGCACGAACGGAATCTTCCCAGTTGAAGCACTCGATGGTCCTGCTTTGCAGATGCCATACGTTTGCTATTCACAAAATGATGGTGAGCCGCATTTTTTAGCTTCGTCGCTTTCAAATGACGCTTATATTTTAAAGGTGATCACCCTTAAAAAATCAAAAATTGGCTGTGCTGCTATAACACGAAAACTTAAATACCCACTTTCCATGAGTCTATTCTTAGAAGGTGAAGGAACACTATCGGTAGCTAGACAAATTTTTGGCATTTCTGGCACAGAGGATGTAATTTCCGTTCCCGTAAATATAGGTGGCCATAATAGCAAAGTTGACGGTCTTGTTGACGGGAGCTTTGTTACTCTCACTTTATCAAGTGATCAGATACGTGAAAGTAAGAACGGAAAATTAAATATCAATGGTCACGACGTTGATTATGACCAGTACATATCACTCCTGTCAAAAACAGTGGAATGCCTTAATAATATCTAAGCTAATAAATAGGTTAGCCTCTGCGTTAAATTACAAAGCGTCTCTATTAGGACCGCGATAAAATATGCTCTGCCTTCGCCAATTTCCGGCGCTGGCGCATGGCGAAAAGCTCGGCTTGCTGCCGGTCGCGAAGGGCGCGAATAATCCCCTCGATCTCGTGGCGCGATTTATGGGAACGGTGTGCGGCGTCGATGGCTGCGCCGTAGCGGCTGCGAATGGCGCGGGCCTCGGCCTCGTAGCTGCATGGCTCGGCGGCGGGCCGCTCGGTTGCGAGTTTGCCGCTGTGCCGGATGAGCTGGGCCAACGCTGTGCGGATGGCCTCGGGCGGCGGGTCGCGCCCATGATGCGCCTCGCTCGGTTTTTCTGACTTGCAGCCGCGAGGCGGGCGACAAGTCGTTATCTTTCCCGTTCTCGCCCGTGATCGCGTTCACGCTCGCGGGCGAGTTGGGCGGCTTCGACAAGGCTGCGGACATAATCATCGCCGCGCAACTTGATGTTTTCGAGGTGGATCGGCTGTAAGTTCCGCACGTCCTCGGCCTTCAAGCCTTCGCCGCGCTCCATGCTGTCGCGAATATTCTCGATGGCGGCAAGCGCCTTGCGCTGCGCTATGATCTGCTCGCGCTGGCTGATGGTTTTGGGGTCGGGCGGAGGCTGGCTACTGCCGCTCAAAAAATCGCAGACAAAATCGACAAGACTTTCCATTTTTCCAGCTACAGCGTCAAAAACCATAAGCGCAGGCTGTCGCATATCACGGGTGAGGTCTTTCGACTCGCGCTCGTGACGATGCTGAATTTCTGGGCTCAAACCGTCGCGGATAATTGCGGTGAGCGACCTATCGCCGACCCTGCTCCGCAAGCCACTCAGGACAAAGGAGGCTTCATATTCAGCGCGGTCATTCGTTTGCATCGCCTTTTCTGGCGTCAAATCGGGATAGGCGCGTTCCAGAACGGCAAGATCGCGAGCCACATATAACTCGTTGCGGTCGCTCGCGTTTACGCTTGTTTTTGTCCAATCGAGCTTGAAACCGGATTCCTCCGCGAGTTCCCGCGTAAATTCGCGCAAGGTTCGACTATTGCCCTCATAAAACCCGTGCGCATGGTCAAGATCACCATAAAGTGCGCCAAGTCGCTCGGCGGCGACAGCAGGGGGCAATCCTTTGATGGCGTCGGCTCCCCCAAATTGGTCGAGCGTTTCCGTAATTTTTTCTTCAACACCATGACTCAGATAGGGAACATCATAAACAGCAACGCGCCCCTCAAGCGCACGGTGCTTAATCCATGTTTCCGCCGTGTCGTCGCGGACGACTCCGGGCTGATGCGCGGGCAAATCCTGAAAAATATAGGCGTGAATCGCCTTCAAATGATCCGCGTCGAAATTGCCGCGAATGGGTTCGACAAAAAGCTCGCCAATACGATTGTCAACAAGATCGGCCTCGCGTTGCTCGCGCACTTTCTGCTCGGACCGCGCTTTTTCCTCCTCTTCACTCACAACTTGTAGTGAGCCAAAAGCAGTGCGGTCTTTTCCCTTCGCGTAATCTCCCCATCAATATAACGCCGATTCAACTCCTCTGCGAATGAGGACAAAACAAACCCTTCAAGCCGAACGCTGCCCCGTGAATAATCAACTGCCGCCTTACGGCGGGTGCGTTCTAGGTTGCTAATTGCCGCCTTCTTTGGTGCTGTAATGTTCATGCGTCCTCCAAAGCCTAAAGGTAACATATTGCGGCTGAAAATGCCCGAAAATTATGTACCAATGGGCTTTTGGCCCACTCCCTTTAGGCAGGCTGGGCCTTTGCCAATTTCCGGCGCTGGCGCATAGTGAAAAGCTCGGCTTGCTGACGGTCGCGAAGGGCGCGAATAATCCCCTCGATCTCGTGGCGCGATTTATGGGAACGGTGTGCGGCGTCTATGGCTGCGCCGTATCGGCCCTGAATAGCGTGGGCCTCGGCCTCGTAGCTGCATGGCTCGGCGGCTGGGCGCTCGGTCGCGCGTTTGCCGCTGTGCCGGATGAGCTGGGCCAAGGCTGTGCGCAGGACCTCGGGTGGCGGACCTCGCCCTTGATGCGCCTCGCTCGGTTTTTCTGACTTGCTGCCGCGAGGCGGGCGACAAGTCGTTATCTTTCCCGCTCTCGCCCATGATCGCGCTCACGCTCGCGGGCGCGTTCGGCGGCTTCGACAAGGCTGCGAACGTAATCATCCCCGCGCAATTTGATGTTTTCGAGATGGTTCGGCGTCAAATGCCGCACGTCCTCGGCCTTCAAGCCCTCGCCGCGCTCCATGCTGTCGCGAATGTTCTCAAT
>CAIQVS010000389.1 GCA_903875345.1 uncultured Pseudomonadota bacterium | reverse complement strand
TGCCAGAAACTGATCGAATGCGGCTTGCTCCGACATGCTTATGCCCTTGCAGCCAGTTGACTGGTTAATTGCCGCACCAAAGCCAGATCGCTCGCGGCTGTACGTCTTGGGTCGCCATTGGCAGCGGCAACTTGAAGAGCAATATTCTCAAACGTACCCATAACGCTCGTTGCAAGGTCTCTGCCCATGTAGGTGATTCCGGCACAAAAACTGCGATCACCATGAAAAGTAACCTTGCTGCCAGCTACCGCATCCATTGTGGAACTAGCCTCAACGGGTTTAAGTGTTGGCATCGAGACTGCATAACCCGGTCCGGCCTTATCGCCTTTGTGCATAACAAGAAAAGGGACAACGGCATTTGTGTAATAGTTCAAACGGCCATCCGGATTTTCCATGCAGAAAATCCAGCAGCATTTTGCGACACCATCTATCTTCCAAAATCCTCGGACATTGGCTTCTCCCTCGTTTTTGCCAAAGGGGTAGTCAGCAGTAACGGGCACATAACCCAATTTTTTATCGAGCTGTGCCGCATAAAAGGTATCTGGCGTCATCTGTCCTTTAAGCAAGGCAGCTATATCGGCCATATTTTCCGGTCGCCCCATAAGGCCGGTTCTATTCACCAGAACGGGGGGCAAAACGGGACTTGTTTTCGCTGTTGATGCACTCGACATTTTCTTCTCCTCTACATGATTTGATCTGTTTATGCGGGTTTGTGTTCAGCAGGCGGACATGCGTCACAAATTCGGTTGTCAGGTGGCCGATAATTATCAGCCATGATAGATCCCAAAAAATCATCGACGCTTTCGGCAATGGTCGCTTGGGACACATGACCTTCTGTATTTTTGATTGTGATGACTCCTCCTTCGTTGCCTGATTTTAAAGTTGTTTCAACGGCTTTTGCCTCTGCCGTTTTCAATTCTTGAAAAGCGGTTTCAAGAATTGGTTTCTGTTCAGCAGTAACGTTTGGTGTGGCAATTTTTTCATCAACCGATGGCAACCCATTTTTTGCTGTTTCGGTCGTGGTTACTTCCGCACGAGGGTTTAGTTCATTGGTTTTAGTTGGCAACACCTCAGTTTCACGAACAGATGGATCGACCGTGGTCTCACGTTCCGTTCTATTCCACTGTTCAGGATGAACGGGGAGTTCTCCCGCTGGTGGAGGGGGATGTCCATTATTACCAGCTACCTGTTGAGATCCGTCCTGCAGAATTGCTCCGTTTCCCGGTGCACCACCATTTCCCACTGGCTGATTTCCATCTACGCCAGCATGCACATTGGGATTATCCGGCTTTGCAGCTGTTGGCACACCAGCTGCGTCATTACCGGCAGTTGGTATCGCGGTGTCGCTCTTGGCGAGAGGTGCGCTTGCCACGCCACCAGCAGCGACGGACACACCGTTTTCTACCCCTGTCGATGGGGTTCCGCCGACTTTTTCAGCAAGTGCAGATGGCGTTCTCACCGAGGGCCTGCCTCCCACCGCGCTGGTCAGTGTCGGCGATTGTCCCTCCGAAAAAGACGGTGAAGCCTCATATCCCTTATTGACGAAAGAACCCGAAATTTTTGAGCCGTCTGTGTCAGACGCGGTCGACGGCGCTTGACCGAAATTGCGCGGCTGGTCTGGTTCACCCTTGGAAGGAAAAGATATGACATTGGTGCCTGACGATGGAACCGAAGGAGGCACAAACCGATTGTCGCCAACCGTGCCTGATGCCGCTCCCTTGAAATCGGCTTTGATCACATTCGACGGCGCCTTGCCATTTTCAGCATTTACGAGAGTTGCCGCACGGAGGATATCCGGATGCGTTTTTGCGACGCCATCCATGATCGCGTGAACCGGCGCTTTCGGATCGACAGTAGCCAGGGCTTTGGCGATCTGCTGAATGATGGCAGGCTGTTTGTCTGCCATTTGAGTTAGGACGTTACGAGCAATATCCGGTTGTTTCTCGGCCAAGGAGACAATGAATTTGGCCGTTATCTCCGGTGCAGCGGTCGTGGCCAGCTTGTCGGCGACAAGGGTAGCGGTCTGCGTGGCAAGCTTGCTGTCGGTCATTGCGCCTAGCACAGCTGTTACCGCCATTATCTTTCC
>CAIQVS010000388.1 GCA_903875345.1 uncultured Pseudomonadota bacterium | reverse complement strand
GTCGGCACCGGCATGGAAGGCGTCGTGGCGCACGATTCCGGCGTGGCGATCGGCGCGCGCCGTTCGGGCGTGATCGATCAGGTTGACGCGACGCGTATCGTCGTTCGCGTCGGCGACGAGGCCGATTCCTCGCAGCCGACCGTCGATATTTACAATCTGCTGAAGTTCCAGCGTTCGAACCAAAGCACCTGCATCACGCAGCGTCCGTTGGTGCGCGTGGGCGACGTGGTTGCCAAGGGCGACATCATCGCCGACGGTCCCTCGACGCAGCTCGGCGAGCTGGCGCTCGGTCGCAACGTGCTGGTCGCGTTCATGCCGTGGAACGGCTACAACTTCGAAGATTCGATCCTGATTTCCGAGCGCATCGTGCGCGACGACGTTTTCACCTCGATCCATATCGAGGAATTCGAAGTCATGGCGCGCGACACCAAGCTCGGTCAGGAAGAAATCACGCGCGATATTCCGAACGTCGGCGAAGAGGCTCTGAAGAACCTCGACGAAGCGGGCATCGTCTATATCGGCGCGGAAGTGAATCCGGGCGACATTCTGGTCGGCAAGGTCACGCCGAAGGGCGAAAGCCCGATGACGCCGGAAGAAAAGCTGCTGCGCGCGATCTTCGGCGAAAAGGCCGCCGACGTGCGCGACACGTCGTTGCGCCTGCCGCCAGGCGTCACCGGCACGATCGTCGAAGTGCGCGTGTTCTCGCGTCGCGGCGTCGACAAGGATCAACGCGCGATTGCGATTGAACGTTCGGAGATCGAGCGCCTCGCCAAGGATCGCGACGACGAACGCGCCATTCTGGAACGCGGCTTCTTCGACCGTTTGAAGAATCTGTTGCTCGGCCAGAAATCCGCTTCGGGTCCGAAGAATTTCCCGACCGGCAAGACGGTCACGGACGAAGTTCTCGCCGAATACACCCGTGGCCAATGGCGTCAGATCGGCGTCAAGGACGACAAGGTGATGGCGGAGATCGAGAGCATCAGCAAGGTGTTCGACGAACAGATCAACGCCCTGAAGAAGCGTTTCGAAGACAAGGTGTCGAAGCTTCAGCGCGGCGACGAACTGCCTCCGGGCGTCATGAAGATGGTCAAGGTTTTCGTCGCGGTAAAGCGCAAGCTGCAACCGGGCGACAAGATGGCCGGACGCCACGGCAACAAGGGCGTCATCTCGCGCATCGTGCCGCTGGAAGACATGCCGTATCTCGAAGACGGCACGCCGGTCGACATCGTCCTCAATCCGCTCGGCGTTCCGTCGCGTATGAACGTCGGACAAATTCTTGAGACGCATCTTGGCTGGGCGGCGGCCAATCTCGGCAAGCAGATCGGTCAGACGCTTGAGGCTTATCGGGTGCATATTGCGCAAGGCCGCAAGGCGAGCCTGAACGACCTGCGCAATCAGCTCAAGACGGTCTACGGCGAAGAAACGTACAAGCGCGACGTCGCCGATTTGTCGGATGACGAGGTGTTGGAGCTGTCGAATAATCTGCAACATGGCGTGCCGATGGCGACTCCCGTGTTCGACGGCGCGCGCGAAGCCGACATTGAACGCATGCTGGAGATGGCGGGGCTGCACAAGTCCGGCCAGTCGACGCTGATCGATGGGCGCACGGGCGAGCCGTTCGACCGCAAGGTGACCGTCGGTTACATCTACATTCTCAAGCTGCATCATTTGGTCGACGACAAGATCCATGCGCGTTCGATCGGTCCTTACTCGCTCGTTACCCAGCAACCGCTCGGCGGCAAGGCGCAGTTCGGCGGCCAACGTTTCGGCGAAATGGAAGTCTGGGCGCTCGAAGCCTACGGCTCGGCTTACACGCTGCAGGAAATGCTCACCGTCAAATCGGACGACGTTTCCGGCCGCACCAAAGTGTACGAGTCGATCGTGCGCGGCGAGGACAACTTCGAATCCGGCATTCCGGAATCCTTCAACGTCTTGGTCAAGGAACTGCGTTCGCTCGGCCTGAATGTTGAGTTGGATCAGAAGAAACTAGCCGCTCCGGAACCGACGGGCACCAACGACAACCAGCCTCTGGCGCAATTGCCGGAAAGCGCGGAGTAAGGAGTGAAGAAATAACCTCTCGGCGTCATTCCGGCGTAAGCCGGAATCCAATGCGCTCTCAAAGCGCATTTGCCGCGAAGCGGCAAAGTCGGGACGCTCGCTGAGGCTCGCGTGGATACCGGCTTTCGCCGGTATGACGCGGATGGTTTGGTAGGGAGTGTTTTAGTGCAGACATGATGGGGAGGGGGATGAGCAAGAGCGGCTTTTTCTACATCATGGCTAGCAGGAAGAACGGGACTTTGTACGCGGGTGTGACGAACAACATCATCCGCCGGACGATGGAGCATAAAGAAGGCAAGGGCAGCGCGTTTACCGCCGAGCATAAGGTTCATAAGCTGGTTTATTATGAAACTTACGATTGCGTCATCGATGCGATCGTGCGCGAGAAACGGGTGAAGGAATGGAAGCGGGATTGGAAAATTGAGCTTATCCAAAGCATGAATCCCGATTGGCGGGATTTGTATGAGGATGTGGTGAAGGGGTAGGGATGCCGGAGGTTTGAAGGACGAAACTCTCGGTGTCATTCCGGCGCAAGCCGGAATCCACGCGAGCTACAGCGAGCGTCCTGCATTTGCCGCTTTGCGGCAATGAAGCGCGGACTAAAGCGCGCTTCTGGATTCCGGCTTACGCCGGAATGACAACGGAGAGAGTGGTTTATAAAAGCTGAAGTACGGATCAAGTTGCGAAGACAAAAAATAAATCGCCAAGCGGGAGAACAAGAGCATGAACGACCTGATGAGCATCTTCAATACGCAGCAGAGCGCGCCGCAGAGTTTTGATCAGATCCGTATCTCGATTGCGTCGCCGGAGCGTATCCGTTCCTGGTCGTTCGGCGAAATCAAGAAGCCGGAGACGATCAACTATCGTACGTTCAAGCCGGAGCGCGACGGTCTGTTCTGCGCCCGCATCTTCGGGCCGATCCGCGATTACGAATGCTTGTGCGGCAAGTACAAGCGCATGAAATATCGCGGCATCATCTGCGAAAAGTGCGGCGTCGAAGTCACGTTGCAGAAGGTGCGCCGCGAGCGCATGGGGCATATCGAACTCGCCTCGCCCGTCGCGCATATCTGGTTTATGAAATCCCTGCCCTCGCGCGTCGGTCTGCTGGTTGATATGACGCTGAAGGATCTGGAGCGCGTCCTTTATTTCGAAAACTACATCGTGACCGAGCCGGGTCTGACGCCGCTCAAGCTGCATCAGCTTCTGTCCGAAGAAGATTACATTAAGGCGCAGGAAGAATACGGCGAGGATTCGTTCTCCGTCATGATCGGCGCGGAAGCCGTCAAAGTGATGCTGTCCGGCATCGATCTCGGCGAAGAAAAGGCCAAGCTGCGTGAAGAACTCATCACCACGACGTCGGACGCCAAGCGCAAGAAATGCGTCAAGCGCCTGAAGGTCGTCGAGGCGTTCATCGAATCCGGCGCGCGTCCGGAATGGATGATCCTCGATGTCGTTCCGGTCATTCCGCCGGAATTGCGTCCGCTCGTGCCGTTGGATGGCGGTCGTTTTGCGACGTCCGATCTCAACGATCTGTATCGCCGCGTTATCAACCGCAACAATCGCCTGAAGCGCCTGATGGAACTGCGCGCGCCCGACATCATCGTGCGCAACGAAAAGCGCATGTTGCAGGAATCGGTCGATGCCTTGTTCGACAATGGCCGCCGTGGCCGCGTCAGCACCGGCGCGAACAAGCGCCCGTTGAAGTCGCTGTCCGACATGCTGAAGGGCAAGCAAGGCCGCTTCCGTCAGAACCTGCTCGGTAAGCGCGTCGATTACTCAGGCCGTTCGGTTATCGTCGTCGGTCCGGAATTGAAATTGCACCAGTGCGGTCTGCCGAAGAAAATGGCGCTGGAACTGTTCAAGCCGTTCATCTACGCCCGCCTCGAACTCTACGGCATGGCCTCCACGATCAAGGCCGCGAAGCGTATGGTCGAGAAGGAACGTCCCGAAGTTTGGGATATTCTCGAAGAAGTCATCCGCGAGCATCCGGTGTTGCTGAACCGCGCGCCGACGTTGCATCGTCTCGGCATTCAGGCGTTCGAGCCTGTGTTGATCGAAGGCAAGGCGATCCAGTTGCATCCGCTCGTTTGTACGGCGTTTAACGCCGACTTCGACGGCGACCAAATGGCCGTACACGTTCCGCTGTCGCTCGAAGCGCAGCTGGAAGCGCGCGTGCTGATGATGTCGACCAACAACATCCTCAGCCCCGCCAACGGCAAGCCGATCATCGTGCCGTCGCAAGACATTGTTCTCGGTCTCTACTACATCACGTTCTCGCGTGACGAAGAGCCGGGCGAAGGCATGGTCTTCGGTACGATCGGCGAAATCGAACAGGCTCTGGAAGCCAAGTCGATCACGCTGCATACCAAGATCAAGGCGCGTTATCGTGGCGTCGATTCGGAGGGCAAGCCGAACGTCACCCGCGTGGAAACCACAGCGGGACGTATGTTGCTGTCGGAAATCCTGCCGCGTCATCCGAACATTCCGTTCAGCGTCATCAACCGCGTCTTGACCAAGAAGGACATCACCAACGTCATCGATACCGTCTACCGCCATTGCGGCCAGAAGGAGACGGTGATTTTCGCCGACCGCATGATGGGACTTGGGTTCCGTCATGCTTGCCGCGCCGGTATTTCGTTCGGCAAGGACGATTTGATCATTCCGCCCGCCAAGCAGACGCTGATCAGGAAATCGCAGGATCAGGTCAAGGAATATGAGCAGCAATATCAGGACGGCTTGATCACGCGCGGCGAAAAGTACAACAAGGTCGTCGACGTTTGGTCGACCTGCACGGAAAAAGTCGCCGAAGAAATGATGAAGGGTATTTCGGATACCGGCAAAGGCGTGATCAATTCCGTCTACATGATGGCGCATTCCGGCGCCCGTGGTTCGGCGGCGCAGATCAAGCAGCTGGCGGGTATGCGCGGTCTGATGGCCAAGCCGTCGGGCGAGATCATCGAAACGCCGATCATCTCGAACTTCAAGGAAGGCCTGACCGTTCTCGAATACTTCAACTCGACGCACGGCGCGCGTAAAGGCTTGGCCGATACGGCGTTGAAGACGGCGAACTCCGGTTACCTCACGCGTCGTCTGGTTGACGTCGCGCAGGACGCGATCATCACCGAAATCGATTGCGGCACCGACAAGGGGCTGCACGTCAAGGCGGTGATCGAAGGCGGCGACGTGATCGCGCCGCTGTCCGAGCGTATCCTTGGCCGTACGGCTTTGGTCGATGTGGTCAATCCGAAGGACAAGCATGTTATCGTTCCCGCCGGTGAGCTGATCGAGGAAATTCATCTCGATCCGATCGACAAGGCGGGCATCGATATGGTGTCGCTGCGTTCGGTGCTGACCTGTAAAACCGAAATGGGGGTGTGCGCCAAGTGCTATGGCCGCGATCTCGCGCGCGGGACTCCGGTCAACGTCGGCGAGGCTGTCGGCGTTATCGCCGCCCAGTCCATCGGCGAACCCGGCACGCAGTTGACGATGCGTACCTTCCACATCGGCGGCGCGGCGCAACGTGGCGCCGAGCAAAGCTCGGTCGAAGCCGTGTTCGACGCCAAGCTGCAGATCAAGAACCGCGCCGTCGTTGCCAACAGCGAAGGCCGCCTGATCGTCATGGCGCGTAACTGCGAGATCGTGCTGATCGACGAGCAAGGTCGTGAGAAGGCGCGTCACCGCGTTCCTTACGGCGCAAAGCTGCTCGCCGACGAAGGTCAGATGCTCAAGAAGGGTCAGAAGCTGGCCGAATGGGATCCCTACACTCTGCCGATTATCACCGAGCGCGAGGGCGTCGCCCATTACGCCGACTTGATCGAAGGCGTGTCGATCCGCGAAGTCATGGACGAAGCCACCGGCATCTCGTCGAAGAAAGTCACCGACTTCCGTCAGCAACCGAAGGGGACGGAGCTTCGTCCTCGTATCGTTCTGCATGACGCGAGCGGCGAGGTCATCAAGCTGCCGAACGGGCTTGAAGCGCGTTACTTCCTGCCGGTCGACGCCATTCTGAACGTCGACAACGGCGCGAAGGTGCGGGCTGGCGACGTGATGGCGCGTATCCCGCGCGAAGGCACGAAGACTCGCGACATCACCGGCGGTCTGCCGCGCGTCGCCGAGTTGTTCGAAGCCCGCCGTCCGAAGGATTTCGCGATCATCGCCGATGTCGAAGGCCGCGTTGAATTCGGCAAAGACTACAAGATGAAGCGCCGCATCATCGTCTGTCCGACCGACGAGTCTCTGGAACCGCGCGAATACCTGATCCCGAAGGGCAAGCATATTGCCGTTCAGGAAGGCGACGTGGTGCAGAGGGGCGACGTGCTGATCGACGGCAATCTCGTGCCGCACGATATTCTCGCCGTCATGGGCGTCGAGGCGTTGGCCGAATACCTCATCAACGAGGTGCAGGAGGTCTATCGTCTGCAAGGCGTGAAGATCAACGACAAGCACATCGAGGTGATCGTTCGCCAGATGCTGCAGAAGGTCGAAATCACCGACGCGGGCGACACGACGTTCCTCGCCGGAGAGCTGGCGGATCGCAGCGAATTCCTTGAGGTCAACGAAAAGGCTATCAAGGAAACCCTGCGCCCTGCTCAAGGCAAGGCGGTGCTGCAAGGCATCACCAAGGCCTCGCTGCAGACGCGTTCGTTCATCTCGGCGGCGTCGTTCCAAGAAACGACACGCGTGCTGACCGAAGCCGCCGTTTCGGGCAAGGTCGATACGCTGGAAGGACTCAAGGAAAACGTCATCGTCGGTCGTTTGATTCCGGCGGGTACGGGTTCGGTCGTCAATCGTCTGCGTCGCATCGCCGCCGCGCGCGATACCGAAGCCGATCGTCTGGATGTCGAAAAAGCCAACCAGCGCGCTCTGGCCGAGCAGCAAAAGGACGTTGCTTAATCCACGCAGGTCAGAGCGGTTTTACTTCATCTTCAAAAAGAGGAATGAGGGTGAGGAAAGCGCGGTAGGATTCCCCTCCCCTTGCGGGAGGGGTTAGGGGTGGGGGAGCGAGGCTTGGTAATTTGTTTCATATTCTGAAACACGTCTCCAGCTTATCATCCCCTCCCTAACCCTCCCCGCGAGGGGGAGGGAACATCACCGCTCTTGCCTCAAAATGGTTTCCAGTCATTGTCTTCGTGGTTCGGAGTGTTTAAATCTCGTTAACCCTAATCAGGGTGGGAAGGCCGAAAGGTTTGTCCGCCCCGTTTTGTATCTTATTGAAATGACTTTGTTTTTCGTCTGCTGGGATTGGCGGATTGATGCAAGTAAATCGACACCCTTTTCATGGGTGTCGGAGATTTTCTCGTGATAGAATGACAAAAAAAGGAGGAGTACAAAATGCCTGTACCAGCAACATCCGGCCAGAGAGCTACTGCTGATGTTTTAGCCACTCTTGATCTTATGGCAGGAGTGGGTAGAGACCGAATTGACCGGGATAAGGTCGATCGTCTTCAGGATGTTCTGGGTGTTGATCGCACCGGTCGGCTGGATGCTCAGACATTGCTCGCTGTAAAGCAGGAACTGACGTCGGACGATTCAGACACTGAGAAATATAGAATGTTGATGGATATGTTGAGCGAGTTTGAAGCCGCCTTTATCCAGCATGGGACATGTAATACTCTCAAGATGTTTGGTGTATCGGATATTCGCGTCGATATATCCGGCGCTCCGGCGATGGATTGGGGAAGAATTTCCACAACGGCTGCGCCGAGATTAAGCGGTCAGGCGGTTGATGCGGCCATGTTGGAAAAAATTGCGCAACAAGTTGGCGGCACAAACGCCACTATCATCAGAAATGCCGCCAAGTATCTTGGAGAAGATGGTTCGACATTCCGCGCCGAAACGGGCGCTCATGTAACTCCAGGGCTTTGGTGCGCAGATTTTTCTAATGAAATTGCCCATGAAAGCGGGCTATCGGGCACGGGAAGTTCCGCAGCGATTTCATTTAACGACATTGGCGTCGAAACATTAAATCCTCAGGCCGGAAATTATGTTGTTATGAAACGGAATGGTGGCGGACACGTCGGTATTTTTGTCGGTTTTGGTGATAACGGCAAGGTGCTTATCCTTGGTGGGAACCAAGGAGGAAGGGTATGCGTGGCAGCCTTTGATCGCTCGGATGTTGTCAGTTTCCGTCGAATGCCGGAATCAGCCACGTCGGCCGCTGCTGCTCCGACTTCGAAGCAGGCGGTTCACGCGGCGGCTCCTGCAGGCTAATGCACCACTGACTTTGCTTCCGGCAAGCCGACGACCCAATTCTCCAGAATCCGCATATGCGCCGAGCAGATACGGCTGACCCATTCGTGCTGCATGGGCAGGTCGCGTTCCATGATGGCGGTCGCGAAATGTTGGCAGGTCGGAAGGCGCGTGACATCCTGACGCGCTTCGGTGAGCATGTTGGCTTTGTCGAGGAAATCCGTTGCCTTCATCACATTGCGCTCGGCGATGTTGGTGGCGAGGACGCCGATTTCATCGGGCGTGAGTTTCAGCAGATGCGAAGGATGATCGGGTTGCAGCGCGAGGCGGCGCGAGGCTTCGAAATTGGCGCAATCGATGATCGCGGACGTATCGAAGGCCGAAGGCACCGAATAGGTCAGTCCGAGATAGTTGATAAATTCCAGCCCGTTGGCGAAAGCGCCGATCGCAAGCAGGTCCGCCATGACGCGGGCGACGCGGGTCGATCCGGTCGTCTGCGCGATAAAAAGTGTGGATTCGGCATCGACACGGGCGCGGTAGAGGTAAAGCCCGTACAGCTCGGCCAGCGGCGACGGCAGATCGACGCGCGCCATCAGGAAGTCGCGGCTGACATGGCTTTCGGTGCTGCGATGGTTGCGCCGGAAATGATCGACTTCGGCGGCGGTCAGCGGCAGGTTTGCGCCCGCGCTCATAAAATCCGCAGCCGTATAGCCGCAGAGATTGGTGACCATCTGCCAGTCGTCGGACAGGGACATGCCCTTGGTTTGTTCGACGGAGGTCTTTTCATGCACGTCCATCGGGCGGTCGAGGTTTTCAAACGACAGTCCGGGCTCAGCCAGACGCGACAACCATTCAAGGATCTTTTGGTTGCGATTCCACGCCGGATCATAAGCGCCGTCGTGATTGGCTGGCATGTAGGTCATACTATCCCTCCGCTTGAGCGGGCGCGGACCGCGATCCGCGCCAAACCCGATGTTATGCTGTTCATCGGACGGGAAACGTCCCCCGCTGTCGATGAAAGGTTAACAAAACAACTGAGCTTGGTCTTTGTGACGCATCGATATATGTCAATGCATTACATATAATGTTTACCACAACGAATTACTTGCAGTTAGAGAAAATTAATCTAATTGAATCAAAATTAAGCATTTCGTTATCTTTCCAATCGCGACGTGTTGTGTGAGTCACACTTTGTTGCGAGGGGGGAATTAATGGTTGCGGAGTTGATTAACCAATCCATCTATGGGCGCACGGTTCAAGGCATGAGCAGCAGAGGAGTAATCCCTCCCCTGCGGAAATGGGGTAGACCGTCTTTACCTCACGATATTTCCTGCTTTTAAATCCATAGCTTGTTCATTAGTGACAGACGCGCCGGGGTTTTGTATATCTTCGTCTCACTCTGAGCGGGTGTAGCTCAATGGTAGAGCTCCAGCCTTCCAAGCTGGCCACGAGGGTTCGATTCCCTTCACCCGCTCCAAACTATCGCTTCCACGCGCTTTGGGCAGGCGTCCTAGATGTCGGGCGCCGTCATGCTTCCGCGATTGAAATGAAGATGGACAATGTCGGACGAATACGAATCTCACGTTGAGCATATCAGCGAAAAATTGCACGGCATTGCCGAGCGCGCGCGCGAAGGCTGGATCAAGTGGAGCGCGTTGCTGTCGGCGTTGCTGGCGGTTTTTTCCGCCATCGGCGGGCTGGAGTCGGCGCACCACGCCAACAGCGCCATGATCGCGCAGATTCAGGCCTCCGACCAATGGAGCTATTATCAGGCCAAGGGCATCAAAGGGATGGTGAGCGAGTCGGAAAACGCGACGTTGTCGGCGCTCGGCAAACCGGCGGCGGATGGCTCCAAGCGCGTTGAAAAATACCGCGACGAGCAACAGGAGGCCAAAGAGAAAGCGACGCATTTGGCTGAGGATTCCCAAGCGCATCTCCGCTGTCAGGAAATGTTTTCCCGCGCCGTGACGATGTTTCAGGTTTCGGTGGCCATTATCGCCGTCGCCGTTCTGGCGCGCTTGCGCTACCTGATCGTCGTTCCGCTCACCGTGTCGTTACTCGGACTCTGGTCTTTGGCGCAGGCGTTCCTGCTGGCGCCCTAGGCCGCTTTCATTTTAGCAATCGCGCGCCAGCCGATGTCGCGGCGGCAGAAACCTTCCGGCCAGTCGATTTGATCGACGGCTTGATAGGCGAGGTTTTGCGCGTCGGCGATTGTCGGCGCGACGGCGGTGACGCCGAGAACGCGGCCTCCGGCGGCGACGACATGTTTTTGCGCGTCGCGGTCGGTTCCGGCGTGGAAGACAATCGCGTCCGGGACGGCGTTGGCTTCGTCAAGCCCGCGAATGACCGAGCCTTTTTTGTATTCCCCCGGATAGCCGTTCGCCGCCATGACGACGCACAGCGCGGCATAGTCGTGCCAATGAATCGCGATGCCGTCGAGCATCCCTTTGCTGGTGGCGTAGAGCAGGGCGAGCAAATCGGATTTCAGGCGCGGGATCATGACCTGCGTTTCCGGATCGCCGAAACGCACATTGTATTCGATCAGCTTCGGCCCCGTTTTCGTGATCATCAATCCGGCGAACAGGACTCCGGTAAACGGACAGCCCATTTCGCGCATCGTTTTGACCGTCGGCTCAATGATCTCGCGCATAATGCGATCCTGCATCGCCGCATCGACGATCGGCGCGGGCGAATAGGCGCCCATGCCGCCGGTGTTCGGTCCCCTGTCGCCGTCATAGGCGGTCTTGTGATCCTGCGCCGCCGCGAAGGGCAAGGCGACTTCCCCGTCGCAGAGCGCGAAGAAGCTGACTTCCTCGCCTTCCATAAATTCTTCGATGACGAGCGACTCTCCGGAATCGCCGAAGACTTTTTTGACAAGCGCGTCGTCGATGGCGGCGAAGGCTTCGTCCAGAGTCCGCGCGACGGTGACGCCTTTTCCTGCCGCCAGACCGTCGGCCTTGATGACGATCGGCGCGCCTTTGGCTTGCGCGTAGGCTTTGGCTTCCGCCGCGTCGGTGAAGCGTTCATATTCTGCGGTCGGCACGCCCGCGCAGGTGCAGAGGTCTTTCATAAAGCCCTTGGAGCTTTCGATCAGCGCGGCGGCTTTGCCGGGACCGAAAACGCTGAAGCCCTCGCTGCGTAATTCGTCGGCGAGGCCAAGCGACAACGGCACTTCGGGGCCGATGACGATAAAATCGATCGCGTGCAGATGGCACACCGCCAGAATGTCGTAAATTTTATCGGCGGGGATGGGCAGGCACTCGGCCACGGATTCGATACCCGCATTGCCCGGCGCGCAATAGAGTTTCTGGCACAAAGGCGATCTGGAAATCGCCCAGCACAGGGCATGCTCACGTCCACCGGAACCGACGACAAGGATTTTCATGACGCGCTCGCTTTTATTGAGTGAGGTGCTATAATTTCACCACGTCTAAAGTCAGGATGCAATAAACGTTTCAAGGGGTTTTTTATGCTCACAGGTGCACAGATCGCCGAGGATATTGAAAAGACAGATCAGTACATCGTACGACAGGACGTAGAAAAGTCCATTGAAGCTGGAAAGTTTGCGCACAAAGTTCTTGATGAAATATTGGCATTTGTTCGTCCTGGAATGCAGGAAAGTGAAGTCAAGAATTATGCTTTTTCGCGTTATGAAGCCCATGCCGTTGAGAAACCTTGGCACATGCCCTATATCCGTTTTGGCAAGCATACGCTTCTCACATACAGGGATAAAGCGAAGGAAGATTTGGCGCTTGGTGAGAATGATATTGCCTTTGTCGATATCGGCATCGTGAAGAATGGTATTGAGGGGGATGCGGGGCGTACCATTGTTTTTGGTGCCAATGAGGTGTTCCATAAACTCGCTAATGCCAGCCAGACAATCTTTTCTCAGGTGGTCGATTACTGGAAGCAGAATGATCCCAACGGTCAGGAGCTTTACGAGGCTGTTCGTATTGGTGCCGAGAAACAGGGCTTTGTTCTGAATCTCGATACGGCAGGACATTTGATCGGGGCTTTTCCACACAAAGGCTGGAAACGGGGGTTGAACCATTTCCCTGACAAAGTGAAGAAGGGGGGATGGGTTTTGGAAGTTCAGATACGTCATCCGGAACTTCCTTATGGCGCTTTCTTTGAGGATTTATTGATTTAGGCTATGTCCCAAACAAAGGAATCTTCCCTGTTCGACGCTCCGCGATCCGGCAGCAACGCGCCGGAATTCAGCGTCAGCGAGATTTCGCGTCTGTTGAAAAAGACGGTCGAGGAAACGTTCGGCTTTGTGCGCGTGCGCGGCGAGATTTCCGAATGCAAATATCATTCGAGCGGTCATGTCTATATCACGTTGAAGGATGAAAGTTCTGTGCTGGCCGCCGTGTGCTGGCGCGGGCAGGTCGGCAAGCTCAGCGTCAAACCGGAATTGGGGATGGAGGTCATCTGCACCGGCCGCCTGACGATCTATCCCGGCCAGTCGAAATATCAGCTGGTGATCGACGGGCTGGCGCTCGCGGGCATGGGCGCGTTGCTCAAGATGCTGGAGGAACGCAAGAAGAAGCTCGCCGCCGAAGGGCTGTTCAATGCCGACCGCAAGCGTCCCTTGCCCTATCTTCCGAATGTGATCGGGGTCGTGACGTCGCCGACCGGAGCGGTGATCCGCGATATTCTGCATCGCCTCGCCGACCGTTTTCCGCGCCGCGTTTTGGTGTGGCCGGTCGCGGTGCAGGGCGAAGGCGCGGCGCAGCAAGTCGCCAATGCGATTCAGCAATTCAACGCGCTGCCCGAAAGCGGCGAGGTGCCGAGGCCGGATGTCCTGATCGTCGCGCGCGGCGGCGGCTCGGTCGAGGATTTGATGCCGTTCAATGAGGAGATCGTCGTTCGCGCCGTCGCCGCGAGCCGGATTCCGGTGATCTCCGCCGTCGGACATGAAACCGATACGACGCTGATCGATTTCGCCGCCGATGTTCGCGCGCCGACGCCGACGGCGGCGGCGGAACTCGCCGTTCCCGTGCGCGACAATCTGTTGGCGCAGGTGCTGGATGACGGGTTGCGACTCGAACAGGCTATGCGTCGCGGCCTCGCGGATCGGCGCGAGAGGATCGCGTTGATCGCCCGCGCCTTCGGCGATCCGGCGCGCGTGATCGAGCCTCTGCTGCAAAGGCTGGATGAAAAAACCGAACGTTTGACTCTGGCGTGGCAGGGATTTTATCGGCGTTGTTTAAGCCGCACCGTCGAGGCTGGAGCGAAAATCCGGCATCCGCGCGATGTCGTGCAACTGGCGGCGCAAAGGCTCGAACATCTGGCGCACCGCGTCGAGGTCGCGTGGCGCGAAGGGCATGTGCGTCGGCAGAACCGGCTGGAAAATTTAGGAACGGTGCTGGCGCATCTCTCGCCGCGCGCCGTGTTGGGGCGTGGATATGCTTTGGTGCAAGCGGCTTCGGGGCAGGTCATCACCAGCCGCGACCAGATCAAACGCGGCGATCATCTGCGGATAGAATTCCACGACGGCGCAAGGGGCGCGGTGGCGGAGGAGTAGGACATTCACTGATTGTTATACTTGATTGAATCAGCTGGAGCGGGTGAAGGGAATCGAACCCTCGTCGTAAGCTTGGGAAGCTTCTGCTCTACCATTGAGCTACACCCGCGTAAAACAAGAGGTGTTCCGCAACTTTCGCATTGGAACACCAGAGAACTGGTGGAGGTAG
>CAIQVS010000387.1 GCA_903875345.1 uncultured Pseudomonadota bacterium | reverse complement strand
TGCCCGACCGGAACCAGATAATCGCCGGGATAAAAGCCCTCCGGAATCGTACCGATGTTTTCGCCGAGCGCCTCGCGGTAGCGCAGAAACACCGAACGCGCCAGCACATCGACCTGAGCGCCCGCGTCATTGATGTAATATTCGCGGCACACATCGTATCCGGCCTTGGCCAGCAATCCCGCCAGCACATCGCCGACGACCGCGCCGCGCCCATGCCCGACATGCATCGGACCGGTCGGGTTGGCGGAGACATATTCGACGTTGACCTTGACGCCCTGCCCCATCGCGCTGTCGCCATAGCGCGTTCCGGCTTTCAGGATTTCGCGCAGCTCGTTCTGCCACACGGTCGGTTGCAAACGCAGATTGATAAATCCCGGCCCGGCGATCTCGACCGAGGCGATCAGCGGCTGAAGTTCGAGTTTCGGTTTCAGAATCTCGGCAATCGCGCGCGGAGGCTTGCCCGCCGCCTTCGCCAGCATCATCGCCGCGTTGGTGGCGAGATCGCCATGTTCGGCCTCGCGCGGAGGCTCGACGACGAACGCCGCCGCCTCGCCGTTCAGCGTCAGGCTCCCGCCCTTCACCGCCTCGTCAATCGCCGCCGTGATAATCGTGTGGATGTGTTTGAAGATGGTCATATTTTTAAACGCCCGTTATCCTATTCAACAACGTCATTCCGGAAAATTTGCGCGGCAAATTTGTGCGGGATTCAGTTACGCTAGCACACGAGAATGCGCTTGCGGAGCCGCAAACTGGATTCCGGACAAAATCGCATTTTTGCGAAAGCAAAAAAGCGATTTTTCCGGAATGACGTTGGTTTTTCTGCACTCAAGAATTCACTTTACTCATTCAAAATCCCCATCGCTTCCTCCGCCAGTTCGCGCGAGCTGGCGGCGACGGCGAAGCCGTTGAAGTTGATGTCGATAGGGCGCGCGTTCCAGTCGCCGATAAAACCGCCCGCGCCGGTGATGATCGGCGCCGCGCCCGCGACGTCGTACAGCTTCAGGCATTGCTCGGCCAAAACATCCGCCCACCCCATCGCCAGCAACCCGTAAGCGTAACAATCGCACGCGTACTGCGTCAACTTCGCGGCGCGGCAAAGCTTGAGGTAACGCTCGAAATTCTCGCCTTCGAACATGTTGATCGAACCGGTATAGAGCCGCGCGTTTTCCAGCCTGCGCGGCGGCGCGACGCGGATCGGCGCGCCGTTATGCGTCGCCCATTGGTTGCTGACTCCTATCCAGCGTTCGCGCGTATAGGCCTGATCGATCACGCCCATCTCCGGCTTGCCATTGTGCATCAAGCCGAGGATCGTGCCGAACATCGGGCGTCCCGTGATGAAGGATTTGGTGCCGTCGATCGGATCGATAACCCAGACAAATTCGGCGTCGATGTTTTCCTTGCCGAATTCCTCGCCGAAAATGCCGTGCGTCGGAAATTTCTTGTTGATAAGGGCGCGGAGCGTTTGCTCGATCTCGCGGTCGGCCTGAGTCACCGGCGATTTATCGTCCTTGTCATCGACCGGAATCACTTTCCGGAAATATTTCAACGCGACTGCGCCCGCCGCGTCGGCGGCCTCGTGAAAAAACGCGGAGAACAGTTTGTCGTAGTCGGTGGTCATCGCTTTGCTTTCTGTAGTGAAGAAACATTCTTTATTCGAAGAACCGTGGCGCCCCCTCCCCCTCGCGGGGAGGGGGACTGCGCCGCTCTTACGACAACTACTTTTTCTTATCCGCGCGTCCCTGCAAAACCTTCATCACGTCCATCCAATCAAGATCGCTGGCTTCCAGCAGCACGAACAAATGATAGAACAAATCCGCCGCTTCCTCGCGCAAATTCGGCGCGCGGGTGGCTCCGGCGAGCGCCGTCTCCACGCCCTCCTCGCCGACTTTCTGCGCGATGCGCGTCAGACCGTCGGCGAACAATTTGGCGGTATAGCTGCCCGATTCCGGATTCATGCGGCGCTGATGAATGACGGCGGCAAGCTCGGCCAGCGTCGCGAGGCTCGGCGGAAACTCATCGCCGAAACAGCTCGTCGTGCCGTTGTGGCAGGTCGGCCCGACGGGATCGACCAGCATCAGCAGAGTGTCGTTGTCGCAATCGATCTTGATGTCGCGCAGATTCAAAACATGCCCGGAAGTTTCGCCCTTTTGCCAGAGCCGTTGCTTGGTGCGGCTGTAGAACGTCACCAATCCTGTTTCCAAGGTTTTCCGCAACGCCTCCGGATTGACATAGCCGAGCATCAGCACGCGCAACGTTCGCGCATCCTGCACCACGGCGGGCACGAGGCCGTCGGATTTCGACCAGTCGATGGAGGCAATGTCAAAGTTAGGTTTGGTCATCAATGAGTCCATCTTGTTTGTGCTCTAATGTGCGTAGAAGCATAGCTAACAAAAAGAGCAGTTGTACTCCCCTCCCCTTGCGGGAGGGGCTGGGGGAGGGGTGCATAAAAAACAAACATTTTGTACCCTCCTCCTAACCTCCCCCGCAAGGGGGGAGGAACAGACCGCTCTTTCTTTCAGCGCTGTCACTACTGTCGAACCTCAATCCCTTGCTTGTGCAAATACGCCTTCACCTCGCCGATCGTCATGATTTGTTTGTGAAAGACGCTGGCGGCAAGCGCGCCGTCCACATGCGCATCCTTGAACACGGACGAGAAATGTTCAAGCTCGCCCGCGCCGCCAGAGGCGATTAGCGGCACCATCACCCGTGCGCGAACGGCGGCAAGCTGCGGCACGTCATAGCCACGCTTCATGCCGTCCTGATTCATGCAGTTCAGCACGATCTCTCCCGCACCGCGCCGCGCGACTTCGGACGCCCAATCGAGCGTGCGACGTTTGGACGCGACCGTCTTCGCCGCGTCGCCAGTGTATTGATAGACCCAGTAATCGCCGTTCTCGTGGCGGCTGTCGATACCGGCGACGACGCATTGGCTGCCGAATTCCCGCGCCATCGCGTCGATCAGCTCCGGTTGCTCCAGCGCCGGAGAATTGATCGAGATTTTATCCGCGCCGCTCGCCAAAATGGTTCGCGCGTCCTCGACCGTGCGGATGCCGCCCGCGACGCAGAACGGAATGTTCAACACGGCGGAGACGCGCGCGATCCAGTCGCGGCTGACGCGGCGTCCGTCGCTGCTGGCCGTTATGTCGTAGAACACGAGCTCATCCGCGCCCTCGTCGCGGTAACGTTCGGCGAGCGCGATGATGTCACCGACGATTTCGTGATCGCGAAACTGCACGCCCTTGACGACTTGCCCGTCTTTCACGTCGAGGCACGGAATGATGCGTTTAGCCAGCATGCGCCACCTGTTTCAACGCTTCGGCGAGGTCGAGCCGACCTTCATAAATCGCCTTGCCGATAACGACGCCCTGCAAACCGAGTTTCTTCAACGCCAGCACATCCGCGAGGCCGCTGACTCCGCCCGACGCGATGACGTTGATGTTCGGCACGCGTCCCTGTATCGCCTGATACAGCTCGTTGTTCGCGCCCGCCAGCATCCCGTCGCGTCCGACGTCGGTGCAGAGAATATCGCTGAGGCCAATGCCGTCATACGCGTCGAGGACATCCCACAACACTTGATGACTGCCGTGTTGCCAGCCCTGCGTCAGGATTTCCGGCTGTCCGTCCTGAAAACGAATATCGAAGGCGAGGACAAAATGCCGAGCGCCAAACGCGCGCAACCATTCCTTCACCAGAATGCGGTTCTTGACCGCAAGGCTGCCGATGACGACGCGCGCGACTCCGGCTTTCAGCAAACGTTCAATGGTTTTGTCGCTGCGAATGCCGCCGCCGACCTGAATTTTCAGCGGCGAGGCCGCCGCGATTTTAGCGATCAGATCGAACTGCTGCATCTCGCCCGCGCGCGCGCCGTCCAAATCGACCATATGCAGCCACGACGCTCCGGCGGCGGCGAATGTTTCGGCCTGTTTCAACGGATCGGATTCGTAAATCGTCGCCGTCGCGAAATCGCCTTGCGTCAGGCGCACGCACTGGCCGTCTTTGAGATCGATCGCGGGGTAGATAATCATGGGGTTATTCTCTGATGAAGGATATTTCGTTTTTTGGGAATTAAACTTTCCGTTGTCATTCCGGCGAAAGCCGGAATCCAACAGCGCTTCAAGCGCTGTTTGCCGCGAAGCGGCAAGATCGGGACGCTCGCTGAGGCTCGCGTGGATTCCGGCTTTCGCCGGAATG
>CAIQVS010000386.1 GCA_903875345.1 uncultured Pseudomonadota bacterium | reverse complement strand
CGCAGGGTTGCCAAATTGGCCGTATCGCGCGACCGCACAAAATCACGGCGCAGGCCGCCCACCTTCCGGGCGCGTTCAGGGGTTGGGGTAATGCCGATGCTATAGCGAACGGCCTTGCCGCCCTGCTTCATAGATGACTTATGATTGTTATGTCTGTTCATGGTTGTCCTCAATCCGTTGGTTCATCGTACTCGACTCGCATTTTAGAACCCCATATTTTGCAGGGGTTTCAGGGGTAAATTGGGGGACAAGAGCTGCTTGAGGAAAAGGAACACTTGATCGAGGGATGCGGTGGCGAAGATTTTTCGCAGAGTATGCAAACCGAAGGCGAACAACGACCACGCCTTGCGGCCATGTTTTTTGATGGGGATCGGTTTTAGTTTTGCCATTGCCGAACCGGTTTTGACAGCCATCGCAACGGATAAAGCCAACACCGCGCAGAGCGTCGAGAGTTTATCGCGATCGGTGATGCGGGTGTCTTCCATATTGAAGCCTTTGGTTTTCAGATTTCCGAACATGGTCTCAATCGTCCAACGGCGGCTGTAATCATCCAACGCACGGCGCGGATTGCCGGAACAGGCCAGAGCCAAAAGCTCGCCGGTTTTCAAACGCATAATGACGAGACGCACGGTGGGCGAACGGTCTCCGGCGGATGCACCGAGCCGGCACCAACCTTTGATTGTCATCTTTTGTCCACGCTCAAGATGTTTGGCGATGGCGGCAATCGCCCATGTTTCATAGCCATCGCGGATGACATGCTGGTTCTCGCGAAGCCGCAGAATGAAAGGGATTCTGTGACGTTGCAGATAGTTCATCCATGCGTCGCCAATGAACTCGCGGTCGCCCATCAGCGAAGCGATGTTCAAAGCGGGAAAGGTCTTTTTCAGGCGGTTCAACAGGCAAATGCGCGTCGACGTGTTTGAGTTTCCCGCCGAGGGCAATAACGTCCAGATCAGCGGAATGCCCATGCCGTTCCAGATCACCGAGATCATCAGGATGTTGATGGTCGTCTTGCCAAAATCCCAGTTGGTCCGATCCATCGCCAGAACCCACGGCTTACCGGCAAGCCCCAGCAGGTCAACCACGACCCGCGCCACCATCGAACCATCCAGCTTCACATATTGGAAAAACCGATAAAAGCGTCGCCGCGTCGACTCCGTCGTTGCCGGCGTCGTCACGTGCGCCGCCAGTCGCCACAGGCAGATCGAACCGTGCCTCATGATAAGAAACGCCAGCCACCCCAGCGTTTCCAGCCTTGAATCCGATAAGTCGATGTGGTCTGTTAACGCGTTGGATAGGGCCGCTGAGAACTGTTTTTGCATAAAAGCGATCCTTCGTTTGGCGATGAAGAACTGCTTCTATGAATCATCTCAACACTTTATCCAACAACTATCGTTCCTGCGTCCAGTACGATGATGCGCTTGAAAAGGCGCGACAGACGTATCAAGAAAAAGCCCACGCGGATTCGACGGCTACCTTTACGATGTTCCGCGATAAAATGAACAGGATATACACTCGTCTCGTCAACATAAGCCGGTTGCCGAGCGTACGTGCTTTTGATTTGTCCGGCGGGACACTGAACGTTGACGCGCAAGCCAGTATTCAGGCTGTCTATGATAATCTCCACGATGATATTGATGTAACGGAAATTTACGTGGTTCCGATGACAATAGATCCCGATGCTTCCACAGACTTGACCCGCGCGAAGAAGCCACTCGTGGAGTTTGATTCGCACCTTGTTGACAAATCGGGAAACCGTTTGGATAACGGGGCGGAGATCTATGAATATCG
>CAIQVS010000385.1 GCA_903875345.1 uncultured Pseudomonadota bacterium | reverse complement strand
CGGCAGGATAACGCTCCATGCCTCGGACTTCTACATATAGTGGTCGCAGGAGTCAACCGCATAGCCCTGATAGGTAATTGGGCTCATCCGGTTTTTTAGTGGTTAATTTTTAGGGTTTTGCGGCTGGGAGCCGTTGTTTATCAGAATGTTAGCGGTTTATTGGGGTGGGGGAAACGTGTTACGTTTTGCGGATGAAGAAACAGACCGCAAAAAGCCCGATCAAAAATCTGCGCGACGCCTATAAGGTTCCGGGTTTTCATGTCCGCGCGAAGCTGGAAAGCTACGAACTTGAGGGATATGCCGTCGCCGTCCTGACGCTCGACCGGCGCTCAAAAAAAGTGTGTGCAGCGGATGCGGAACAGCGTGTGGTCGCGTTTATGACACGCGCTGGCGGCGTGTGCGCGACTTGGCGTGTGGCGACCGCGAAGTCCATCTCGATGTTCCGATGCGCCGCGTGAAGTGCAAAGTCTGCGGCGTGAAGAACGAGAAACTCGCCTTTTTATCGGACAACACGAAATACACGTTGCGCTTTGCCCGGCAGATTGGTGGGCTGTGTCGAGCGATGACGATCAGGGATGTCTCGCGGCTGATGCGGCTGGATTGGGATACGGTCAAAGAGCTCGACAAGATATACATGCGCGAACAACTGCGCCTCGCGGGATCGCCGAAACCAAGCGTCATCGGCGTGGATGAAATCTCGATCAAGAAGGGGCATTCGTACCGAATCGTCGTCAGCGATCTTGAGGCGCGACGCGCGATCTGGTTCGGCGGGACGGGGCGCACGGAAGCCGACATGGACCTGTTTTATGCGTTTTTAGGCAAGGAAAATGCAGAGAAAATACGTCTTGCCGTGATGGACATGTGGAAGGCTTTTCGCAACTCGACGCAGAAGAACGCGCCGCAGGCCGCGATCCTGTTCGACAAATTTCATATCGTGAAGCATCTGTCCGACGCTCTGGATGACGTGCGACGTTCCGAATATAAGCGGCTCACGGATGACGAGCGAAAATTTGTCAAAGGTCAACGCTACGTTCTGCTGTCGCGCCGCGAAAACCTTGCGGACGATAAACGAAAAAATCTTGAAACGCTTCTGCAAGCGAACGCGCGGCTGAACGTCGCCTATCTTTTGCGCGAGCAGTTCGAGCAGCTTTGGGACTACGCCGATGCCGAAGATGCCCGCGCGTTCTTCGCCGCATGGCGCGACCAACTGCGCGATCAAGACCTCAAGCCTTACGAAAAGTTTGCCAAGATGGTCGAAAAGCATTGGCACGGCATCGCCGCCTATTGCCAGCCAACCCACAAAATCCCTTTGGGCTTCGTCGAAGGCCTCAACAACAAAATCCGCGTTATCCAGCGCAAAGCCTACGGCCTACGTGACGAGGACTATCTCAGATTGAAAATCCTGACCTCGGGACTGCCTCCCCTCGAAAAACCGCCCTTCGTTAACCACCAAAAAACCGGATGAGCCCATAATAATAATTCAGGGCTATGCGGTTGACTCCCGCGACCACTATATGTAGAAGTCCGAGGCATGGAGCGTTATCCTGCCGACATGACCGATTTCATGGAAATGTTCCCGACCGAGGACGCGTGTTTGGAGTATTTGAGCATCGTGCGCTGGCCTGAAGGCTATGTGTGTCTGAGGTGCGGAAGTTCAAAACACTGGAAAAAAGCACGGGGGCTTTTTGCCTGTTGCGACTGCGCTTATGAAGCCTCCGTGACGGTCGGTACATTGTTCCAAGACACGCATAAACCGCTTCGGTTTTGGTTTCAGGCCATCTGGTATGTCGTGAATCAAAAGAACGGCGTGAGTGCTCTTGGGCTTCAAAAAGCCTTGGGATTTGGCAGCTATCACACGGCGTGGGAATGGCTGCACAAGCTGCGTCGAGCGATGGTACGTCCGGGAAGAGACAAGCTTTCTGGACTTGTCGAGGTGGATGAAACCTTCATCGGCGGCGTCCGTTCCGGCAAGCGCGGTCGGGGAGCCGAGGGCAAGTCATTGATATTTATAGCGGCCGAAGAAGCACCGCAAGGCATTGGGCGTATTCGCCTCACCACGCTGGACAACGCCACAGGAGAAACACTGGTCAAAGCCGTTCAGGAAACAATCGCCACGGGCAGTCAGGTTCGTTCGGACGGTTGGGATGGTTATAACGGGTTGCCTCGTTATGGCTACACCCATATTCCGATTGTCCATAAAGATGCTGTATCGGGAGATGCGACTCCGCTTGTCCACCGTGTCGCTGCTCTTTTGAAACGCTGGATGTTGGGGACGCATCAGGGCGCAATCAGCCACGAACATCTCGCCTATTATCTGGATGAATTTACCTTCCGGTTTAATCGTCGAACCTCGCGCTCCCGTGGCAAGCTTTTCTACAGACTGATCGAGGGGGCGTTGCAGACCAACCCCGTTCCGGCTAAATCCCTCATACACAACATGTAGTGGTCATTTTGCGACGGCGGGAGTCATCTGCATAGCCCTGATTAAATTATGAGCCACTTGCAAAATTATCTAAAGTGGCCTTGGATTTTTGAGGCTCTGAGGTGGTGAGAAGCGACGTTTGATGGCGAAGGGGCGAATGTCTGCGGATTTTGGGGCTTTGGGCCTGATTCTGGGCGTGGCGGTTTGTTCGGGCGCAGGGGAAACGCGACCGTTGGCCAACAAACGGCGTGAGATTTAGCTGACAAGTCGCATCATTTGCAAAGCGGCGATTGAGAGTACGCCGAACATCACATGGGCATAGACTTTGGTGTGGCCTCGGACACGGACGTGCTTGCCTCCGTAATTATCTTTCAACTGACTGTTGACGCGCTCGGCGGATGAACGCTGATTGTAACGAACGTCTTCAGCCGTTTGGAAATTGAGTTTGTTCTTGGCCTTGGTTTCGCGTTCGATCTCGGTAGCCAACGCCGCGTTGCGACGAGGATTGATGTCAATAATCGGCACATGCCCAAGAGCGCGCGCGTGCTGACGAATGTTGGGATCGTCAAAGGCGGCATCCATCAGGTCGTAGAGACTTGTGACACGCTGCGCCGTCATGGTGGCCAGAGGAATGGCCGATTGGCTGTCGTGCATGGAGGCTGATGTCAGAATGGCACTTATGGGAATGTCGCCGTCGGCGGTGTCGATGTGCAGACTGTAGCCGATCCAGACCTCCTGGTTGCCGTTTGAGTTGCGTTTGCAGCCGACATTGCAATGTTTGGGAAGCGCCGCCAGCATCCCCGCGAGCGTCATGCCAAGTTGGTGTTCGATGCGCGTGGGCTCCGGCGGCGGCGCGGCTTCGCCTTTCTTTCTGCGTCCACGTTTCTTCGGCGCAGGCTTTTCCTTCTTCGGTTGAACAACGGGCTTTTCACGCGCCTCAATCGCGGTGCCGTCACGCGCGATATGGCCGACGACGGTTGTTCCCAACGTGGATTTGATCAGAGCTTCATGAACCCGCGCCGGAAGCTGGCTGTCCGCAAACTCGGCAAAAGCGCGCGAGAATGTGGATTCACTTGGTAGATCCGCGCGTCGTTCCCAACCGCACAGGCGTCGTAGCCGAACGTCTCCTTGCAGAGAGTCGATCAACACCCGGGTCGTCGGAAGGTTCAACGCGGCTTTCACAACAAACGCTCGCGCCACCGCCGCACGTTCCGCCAGAGGCCTCCCCACGAGCCCATGCGCATAGGGTAAAAACCGTTCCACGCCGACCGTATCCAAAATAAGGATCAGATTTTTGTGCCTTTCCGACAACGGGCCGAGGTCTTCTTCAGCCGCCGGAAACAAATCGTCTTGAAGCCGCCACCAGTGGCGTGTTAGTTTTTCTCTCAATGACATGGTCGCAGCCTTTCCTGTGTGTGTTGATTTTGCAAACAACACATGGGGATCAGGCTGCGGCTTCCCTTGTCCGCGGCTGAAATTTTCTGTGGAAAATTAAAAAATCACCCTCGCCGTGTCAATTTTGCAAGTGGCTCTGAATTATTCGCGTTTCAAGTTCGCGTAAAGAGTCGGGATGGTTCGAGTCTTGTCGGCCTAGATCCAAGACAGACCACAATCCTTCCTGAAGATGTTCGAATTAACTCAGCATTTGTTTTTGGCGAGGAAAATTCGAACATATGCGTGAAACAAGATTGATCACATTCCTACCGCACCGTAGAAGG
>CAIQVS010000384.1 GCA_903875345.1 uncultured Pseudomonadota bacterium | reverse complement strand
TTTTTTGAAAGAGCTGGACAAGGACCGTACCGAGAAGAAGTGCGAGTATGCGGTCCTGGTTTCCTTGCTTGAACCCGACAGTGAACTTTACAACACGGGCATAGTTGATGTGTCTCATCGTTACCCAAGGATGTACGTTGTCCGACCGCAGTTCTTTCTTCCAATCATCACACTCTTGCGCAATCCGGCCCTGAATGCGCTCAAGTACAAGTCAGAGCTTGCTTTGGTCAAGGCGCAGAACATCGACGTCACCAACTTTGAAACCGAGCTAGAGGCATTCAAGACCGCCTTCGGGAAAAACTACGACCTCGCATCCAGGCACTTCCAGACGGCAATCGATGAGATCGACAAGTCGATCGACCACCTGCAGAAGACAAGGGAGGCCCTGGTCGGCACAAATCGGAACCTCCGTCTGGCGAATGACAAGGCGCAGGACGTGACGATCAAGAAGCTGACTCGGGGTAACCCGACGATGGCGACGAAGTTTGCCGAGCTCAATAGTCATCGCCCTTCCGATGCTGGATGAGTAATGTGATTCATGCCCAATGCACGTCTTAAACGCGTGGATCGACAAAGGCCAGTGACAGCCGTGTGGATTGGCTGCCGCCACCCGGGAGGCAAGTCTATGGAATGTTATGGCGTCAAATAGACCGTCGCCCAAGAATATCGAATGTGCCGCCCAATGTCGGCTATCGGGCTGGCAGTTAAGGAATATCGTCGTCGGCTTGGGGCACAGTGCCGCAGTTGAGCGCGTCGGCTTCAACGCCTGATGTTGACAGCAAAGCCATCTATTCAATTCGCCAAAGCAATGTCACCGCTTGCCCGACTCCACCGGAGCGAGACTCCCGTCAACTCTTCCTCAGTCGTGAACACCCATATCCACCGCCTTGCAGGCTAGACGAACTACTTTCGGAATGGGTCGGGTAGCGGTGCGGTAATTGATGATATTTCGCCGCGACATGCCCAGGGTGTCAGCCGCTTTGCTGGCCGAAAACCCGTGCTGCATCATCCATGCATCGAAGCTGCGCGCACCGTCGTCCGACTGCTCGGCGGCCAGTCGGTAAACCGTGGTGGCAGCTATCGACAGTGGGCCTTCATCGTCCCATGTCAGGCCGCTACCCCATTCCTCTACAGCAACCCGCGGAAACAGATCCGCATCGCGCAGGGGTTTGAGGCTTTTGAAACCAGCCACGAATTCGGCCAGGTCAACATCGGCGCTCCAACCGTCCTCAAGACACACGTTCAGGCGCATGTTGCCAAGCGACGTGGCCTTGGTAATTCGGGGAAGTTTTTCACGCATAGTCATGCTCCATTGAGTTTGTCCCATTCGGCCTGAATCTGTGGTTTGTTAGCCAGCGCCCAAGCTATCGCCTTGGCAAGCAGTTTTCGATTTGCGCAGCCCGCAAGCTCGGCCATGGTTGCCAGATCAACCGCCGAATCACCATCCGGCGTGCGTACATGAAAATGAACCGGCGCGTGGTCGGCATAGACCGATTTCTTCATTCTGCCGTCGCGATAAATCGTATTCACAGTTTCATTATGGTGCAATATTTGCACCATGCAATGCGATTGAAAGGCTGCCGCTGCGAGACGCCAAACCTCATGCTTTCACGGCGGAGGCTGGTTTCTTGGGCGCGCTCGAGCGTTTGCGGGCGGTTTTGAATTCGGCGCCGACGGCGTCCACATCAATGCTCTTGGCGGCGAGCAAGCGATCCAGAGTCTTGCTCGCTTTCTTCAATGAC
>CAIQVS010000383.1 GCA_903875345.1 uncultured Pseudomonadota bacterium | reverse complement strand
GTACTTGGCTATGTGCTGGATTTTTTTGTGGCCATTTTCCGTATGCCCAAAAATGATTTGAGAATTAAACAAATTCGCAATGAGATAAGGCAAATTTCAGGCCGGACAAGCGAGTGGGATCAACTAGCTGAACAACAAAGACAATTGCAACAGGCCTGGTCTCGCCATGTTCCTGCATTTTTAAATGCGGTCTCCTCGGTCGGAGCCCTGGGCCACGAGGTGCATCGGCAGAAGCAACTCCTCGATACAAATGTGACGAAACTTTTCGGTATTGCCGACCAGAATCAATCGTCGTTTGGCGAATTATGGCAGCGGCTGGAATTCGTGCGCAAGGAGATCCTGTTCGAATTGGCATCGCGCACGGGCGCAGCCGCTAGAAAGCTGGAGCCCGCCATTCTCGACGAGGTGAAATTCCAGCACCAAAAGGCGGAGGGCGCGCGCCTCAACCTCGGCTGCGGACATGTGCCACTCAACGGATATCTAAACATTGATATGCGCGAATTGCCGGGCGTCGATATCGCAGCTCAATTGGATAATCTCCCGTTTGAAGCCAGTTCCGTCAAAGAGATTTTTTCGTCCCATGTGCTCGAGCATTTCACGCGGGAGCACCTTCGCCGGGATTTGTTGCCCTATTGGCGTGGGCTGTTGCAATCGGGCGGCGTGTTTCGCGCGATCGCGCCCGACGGCGAGGCCATGGTCGCAGCCCTCGCATCCGGTGCGATGAGTTTCGACGACTTCCGCGAGGTGCTTCTGGGCGGTCAGGAATATGATGGTGATTTCCATTACGACTTCTTCTCTCCGGGAAGCCTCACCGAACTGCTCGCCGCCAGCGGATTTGTGAATGTGGAAATTGTCGCCAAAGCGCGTCGAAATGGCAAATGCTTCGAGTTTGAAATTACCGCCTCCAACAGTTGAGTTTGTCCGAACCTGGCAGGAGGGCCGCATTTGACTTCCGTATCAATTGTGATTTGCACCGACGGACGGCGCGATAGTTTGAAGGTGACGCTCGAAAGCCTGCGGTTCCTGAATTATCGCAATTTCGAAGTCTGTGTCGTTTGCGGACCGACCGAGGATGGAACTCGCGAACTCGTAAGCCGCTGGTCCGATCCGCTGAAATCCGACCGCAACAACGCCCGCAACCTTTCGATATCGCGTAATCTCGGTATTCGCCTCGCCGCCGGCGATATCGTCGCGTTTCTGGACGATGATGCGATCCCGGAGCCGGAATGGCTCGATCAGATTGTGGCCGCCTATGCGGATGACACGATTGGCGGCGTTGGCGGTTTCGTATTCGATCACACCGGAATGGACTTCCAGTGGCGTTTTGGCACGACGGATCGGTTGGCCGACGCCGATTTGACTTGGAGCCGGCCTGTTCCGGAATATAATTTCCCGTTCAGCTATAATTATCCGCATCTGCTTGGCGCCAACAGTACTTTTCGCCGCAGCGCCCTGATCGAGGTCGGCGGATTCGATGAAGAATTCGACTATTTTCTCGACGAAACGGATTTGATTTGCCGCGTCGTCGACGCCGGATGGGCGATCCGGCAATTGGATAACGCTTTCGTCCATCACAAAAGTCTGGCGAGCAATATCCGGAGTGAGGCGCGGGTGCTGCGTTCCTGGTACTCCGTCCTGAAAAACAAGCTCTATTTCGGTCTTGTGCATCGACGGGGCTATCACTCGGCTCAGGACGTCCTCAAGCACTGGCAGGCCTTCGTCCAGGCGCAGCGGGATTCTTGCGCTTGGGCGGTTTCGGCGGGCCATTTGCTGGAAGCGGACAGGCAGCGTTTCGAAGAGGAAGCCGATCGCGCGCTATGCGTCGGGTTTCAGCGCGGCGAAGATGGGACTCAACGCCTGATGTCCGCCGACTTGTCGAAAGCGCCCCCTCCTGGGTTCCTTTCCTATTTCCGGCAGACGCCGACCGGCAAAAGCCGCACCTATTGTTTGCTGACCCGCGAATACGGCCCTGGACCGGTCGGCGGCGTCGCGCTGT
>CAIQVS010000382.1 GCA_903875345.1 uncultured Pseudomonadota bacterium | reverse complement strand
TGTGTTGGAGGCGGGCGTGCCGTTCGTCGATGCGCTGCATGACATTGCCGCTGACATGGAACAGGGCGCGTTGCGTCACGAGGTCGCGGAGATCGAGCGCGACATCCGCCACGGCAGCGCGATCGCCAAGGCTTTCGCCCTTCATGCGCGGCAGTTTCCGCCCGTTTTCATCGCCATCCTGTCGGCGGGAGAGGCGAGCGGTGATCTCGTCGGAACCTTTTCCCGCCTCGCCGATTACACCGAGGCGCGGGCGCGGATGAACGAGCGGTTGCGCCGCGCCTTGCGGTATCCGCTTTTTCTGCTGGCCGTCGCGCTCGGCGTTTTCGTCTTTATGATGAGCTATGTCGTGCCGCAGATCATCGTGTTCCTGAACACGATCGACGGGCAATTGCCGCCGATGACGCGCATTCTGATCGCGGTTTCGGATGTCTTTTCAAAAAGCTGGTGGATCGCGGGATTGCTTTTTCTTGCGCTGGCGCTTGCGGCGGGAATTGCGCGGCGCGTGTCGGAGGATGCCGCGCGGCTGATCGACGCTGCGATGCTGCGTTTGCCGATGATGGGCTCGGTGTTGCGCAAGCTGACCCTCGCGCGTTTCGCGCACAGTTTTTCCATCCTGTTTCAGAGCGGCATCGGCATTCCCGAATGCCTCGCCGGAGCTTCGGCCACGCTCGGCAATCGCGCCCTGATAGCCAAACTGGACGCGGTGAGTGAACGCGTAAGGGCGGGCAGCGCCTTGTCCTCGGCGATGAGCGAAATGTTTCCTCCCTTTGCATTGCGGATTATGAGCATCGGCGAACAAAGCGGCCAGCTCGGAAAAAGCCTTGCCGACATCGCCGCGACCTATGACCGCGAAGCGGCGGACGCGACGGATCGCATGCTCGGCGCTCTGGAACCCGCGCTGACGATGATGGTCGGCGCGTTGCTGGCGTGGATCGTGCTTGCGGTGCTGGGGCCGATCTACGGCAACCTGTCGAAGATGAACGTGGTGGGATAAGGATGCAGCCGGTTCCATTCAAACCCGCTCCGTTTTTCACGCTCATCGTCGGCGAAGATCGCGCGATGTTGTGGCCGCAGAATGTCGAAGGCCATACGGAGGCGTTCTGTGCCGAGACCGGCGATGCCGTCGCCGAAGCGGAGATTATTAGAATCGTTCGAAACAATCCTCGCGCGCGTTTGCGGATATACGCCGACACGCCGGGGCAGGATTTTTGTCTGGAGAGTCTGCCTCGCCTCGGTTTCTTTGATCGCGCCAAAGTGTTGAAACGTCGTTTGCATCAATCCTATGCCGGAGCCGTCGTCACGGCTTCCTGCGCCGTTCATGCGACGGAGGCGCTGCTGGCGGGATTGCGTAAAAATAATCCGGCGTTGACGTGGTTGGAGACATTCCGCGATGTCGCGCCGCAGATCGGTTTGATCCCGGTTGAATGCGCCGACCTCGTTCAACGTTTGATGCCGGAGGCGGCGAAAGAATGGGTTATGCTTGTGGCGCTGACGCGCACCGGCGGGTTTCGCCAGATCGTCGTGCGCTCCGGCGTCGTTATTTTCTCGCGATTGTTGCCGGATATAGGCGGCGATATGGAGACGTCAATCACGCGCGATATTGGCGCGAGCCTCGGCTATCTCACGCGTCTCGGCCTCAAGGACAGCCGCGATTTGCGTGTGCTTTTGCTGCTGTCGGAAGACGACCTCAAAGCGTTTGAGCGCAGAAATCTTCCGGTGCATTCGGTGACGGTTTTGTCACCCTTCAGGGCGGAGCAGCGTCTCGGTTTTACGCAGGCGTTGAAATTCGACGACAGTTTCAGCGACTCTCTTTTCGCCGTCTGGCTCGCGGGGCAGAGGCGGTTGCGATTGCCGCTGATGCCGCCGGAGGTGATCGCAACGCGCCGTGCGGAGCGGATTAGATTCGTCGGATTTCGCGTCGCCGCTGTCGCTGTGGTTGTCGTGATTCTGCTGATGGGTTGGCAGTTGATCGGCCTCGCCTCAGTGCTGATTGACAACGCGCGCCAATCGAACGCGCTCGCCGAACTACAACAACAGCTCACGCGCGAGGAAGCCGAAGCGCCTTCCGCGACCGGAACGCTCGGCGGATTGCGCGCAGCGCTCGAACGCAAACGCCTGTTCGCGGAGTCCTCTGACACGCCGTGGGTCGCGTTGGCGGAACTGGATCGCGGGCTTGGCGACGCGGCGCGTTTGGTGAGGCTCGACTGGCAGGGCAACGGAAAGGAGCGTGGCGAAAACGCGGTCATTGACATCCGCCTGACTCAACCGCCTGCGTCGGATGATCGTGAAGTTCTCGTCGAAAGCTTCCGGCAGGTTTCGCAAAATGTTGCCGGAGCGATGCCGGATTACAGCGTTAGCGTCACGCATTATCCCGTTCCGGCCTTGCCGCAGGAAGCCTTGACCAGCAACGGCGACGCCGTTTCCGCCCCCGTCGCCATAGCGGAACTATCGGTGCGAAAGGTTGCGCGATGATCGACGTCAAACCCCATCGGCGTTGGCTCGGTCTTTTGGCGGCAGCTGTTTTGTTGCTCGGCGTAGGGCTGCCGTTGTTGTCGGGGTTTACGGATGCGGCGCAGAAGGACTCTGAGCATTTGAAAGAGGATCGCGCCAAAGCCGAGCAGACTTTGAAACAGATGCGGGACGATGTCGCTTTGGCGGGACGGGGCGGTAACCCAATGACCGCTTCTGACATCGAACGCCTTCTTGCCCCCGTTGATCGCTTGCAGGTGATGACGCAGCTTGAGCATCAGGCGGCTGCCTATCGCCTGACGCATTTCACCACGACGTTGTCGCCGGAGCGCACATCGGGTTTCGATCCGGCGCTTGCCGTCAGCACGATCACGCTCGCCGCCGACGCCACGCTCGATACCGACGCTTATGCCTTTATCGATAAACTCCGTGCCAGTCTGCCCGGACGGGCGGAGTTGCAGCACTTGACGCTCGAACGCGCCGATGCCTCCGGCGCTCTATCTACCGACGCAATTCACCTAACCGCCGTTTTCGAATGGCTGTCGAACGGCGCGGCCAAAACCGTGGCGGGTGCGCGATGAAAAATATGTGTCTGCGTGGTCTTAAATGAGGGAAATTAAATTAGACAAAAGAGCGGTGGCATCCCCCTCCCGTTTACGGGAGGGGTTAGGGCGGGACAAGATGTTGTGGCAAACTCTGTCCTTGCCAGCCCTCACCCAACCTCTCCCGCGAGCGGGAGAGGGGCTACACCGCTCACGCTTCAAAATATATTCGCTACGATTAAGCTGATGCAGACTGCCGGATGGATATTCCTGCTGTCGGCGTTGCCGCTGTTTGCGGCGACCCTCGCCTATGCCGAGGAACCGCCCGCCCGTTCGCTGTTTTTCACGAACGAGGAGTCGGCGCAGATTTCCGCTTTGCAGGCCAAGGAAACGGCAGGCCGTTCGGACGACGGCGACATTCATCTGGAGGCCATTATGTATTACGGCCCCGGCGACTGGACGCTGTGGCTGCAGGGCATGCGCTGGACGCCGCAGACCGACCGTCCCGATATTCATGTGGTGGATGTCCAATCCGACCAAGTGCGGCTGCGGATTGCGGGAGTAGCGGACGACGTTGTTCTCAAGCCGCATCAGACGTTTCAGGTCGCAACCGGAAAAATTATTGAGGGCAACTAAATAAGGTGAACCAATGAGTAATAAAATAGTCATTCTGAGCTTGGCTTTCGTTATGATGATGTCCCAGCCTGCTATGGCAAAATGTGTGGCGGCAGGGGAATTATTCTTCCACATACCTGCTTTAGGATTCAGATGTGGGGTATGGCATTCTGAGTGGAAATCCTGCACACAAGATTCTGAATGCGTTCTTTTGTCCGGCAGCGCATGCGCTTCCGACGATATGAGGGCGGTCAATGAGGCGTGTCTTCAAGAAGCTAATGGCTTTGTAGAATGTACATACGCTGCGGAAGACTGTTTTCCGGTATGCGAAACAAAGATTGGTACTGTCGGTTGCGTTCAGCACAAAGCAAAGTGTGTTTTTAACAAGTGCATTGTTACCGGCGAGTAATACCGTTCAAACTTATGAACATGGTCTTCATTGTGCTTCTTGAATATTGACTTGCAAATACGCGATCCGCTGCTGGATGGCTTCTGTCGGCAGCGGCAGGGCAGGCGGAGCCTCGGTGGCCGCCAGCATGCGCAGGACTTGCTGATAGAGTGCAAGCGCTTCGCCACTGTAACCGCCGCGATCATAGAGAATAGCGAGGTCGAGCCGGTAATTCAGGCTATCCGGCTGCAACCGGATAGCCTGATCAAGACGGCGTAGCGCTTCGGCATCGTTATTCTTGCGCACAGCTTGTTGCGCCAGCGCCGCGTGCAGCCGCGCATCGTCGGGACGGGCGGCGATCATGCGCTTCAGTTCTCCGGAAGCATCCGGCTCGCCGGATGCTCCGAGCGCGGCGATGAGGTTGTTTCGCGCCGCCTCGTCATTCGGATCAAGCTTGAGGATTTGATGACCGATTTTCGCCGCGTCGCCATATTCTCCCATTCGCGCCAATGTGAAAGCTTTGCCGGATAAAGCGGTTCGGTCGTTCGGGTCGCTGGCCAGAAGGTTGTCATAGACCGTCAGCGCCGATTGCATATCGTTATCCGCAATCATGACGTGCGCTTCGCCGAGAAGCTGCTCGCGGCTCATCGCGCCGGGCGATGACAGCGTGACGGCGTTGGCGGCATTCGAAGCCGGATTGATCGCGGGCAGGTCGCTGATTTTATCGGCGACGATGTTGATCGCGCCTTGCGGCGCGGTTTTTTCGACCGCTGTCAGCGTATCGTCCGACGCAAGATTTTCTGCGGGCAGCGCAATATCCGCCTGAGGCTGAACTTGCGCGGCGACCGGATGCAGGTTGGCCTGAGCGGGTTGCGGGGACGGGAGCGTCGGCGTCACAGCCGATGCCGGATGAGAATGGGATAACTCCGACACTGTATAGCCGCATCCGGCTCCGCCAAGGAACAAGGCCAGAGCAAGGCTTGTCAGCGCCAAAGGTGATCCTATCGCCGGAACGGAAAACTGAATCTGCGGAAGCGCCGCTCGTTTTGCGCCCGGGTTCGGCAGGTCGTTGGCCGCTTTGCGTAAGGGAGTAAAGGGAGTGGGCATCGACCGGACAAGGGAGGGTTGTGTAACCGATTGGATAACATGGAGAACGCCCCAGAATCAATGAAAGTTCTATGCCTAATAATGGGTTCGGTTTATGTTGAAAACGTTGCAAGAAGGCTGCGTCTGTGAAATATTATTTTTGTTTTATTCTGTCGGGGCATTTAACATGGACGCATCAAGTGAAACTGCCGGATGGCTAACAAACGCTCTTAACGGTCTGAGTAAATTGCGTGGCTCATTGAAAGACAATGATTTATCAAATATAGAATCTCTACTCCTGAACATAATCTTGCTGCCGACAATTATTAACTGGTGGAGTAAACGCACAGTTCACAACATTCCGGGACTGATAGTAACCCTTTCGAGTGGTCTTGTTAATATTAATGGTGTTGACCATGATGCTGTTGACATTATGTTCGAGAATAAGACTGGGTCGATTGTTTATTTAAACAACGTGCGTTTGAGAAATTGTTCTCATCAGTTTCCGGTCACTACAGACTCAGCCAGAGATATTGGAGAAAGCTCTCATGTTTTAACCTTTCCAGATCAAATGACTGGCAAATATGAAAAATCACAAATTATTTTACAGACCGGTCAAAAAGAGAAGACCATTATAGCAGTCGAACGAGCGATGCCAGACGAATTTTTTCGACACGAACCATGTCTTGTTAGGCGTTGCTCCAAATGGAGAAAATTTTTCGCATTGGAGTATACGGCTATGGTGGCAGAAAAAAAGTACTCCGTCAGAACAACATACTGATCAGCAATCCTGCTGATGAGACTGTAAGAAGTCTTGATTGTACCAAGCCGGTTTTCTTCACAAAACACATTGCATCCCGCCTACGCTTGCGGCATTTTGCGTTCGGAAAGCCCCTCTGAACAAGGATTGCCGATGTCCGCCTCCGCCGCCATGACGCTGCCAAAGCCTCAAACCGA
Organism: uncultured Pseudomonadota bacterium; assembly: GCA_903875345.1. Lineage (GTDB taxonomy): Bacteria > Pseudomonadota > Alphaproteobacteria > UBA9219 > UBA9219 > CAIQVS01. Next base: position 2,762 of record CAIQVS010000382.1, on the reverse strand, counting down.
AACCGATCCGATGCACCGCCCTATGGCCAACGCCATTCGCGCCCTTGTCATGGACGCGGTCGAGCAAGCCAAGTCCGGCCATCCCGGCATGCCGATGGGCATGGCCGATGTGGCGACGGTGCTGTTTTCGCGTTACCTGAAATTCGACGCCGCCAATCCGGCGTGGCCGGATCGAGACCGCTTTATTCTGTCGGCGGGTCACGGCTCGATGCTGCTTTACGCGCTCGGTTATTTGACCGGCTACAAAAAGATGACGCTGGAGCAGATCAAGAATTTTCGCCAGCTCGATAGCCTGACGCCGGGGCATCCCGAACATGACGTCGATGTCGGCGTGGAGATGACCACGGGTCCGCTGGGGCAGGGAATTGCGACATCGGTTGGTTTTGCTCTGGCCGAGCGCATTCTCGCGGCGCGGTTCGGCAAGGAGCTGGTCGATCATCGCACTTACGTCATCGCTTCGGACGGCGATCTGATGGAGGGCATCAGCCACGAAGCCGCGTCGCTTGCGGGGCATCTGAAGCTTGGCCGCCTGATCGTTTTCTATGACGACAACAAAATCTCGATCGACGGTTCGACGGCGCTGTCTTTCACCGAAGATGTGCAGGCGCGTTTCCGCGCCTATGGCTGGCATGTGCAGGCGATCGACGGTCACGATCCCGCTGCGATTGCCGCCGCGACCGAAGCCGCGCTCAAGGCTGAGGATCAACCCTCGCTGATCGCCTGCCGCACGATCATCGGTTACGGCTCGCCGAAAAAGCAAGGGACGAAGGATTGTCACGGCTCGCCCCTCGGTTCCGATGAAATAGCCGCGACGCGCGCGCAGCTGGGCTGGGAGCATCCGCCCTTTACCGTGCCTGACGATGTTCTGAATGCGTGGCGTGAAACCGGTTCGCGCAACCGGAAAGAACATGGCGCGTGGACGGCGCGGCACGACGGCGCGGCGCAACGCGATGAATTTGACCGCGTGACGCTCGGCAATCTTCCGGCGGGAGTCGCCGAAGCTTTAATGACGCTCAAGGAGAAAGTTGCCGCCGAGAAGCCGAAGCATGCGACGCGCCAATCCTCCGGCGCGGTGCTGGAAGTTTTGTTGCCGTTGATGCCGGAGCTGACAGGCGGTTCCGCCGATCTGACCCCGTCGAACAACACGCAGGTCAAAGGCCTCGGTTCGATTTCAGCGCCGGAATATAAAGGCCGTTACATTCATTACGGCGTGCGCGAACATGGCATGGCGGCGGCGATGAACGGCATGGCGCTACATGGCGGCATCATTCCTTACGGCGGTACATTCATGCAATTCGCGGATTATTGCCGCCCGTCGATCCGCCTCGCGGCGCTGATGAAGCAGCGCGTCGTGTTCGTGATGACGCATGACAGCATCGGCCTCGGCGAAGACGGTCCGACCCATCAGCCGGTCGAGCATCTCGCCGCGTTGCGCGCCATTCCGGGATTGCTGGTGATGCGTCCCTGCGACGGAGTCGAGACGGCGGAGTGTTGGGATATTGCCCTGAACAACAAAAATCGTCCAAGTTTGTTGGCCTTGTCACGTCAGGGATTGCCGACGGTGCGTTCGCGCGGCGGCAAAACCTGTCCGCAAAATCTTTCGGCTTGCGGAGCTTATGTGCTGGAGGGTATGGGCGAGGATCGGCATGTTACGTTGCTTGCGACCGGATCCGAAGTTCATCTGGCGCTGGAAGCTCGCGCGCAATTACGGGCGGAAGGCATCAATGCCACCGTCGTTTCCATGCCGTGTTGGGAATTGTTTGAGGAGCAGGACGAGGATTACCGCGCCTCCGTCCTCGGTACCGCGCCGCGCATCGCGATTGAGGCGGGCATCCGTCAAGGTTGGGATCGTTATCTTGGCGACAAGGGCGCGTTTATCGGCATGTCCGGATTCGGCGCGTCAGCCCCGGCGGAGAAGCTGTATCGGCATTTTGGGATCACGACTGAAAACATAGTCGCTGCTTTTCGCGCAATTTGTTAGCAGGGCAGCAAATTCTTGAAAAACGCGCTGATTTCGTGGCGGAGTTGTTCGCGCCAGACGACGCTGTGATCGGTGACCCAGTTCAACTGAATGGCGCGACGTTCGCCGGAAAAGCTTTCGTGGCCGTGCCACGCGTTGGGCTGGTTTTTGAAAATAAGGATCGTGCCCTGTTCGGGCGGTAATTCTTCGGCATAATCATGGAGGTTGTTCGGGGAACGCAACAGGCGAAGGCGACCGCCCGGAGCTTCCCATTTGCCGTTCATATAGATAAGGACCGTGATGAGTTTGGTCTTGCTGTCGGTGTGGATTTTGCCATCTGTCGGACGGCATTGGCCGCGCGCCGTGACCATTGTTGGACGGTCTTTCAGATCAATCCCAAATTTATGCGCGACGACCTCGGTCATTTCCGGTCCGCAGATTTCGTCAATCAGTTTCTTGAATTGAGGGCCATAGTTGAGAATGGGCAGAGGAAAGCTGCCCGGTTTATCGACGCGAGGATAATCGGCTTCGACGCCGTTGACGGCCTCCGGCCTGATGAAGCTGGGCAAAACCAGATACGGGAACGGATCCTGCTTTACCGGGGCCGCTTCAAGTGCAGCAAGGTCGATAAGGGATGCGTTCATTCTGTAATCGTACCAAAAAAATGGCAACGGGGCAAGGCCCTTACCACCCCATGATTTTTAGTGGATATGGGATTTTGAGGGATTGAGCACAGAAGATGAGATAACGCAGGCCTTGTTTACAAAGGGAAAGAGCGGATCGGACGATTTGTTTCAGACTG
>CAIQVS010000381.1 GCA_903875345.1 uncultured Pseudomonadota bacterium | reverse complement strand
GAGCGAACCTTTGGTTGGTTCAACTGGTATCGTCGTCTATCCAAAGACTATGAGCACGATCCAAAAACCTCTGAGGCCATGATCCACTTCACCGCCTCAACACTCATGCTCAGGCGTTTAGCAACTTTGTGAACAAGCTCTTAATAGATGCTGGGGATCAGACGAGCCGTCCGTCGAGCGTAGTCGGCATATTCCGGAAATGTTTCGCTCAGGATTTTTTCTTCGTAATGCATGCGCGCCACCTGAAATCCCAGTTGAACGACGATCAAGGCGACGGCAAGGGGCGAGATAAAATCCAGCAGCGCGCCGATGGTGGCCACGGCTTCGGCGAGATAAAGCGGATGGCGGACAAAACGATAGGGGCCGGTGGTGACCAGTCGGCGGCTCTGCGGTACAATGGAGAACGATTTGCCGAGCCGCATCAGGATGACAACGGCCAGAATGTTTCCGCCTAGAACAAGAACGCAGGATATAAGTTGCGTCGTCAGAGACAGATCGGTGCGCTGGGGAAAATACAGCAAGCCCATTGACAAAAATCCGCCAAGCAGAGCGGCAACGGTCGGTTTCCATCCGGTTGCCGTTCTCACCGGCTTCAGCCGCACCGCGTAAAGAAATCCTATCATTAAGGTATAAAGGCCTACCGCAAAGATGGACAGGCCGCGACTTAACGCCACATCGAGATTCGGGCTGGACGGGTCGATGGCATGAAATTCATGCAGGGCATTTTTGATATACATGCCTGCCGAAAAAGCGAAAACCAGCGTCAACACAATCCGGATGCCAAGATCGATGCGATCCCTTAGCGCGGTCGTCGTCGCGGTCCCGGTGTTTTCAGGCGAGGGGTATGAAGTCATTTGGATTTTTGCCTAACACCTTGAAGAAGTTTCGGCAAATCCTGACAGGCGGAGCTTAACATTGTCCTAGCGCGGCATAATTTTGAACGGAAATAGAGTTAATTTCATGCGAGATTCGAACGGCTCTGTTTCAATATTATCACACTGTTTTTCCTGATAAAAAGTGCGTTTGATTCATGGTTTATTAAATCCGCTGGCTTATCCTTTGTCTATCCGAACCTGATCAGGTTCCAAACATGTTGAGGAGGCAGCCCAATGCAAAAGATTATGAAACTCTTTGTCAAGAGTGAAGAAGGCGCGACAGCCATTGAATATGGTCTGATTGCGTCATTGATCGCGGTCGTGTTGATCGCCGTTCTGACAACGATGGGAACGAATTTGAGCGCGACGTTCACAAGGATTTCTGACGCCCTCTAAAGTTCCGGCTCGGTTTCCAAAAGCAACAGATGCCGGCCTCCGCGTCGGCATCTGTTTCGTTGCTTTCGGAACGCATGAGTAAGAATAAAGTCTTAAAACAAGCTGGCAACAGTGAGTGCAATCCATTTTGATTGAGCAGGACAGGGTAAGCAGGAGATATCATGCTGATGGCCGTTCATTGTGCTGTCTTGGTTTTGGCCGCTGTTTTGCTGGTTCTGGCCGCGATCAACGATGCGCGTCATTACCGCATTCCTAACCGGATTTGCCTTGCGCTGCTTACGCTTTTCCCTGTTTTCGTCGCGACCGCGCCTCAGGCCGTCGCGTGGGAACAAAATATTATGGTCTTCGGCCTGATGCTCGTATCGGGGCTGGCGCTGTTCTGGGCGCATGTGATCGGCGCTGGCGACATCAAGCTTCTGGCGACGGTCGGTCTTTGGGGCGGGATGCACTGGGTTGGGGTGTTTCTGCTGGTCACGGCGCTTGCGGGCGGGGTGGTGACTCTGGCGGTGGCCGCTTTGACTTTCGCGCGTCAGCCCTCGCAGACGGAGAGGCTGTCTTTGGCGAAAGTGCCTGTGCCTTACGGGATCGCGATTGCGGTTGGTGGATTGACTGTTTTTTACCGGCTTTCGGCGCCGGTTCATTTCTCAGGTTAAGGAAAATTGGCCATGACCTCACGTAAAATGATTATGCTGATGTTGGCGGTTCTGGTGGGCGGCGTCACTTTCTACTCCATTAGATCCGCGCAAACCTCGTCGGACAAAGCCGGAGCGCCCGTCGAATCGCTGCAGGTTCTCGCGGCCACGCATGATCTTCCGATCGGCGCGATCCTCAAGGACGCAGACATGAAGTGGATTCCGTGGCCGGAGACGGTCGAGAATTCCAAGCTTTACGTCAAGGGCAAAACCGATATGGCGAGCCTAGCCGGTTCGGTTTTGCGTGAAGGCGTTCGCAGCGATGAGCCATTGATGATGGGGCATGTGGTGCAGCCGCATGAGCAGGGCTTTCTCGCCGCTGTGTTGATGCCCGGCATGCGCGCCATATCGGTGACCTTGACGCCGAGCGCCGGTGTCGCCGGATTCATTTTCCCGGGCGATCGCGTCGATGTCATTCTGACGCACACCTTCGTCACGAAGGCGGATCGCAACGATAGCGGCACGACGGCGCGGCATCTCAGCGAAACCATCATTCACGATGCCCGCGTTCTGGCGCTGGATCAGAAAAGCGACAATCAATCCACCGATCCCAAGGTTGCGCAACTGGCCACGCTCGAAGTGTCGCCTAAACAGGCCGAGAAAATGGCTCTGGCCGTCGATATGGCGGGACAGGTCAACGGCGGGCACGGCAGCATCGCGCTCGTGTTGCGCAGTCTGGCGACGGACGATTCCGCGACGGCGGACCCGCATTCCGATCAAGCTTCCGATCAGGGCTTGACGATGGACAGCGATGTCAGCCCGGTTTATTCGCGGATCATGCAATTCAATAAAGTCGAGGTTATGCGCGGTAAGGACGTCACCGAGGCGACTTTCCAGAAATCAAAATAGGATGCCAGACTATGACTAAACGCTCCCTTATCCTCCTTGTTATGTCCGCTCTTTTGATGATTGGCGGCGCGGCGTCGGCGGCGCCGACGGACGCTTCGTCAGCGGCGCGCAAGGCGCTTTCGGTCAATGTCGATCGCGGCGTTTCGCTCTCCTTCAAGGAACCGGCGACATCCGTTTTTATCGCCAGCCCTGATATTGCCGACGTGCAGGTGATGTCGCCGACGACGGTGATGATTTTCGGCAAACGCACGGGCGAGACGACCTTTATTGCGACGGATAGCAGCGGCCACACTCTGGAAGAACGCACGATTTACGTGACGCAGGATTTATCCGCCCTGCGCCACGATCTGGATTTGGCCATACCCGGCAACAAGATTCATGCGACGGCTCTGCCGAAGGGGATTGTTCTGACGGGGGACGCCAAGGATCCCGCGACCGTCGCCGACGCGCAGAAAATCGCGATGCGTTATCTCTCAGCCGACGGCGAGATTATCAATCGCGTCCGTGTTTCGGGTAGCAATCAAATCCAGATTCGTGTCCGTTTCGCCGAGGTTCAGCGCAACATCGACAATTCGTTGGGAATAAATTGGGGAAATCTCGCCAATGTCGGCGGCTTTGCCTTTGGTCTTGCCAGTGGCGTGTCTGGTATAGGATCCGGAGCTTCAATTCTCAGCAGCCGTCCGAACAACAGCACGCTTAACGCGCCTAACGATGTCATCGGAATCTCGCGGACGGGCGGGCATTACAACGTCAACGCCCTGATCGACGCCTTGGCGCAGGACGGCTTGATCACAATTCTGGCCGAGCCGAACTTGACGGCGATGTCGGGGGAAACCGCCAATTTCCTCGCGGGCGGCGAATTCCCGATCACGATCCCGCAAGGGAACGGCACGATCAGCATCGAGTTCAAGAGCTACGGCATCTCGCTCGCTTTCACGCCGACGCTGATCAACGACGACCGCATCAGTCTGCATGTGAAGCCGGAGGTCAGCGAACTGACGACGGTCGGCGCGGTCACGATCAACAACAATATCGTGCCAGCCCTTACGACGCGCCGCGCCGAAACCACGGTCGAGGTCGCCAGCGGCCAAAGCTTTGCGATTGCCGGGCTGCTCGACAACAGCCAGAGCCAAACCGTCAACAAATATCCTTTGCTGGGCGATCTTCCGGTTCTCGGCGCGTTGTTTCGTTCCGACAGTTTCCAGAACGGCCAGACCGAGCTTGTGATCATCATCACGCCCTATATCGTCCGTCCGTCCGGCAACCAGCAACTGGCTTTGCCGACCGATGGGCTGGCGCCGCCGACCGAAGCGGATCGCTATCTCTCCCAGCGTTACAGCAGCAGCAATCCGAAGGCTCGTCCGCAAAGCGGCGATCCGGTCGCGGTTCCTGAAGCGCCTGCCACGGCTCCCGTCACGCCGGTTACGGCGGCGCCCACCAGTTATTCGACCGTTCCTGCAGCAGAGGCGACGGATTCGTCAGCCGACGCCTATCCCAAACCGGCTCATTTAACGACGTCGAATATCAACACGGGTGACGCGTCGCCTGCGCCAACCGCGCCGAACGATCCCGCTGAGGAGCCCTGATCATGAAACGGACATTTCTTATTCTTCTTCCCTGTTTGGTTCTTGCGGCATGCGTCGATCCTTACCAGCCAACGCCGCATCCGGATTACGCGATCCGCGTCGCGCCGTCGGATCATGGCCTCGTCGCGGTGCCGCCGCCTTGCGAGAACTGGACAACCGCCGTGACGGATCCGTATGACAATCAGCCTTTGCCGCAATTCGGCTGCGCCAACGCGCGCAATCTTGCGCTGATGATTGAACGTCCCAAAGACCTTATCGAAGGTCGTGACCTCGGCCCCGCCAATCCGACAACCACCGTGGGATCGATGGAGCGTTACACCAGCAACCAGACGCGCGGTCTGGTTTGGACGGGAACCGACCCGAACACGGTGGCGACGACGACGGCTCCTGCGTCGGCATCGTCGATTACGGGCGAATCGGTGTCGTCCGGTTCGTCATCCGGATCGTCCGCGTCGACGGCCGGGCACTAGCCGGGAGGGCGCGTTGCCATGAGCGCTCACGGCGTCTTTTCGTCCAACTCCGGTTCTGCGACGATGCACAGCGAGTTTATGGCCTTCGCGGGCGATGATGATTCCCTGATGCTGTTGCGCGATTGGGCGCAGCGTCAGGGCTTTCCCGCCGCCAGCGTGCAGCAGGGAGGTTCCGATCTTCTTGCCACGATGCTGGAATCGTCGCCGCCGCCCAAGATAGTGCTGGTTGACATCGACGGGCAGGTCGATCCGGTTGCGGTGGTCAAGCGTCTCGTCGAGCTTTGCGGCGCGGAATGCAAAATCGCCCCGTTCGGTTCGGCCAACGATGTCGGGCTTTTTCATCGCATGCTGGGTGTGGGCGCGGTTGATTATCTCGTCAAGCCGCTCGCCGGCGATAGTCTCAATCAGGCCATGTCGTCCGCCCTGAAAAGCGAACGCAACCCCGCAGCGGTGAATAAAGAAGCCAAGATCATTGTCGTCATGGGCGTTCGCGGCGGCATCGGCGCCAGCACGATTGCCGTCAATCTCGGCTGGCTCATGGCCGAGGAAGCGAAAATGAATGTCGCCCTCCTCGATCTCGATTTGCATTTCGGCACCAGCTCGCTGGCGCTTGATCTCGAACCGGGCAGGGGGTTGCGGGATATTGTCAGCTCGCCGCATCGTGTCGACGGGTTAATTATCGCCAGTTCGATGACCGAAGCGAACGACAGATTCTCGGTTCTGGCTGCCGAGGAAGCGGTCGATGACGCCGTGACCATTGACGGTGCCGCGATCACGGCGTTGCTGAAGGAAATGAAAGGCAATTTCGATTATGTGATCGTCGATATGCCGCGCCACCTTTTCCCTCTGCAAAAGCGCTTGCTGATGGCCGCCAGCGACATCATTCTGGTGACGGAGCTTTCGCTGGCCGGGATCCGCGATACGTTGCGCTTTAAAACGGCGCTGAAGAATCTGGAAACGCCTGCCGTCGTCACTCTGGTCGCCTCGCGCACCAGCCTTGCGCGTTCCGGCCATGTCGAAAGCGCCGTTTTCGAGAAAAGCACGCAAGCCAAAATCGATTTTGTCGTGCCGGAGGATATGAAGTCGGTGGCGCTCGCGGCCAACAGCGGCAAAGCCCTCGCGGCCGTCGCCAAGAATTCGCCTGTTGCCAAGGCGATTCATACCCTCGTCAGGAAATTGACCGAGGCGAATGCCCCGGCGGTTCCCAAACAAGGGGTCATCAACAGGCTTTTTGGCGGGTCGAAATCCAAGCCATCCTCTAAAGACGGAGCTAAGAAATGAGCCCCGCCGACGGAGCGCTTTTTCCCGGGGACATCACGCTTTCGCTCTTGCGCGAAAGAATTTTGCCGACTTTGCAAGAAAAATTGCCGCACGAAAGAATTCGCCGTTTGCCGCGCGGCGATGTTGCCCGTGAAGTCAAGCTGGTGGTCACGGATTATCTTGCGTCGCGGCGCATCGAACTTAACTTGCTCGATCAACGCGATCTCGTCACGGCCTTGATCAATTCTTTGTTTGCCGCGCAACCGGCGGTTCAGGACGTTCAACAGCGCCAAATTTCGGAGTCGTCCCGCGATGAACTGCCTTCGACTTTTGTGCCGCTTGATCCTCCGCCGGTTCGAGCGCCACAGCTCGAGGCGCAGCGCGCGCCTGCGGATTTTGATCCGTACGCCCGCAATCCAAGCCGCGCCAGCGTCGATTTGGCCAAGCTCAAGATTCAGCCGATCGTGTTCGAACGGATTGACGTATCGGCGGCGGCCAAAATGGCGCGCGCGGATTTGGCGCAGGATCTGAAGATACTTGTCACCGAGCTTTTGCTGGAAATCAAAATTCAACTGAACGCCAGTGAACGCGAGGAACTGGTCAGGCAACTGCTCGATGACATGTTGGGGCTTGGTCCTCTGGAACCCTTGCTGACCGATGAAACGATTTCCGAAATCATGGTCAACGGTCCAAAACAGGTCTTCATCGAAAACAAGGGAAAACTGGTTCTGTCGGACGTGCAGTTCCGCGATAACGCCCATGTTCTGGCGGTGGCGACGCGCATCGTCACGGCGATCGGACGCCGCATCGACGAAAGTTCGCCGCTTTGCGACGCGCGCCTTATGGATGGCAGCCGCGTCAACATCATCATACCGCCTCTGGCCATCGACGGTCCGACCATTACCATTCGAAAATTTTCGAAAAAGAAAATCACGCT
>CAIQVS010000380.1 GCA_903875345.1 uncultured Pseudomonadota bacterium | reverse complement strand
TGGCAACATGACCTCGCCCAGTCAGCTTTGACCTTTTATAACCTGAAGCCGGATTGGCAAGCTTGCCAAAAGGTTGGCGATCGTCTTTATGATACGGAACTGGATTTATGTTCTCTGGCGCGAACTGTAGGCAACCTATGACCCATATCGCTGTTTTGATCCCTTGCTATAACGAAGAAGCCGCAGTGCCGAAAGTCGTTGCCGACTTTCGCCGCGCTTTGCCGGATGCGGCCATCTATGTTTATGACAACAATTCACGCGACCGTACGGTTGAAGTCGCAAAAGCTGCCGGAGCGATTGTGCGCACCGAAATCTTGCAAGGCAAAGGCAACGTCGTGCGGCGCATGTTTGCCGATGTCGAAGCCGATGTTTACGTTTTGGTCGATGGCGATGATACCTATGACGCGGCGTCGGCGCCGGAAATGGTTCAGGCGCTGCTGGAAGCGCCACTGGATATGGTCAACGGCGCTCGGTCGTCCGTCACCGACAAGGCCTATCGTCCCGGTCACCGTTTCGGAAACTGGATTTTGACGAGCATGGTGGCGTGGATTTTCGGCAACCGCTTTACCGACATGCTGTCCGGCTATCGTGTCATGTCGCGCCGTTATGTCAAAAGCTTTCCGGCCTTGTCGGCGGGCTTCGAAACCGAGACCGAGCTAACCGTTCACGCGCTGGAGCTGCGCATGCCGATAAAGGAGGTCGTGACTTCCTACAAGGATCGTCCGCCCGGTTCGATGAGCAAGCTCAGCACATTTCGCGACGGTTTCCGCATCCTTTGGACGATCATCGTTTTGGTGAAGGAGGAAAGGCCGATGCAATTCTTCTCTCTGCTCGCGGTTTTTCTGGCGATCATCTCGACGGTTTTGATTGTGCCGATCATGGTCGAGTTTTTTCAAACCGGGCTGGTGCCGCGTCTGCCGTCCGCCGTGCTGTCGATGGGCTTAATGATCCTCGGCTTTCTCAGCCTCAGTTGCGGTCTTATTCTTGATACGGTCACGCGTGGCCGTCGCGAGATGAAGCGTATGCGCTATCTCAATATTCCTGCACCCGGCGCTTTCCCGGCGAACGAGTCGAAATAATGAAGAAGCTTATTGCCAAGCATCGCACGACAGCCTTGGAGTTTATGAAGTTCGGCACTGTCGGTTTCTTCGGATTTCTTGTCGATTATGGGCTGTTCCGTATCGCGCTCGATATTTTTGGCTTTGGACATTACGGCAGCGCGCTTTTCTCGTTTCCGTTCGGCGTTACTTTTACGTGGGTCGGGAACCGCTTGTTTACCTTTCGCGGCAGGAGTCGAGGAAAGCTGGGCATGGAATGGATGCGCTTTTTCATTATCTGCGCCGGAGGCCTGATCCTCAATCGCGGAACTTACAGCCTTCTGACGGCGACAGTGCCTTTGGTTTATGACTATCCAATTCTCGGACTTCTGGGCGGAACCGGTGCAGGAATGTTCTTCAATTTCTTTCTCGTTCGTCGGCACGTATTTCGGTAGTCTTAACCAATACTATTGGCTTTGTTGATACGCGCCAATATCGACATTGGGCTTAGTTCTCGAACGCGGCGCATTAGAAAAATCGTTCGTGGGTGACACGCTGGTATTGCCTGCATTCAACGCGGGGCTGTTGGTGGCAACATGGACGTTTCCGCCTATGGCATTTACGAACAGGGGATCGTTCCAGAAGTTGTGCGAATTCAATATGACGGCATTGGTGTTGTTGTGCCCCGGATCCTGTCCGAGATAAAACATCAGCGACGAGTTGTTCGTCAAATTATAGAGCAGATTGTAGTCGGCTGTTATTGATCCTACGCCGTCAGTGCTATTTTCAACTGAAAGGACTACATGCGCGCCGGTGTTAGCGGTTCCTCCGCTGCCGTCGCCATAGAGGATGTTGTTGTAAATCGACACGTCGCCGCCATTGTAAACCCCAATTTCGCCGGGACGCCACGCAGATTCTGCAGGATCACGGTTGTTGCCATACAGCGTGTTGTTCACGACCAAGGCATGATCGCTGTTAGAAATTGAGATGCCCTCCCCGCCGTTTGCAAAAATGATGTTGTTGGCGACAAAGGTTGTGCCTTTGTACGGAACGTTGCTCGTCGGATCTGATTTCTGCGTATGACGCAGATCGTCGAGGATGATGCCATTCCCGTCGGAGTCAACATAGCCGTCGCCGCTTGAAGCCTGATTGGTGTTGCCATAGATAAAGTTGCCGGTGATGTAATTCTTGATGCCGGTTTGGTTATCGGAATTTTCGTTTTCATAGGTGCTGATGCCGCTGCCGCGAACATTGTTTTGCGTATAATGTGCATTATTGTAAATAAGATTTCCGGAAATGGTCAGGTAATCGGCGCCGGTCGTCGAAATTCCGCTCAGTCCGCAATCATGCGCCGCATTGCTGGTGATTTTGATGTGGTAACTGCCAAAGCCGACATAAATTCCACTCCAGTTTCCGGGGGCAACGACGTTGAAGTTGCGCAGATTGATGTAGCTCGCGCCTTCATTGATCTGGATGCCGAAATCGGTGCCGTCGGTTTGCACGCTTGTTAATTGCGTGGTTCCGGGATTGCCTCCGGCAATGGTGATTGGCGCGGTGCTGGTTCCTGATTTAAAAATGCCGAATTGCGGATATGTAATCGTCGGCAAAATATAAACTGTGTCGCCGGGCTGCGCGTACTGAATGCCGCGCCATGTCGTTTGGAACGGCGCGCTGCTGGAACCGGCATTGTTGTCGTTGCCGCTTTTGCCATCGACATACCACGTTGTGGCAAAGGCTGGAGTCGAGAGCGTGATCAGAGAAAAAAGAAATGACGTTTTTGAAATTGCCCTGAGCATATGAGTTCACCTTTTACTTTTTCGAGGGAATCGGTTGATGAAAAAAGCGTACAACTTTCTTCTAAGCATCCAATTAGTGAAGCTTCGGGTTTTGTCAATGCACAACGTCTTTTGGTTGTGCCCTAGAAAAAACACTCGCGGAGTTTTTCGTGGAAACTGTTTGGCAAACCGAAAAAATATCTTCAGCTTCTCACAACGTCACGTGCGAAATAAGTCAGGATAAGATCGGCGCCAGCGCGCTTAAATGCGCCGAGCGTTTCTTGAACGATGCGTTTTTCATCAAGTGCTCCGGCTTGCGCGGCGAATTTGATCATCGCGTATTCGCCGCTGACTTGATATGCAGCAAGTGGAAGCAGAGTGATGTCCCGGAGTCTCGCGAGTACGTCTAGATAAGGCATTCCGGGCTTTACCATCAGGATGTCGGCTCCTTCGGCTTCGTCAAGCATCGCTTCGCGCAAGGCTTCGCGCCCATTCATTGGATCCATCTGGTAAGCTTTGCGATCGCCTTTCAAATCGCATCCGGCGGCGGCGCGAAAGGGACCATAAAATGCGGAAGCAAATTTCGAAGCATAAGCCATGATGGGCGTATCGATGCATCCCGCGTCATCCAGCGCCTCGCGTATGGCAGCAACCTGTCCGTCCATCATGGCCGAGGGCGCGACCATATCGGCTCCGGCCTTTGCCGCTACGACAGCCTGACGACCAAGATTGTTGATCGTCTGATCATTATGCACATGACCACCTTCCACGACGCCGCAATGACCGTGGTCGGTATATTCGCAGAAACAAATATCGGAAATGATGACGAGTTCGGGAGCGGCATCTTTGGCGCGCTTGGTCATCCGAGACAGAAGCCCTTCGGATTTCAAGGCGTCGCCACCGATGGCATCCTTGGCATGCGATACGCCGAACAACATCACGGCTTTGATGCCGTCGGATTGGATCGCCTTGATTTCCTGTGTGAGGTTTTTTTCCGGTATGCGCACCACACCCGGCATTGAATTGACAGGCGCGGGAGACTCGATGCCTTCCTCGACAAAGATCGGATAGATCAAATCGTCAGGCGTAACCGTCGTCTCTCGCACGAGATCCCGTATGGCCGCATGTCGCCGCAATCGGCGCATGCGCACCACAGGAAAGGCAATGCTCATTCTGTAACAGTTTAGTTAGACAGAACGATCTCAGCACGGCGGTTGTGCACTTCGCGTACATTGTTTGGCGTTGAAACCAGAGGATCCTTTTTGCCCTCGCCCTTTGCGACGATAGCCTTGGAGTCGATGCCAAGGCGATTCAATTCAGCTTTGACGATAGCGGCGCGCTTCTCAGAAAGTTTGTCGTTGTATCTGTCGGAGCCGACGGTGTCGGTGTGTCCCGTGACGATCAGCTTCGCATAGCCACCTTTACGATAGGCGTCAGCCGCCGAAGCAATGATCCGCTTGGCTTCCGGCGTCAGCTCGGTTCTGTTGAAATCGAAGAAGACGACATAACCGGACGATTGCTCAGCCACCACAGTCTTAGCGGCGGCTTTTGCCACTGGGCGTGGAGCCGTCGTTGTTTCCATAGCCGGAGCTGCAGGTTCACCAAAGCTGTAACGCAAGCTCACCATAACGTTGTGTTGATCGTCGGTAACGGCAGGGCTGCCGCCGGTCGAGAGCTTCAACTTGGGGTCATCCGTGCCGACATAACGATAATCGACCGATAAAGCCCAATTCTTGTCGAGTTGTGCGGCTGCGCCGACAATGGCCTGATAGGCGAAGTTGGTGCTGTCGCTCTCGTTCAGATAACCGCCGCTGGCTAAAGCCCCTACGTTCTTGGCCGAAACAAAGGCTAACCCGACGCCAGCGCCGATATAAGGTGTGAACATTGTGCCGGTCTGGAAATCGTACAGGCCGTTAGCGAACAGGTCGACATTGCTGAGATGGCCGTTGGCGTTTGAAATGGCAGAAATGGTATCGACATTCGGACGATCATAAAAAAGCTCGGCTTCGGCGCGGATCCCGTTGTCAAAGGCGTAACCGCCGCTGCCGGCCAGACTGACGCCTTGATCAAAGGACACGTTGTTGTCGCCAGCCGATGTCTTGACGTTTGCTTCTTGCGAAAAATTAACCCCAGTCGCGCCGCTGATATACCAGCCGGGCGTCGTATCCGCATAAGCGGCTGCGGGGACAACAAGAAGAGCCGTTGCAAAAGCGAGGGCTGATTTTGAAAGCGTCATGTGAATTCTCCTCGAATAGTCTTTCGACTTTGTGGGGCAAGTTTGAATTAAGACTTTTCATAGCACTTTCCGGCATTAAAAATCCATTATCTTTATTGACGATTAAAACGAATCAAAAAAACTGTGTTTTTCAAGTTACGGGATAGGCATATTTGCAACTATTTACAGGTGTTGCGTTTCTGTTATACTTTCATCACCAGATGGCCGGATGACCGCTGTTTCGCTTCGGCGGAGTGGAGGAAAGTCCGGGCTCCAGGGGATAAGGGTGCCGGATAACGTCCGGCGGGCGCGAGCTTAGGGACAGTGCCACAGAGAATGGACCGCCCGAAAGGGTAAGGGTGAAAAGGTGCGGTAAGAGCGCACCGCGTTTCCGGTAACGGGAACGGCAGGGCAAACCCCACCCGGAGCAAGACCGCATAGGAACCGCACAGCGTGGTCGTGCCCTTTAAACAGGCAAACGCACGCGCAACGTCCCCGTTGGCGGTTCGGGTTGGTCGCACGAGGTGTCCGGTAACGGGCATCCCAGATGAATGGTCATCCCTTGCGCTTGCGCAAGGACAGAACCCGGCTTACAGGCCGTCTGGTTTTTTCTATGAACGACCGGGCGGTTTTATGCCCGTGTCTTTCATTACGAAAACGAGCAGTTGCTAATTTTTTAATCAATTCGTTGTATAATAAACGGCTTTAATTATTTGAACAGGAATGATCCTATTATGTGTTCACCTCTTCTCGCTGTGTGCAAGCGTATCCTTGTTTTGGGATTATTTATTCTGCTGTTCGCTCCGCATGCGGTAACGGCCGATGATGACACGCAATTTGAGGAAGAATCTGCACGGGAGATAGTGCCGACTCCGGGACAACAAGGAATCGTTGATCGCTACGAGGCCGAATACGCTCAATTGGGCGGACAGGCGACGGTTGTTGGCTTTGCCGACCAGAGTGATCGCATAGTCGGCGATCTGGGGGGCGAGGCGTCCAATCGTCAAGCTGTGACTCTGGGGCATGTCGGCGACTCTATAACCATTGCGCCGCATCATGAAGCAAACGCCGTCGTCATTCGCTACTCTGTGCCGGATACTAAAACGGGAGGAGCCACGGCTTCGTTGAATCTGGAGGTCGTGGAGCCCAGAGGAGAAATTCGATTCCAAAAATACGTGACGTTGACGTCACGATACGCATGGCTCTACGGCACCGTGAAAGGGGGCACGCATCTTTATAATATTCCGGTGGATGCTGCGCAGCAGCTGGGCGGGGCTAATCCAACGCATCTTTATGACGAGATTCAGCTTAAACTCGATGGAGTTATTCGACCGGGCGAACGGCTAAGATTGCAGAACAGCGCGGGCGCTGTGCCTGTAACCGTTGATTTTGTCGAGCTTGAGGCTGTGCCTGAAGCTTTATCAGAACCGCTGGGATTTATTTCGTTGACGGATCCGCAATGCGGCGGACTGGCGGTCAACCTCGATAATTCAAATCATGTTTTCAATGGACATGATGATTCCGCTTATGGCCGTGTCTTTAACAGCGCCTACAATACTCTGGAAGCCGTTAATCCTTATAATCCGACGTCGTTCTTCATTCCTGAAAAAGTTTGGTACAGCACGGCGACGACTGATGCGCTGCAGGATACAACGCCCAATAAGGCAATAAACAACCTTAGTATGTTCGCTTTGGCGGATCATAATTATCAAAGCCTGATGAGCTGTATCTCGCTCGTCGCCACTTCGCAGGGTGCATTAAAGGGCGTTTATATTCCCAAGGGTCTTTTCTACGCTCGCGGCATTGTCTATCTGCCGAGCGACATTATCATTCGGGGTGCGGGCATGTGGCAGTCCAAATTCGCTGCGGTCGATACTGAGCCACCTCAACCTGTGACCGTAAACGGCAAAAACGGATATGCCAGTACGTCGGGCGATCTCATTTTTACAAGCCAAAGATCGATTTCGGGCGAGGGTGTGTCCGACCGCGTTATTCTGTCGGATTTCTCGCTATTCGGAAATGTCACACAACGTGACACGGTGGATTATCCCACGCCATTTGGCATTCGCGGTCAATTTACCAACAGCTTGTTTGAAAATATCTGGGTCGAACATTATTTTATCGGCATCGATATTAATGCGAATTCCAGTAATGTCCGGTTGCAGAATATGCGGGTCAGAAATACATTTGCCGACGGCATTGATTTTTACGGCAACACCAGCAATTCAAAAATAGATCATTCCGAGTCCCGTTCAACCGGAGACGACGGGTTTGCCTTGTGGTCGCAAGGTATCGGCACAACGCTTCCGCAAGAATCGAATCTTATCATCAATTCACATGCCGAGCTGCAATGGTATGGCGATGGTTTTGCGGTTTATGGCGGAACGGGCAATAAAATCGAGAACAGCTCGGCCAGCGATATCCTGAATTATCCGTGCTTGCAGGCTTCGACACAATTTGTTCCGCCGACTTTGTCGGCGGTGCCGATGACGGCAGCATTTTCCAATCTGAATTTTTATCGTTGTGGCGGCGACGGATTTTACCAGCAGTTCGGCGCAGTTCTGATTGGGGTTGATCATGAGAATATTGACGGCATTATGCTCAAAGATATTAAAGTGTTTAGTCCGACCTACAGCGGCATTAACTTTCGTCCCATAGGCACCGGTGCGGGCAAGCAAATTATTGCGGGCATTAACAAGGTCTTCGTCAAAGATGTCATGCTTGTGAACGCGCCGGACTGCGCCTCGGTAAATTCTTATACGGCTGGATCTGCGGCGTTTGACAATGTTTGCAGTTGCCCGACGTTGCAGGCCGCTCCCGCCAACTGTGCGGTCAGTAATCAAAGCCCGAACACGTTCCAGATCGTTATGCCGGCAGCGTGTAAACTAAATTCCTGTAGGTTTATTACTTCGTACTGACTGGAGTGAGGAGCGTTCTTTAAATGTTCAAAGGCAATGCTTTCGGGTATTGGATCCTGATCTAGCTGTTTTCAAAGGCGTATGCTCACTAAATTAACAGTTCTTTAGGTGCTTAAACTTATAATCAAGCCACTGTATTGCGACGACTTGGTGTTGGCTATGAGCCGTAAAATTTATTTGCAAGTGACGTTATTTTTTTTATGCGCGGGATTATCTGTGATCGGAATTTCTGCGTCAGCCGCAGATGGCGCGGATATCTTTACGGACATAAAGGCCTGCGTGGTTCTTCCTTCCGGGTACAATGGTGGCGGTTCATTGAACACAAATCTGCCGCCTTGCGCATGGGATGAGGGGAAATCTTTCAATGGAGGCAATCCTTCCATACATTTACGAGCGTCCGATCCCTACGTTATGCCAGCGGGACAGAAGGTCTTGGATTACCTTGCTGGCTTGTCTTTTTCCAACGCTCCTCATGGCATCATCTCCGGCCAGTGGACGTCTAATCCGGGCAGTTGGTCGAATGCTTACGAATTATTTGTTCAAGGCCTTTATAAAGCTACAGGGAAGTATCCGGGGCTGTATGGATCGGCTTATGGGACAACCCCAGCACAGTACGTGCCTGAGGCTAATTGGGAAAAGGAAGTAGCAGCCAACCAAGCGCTCAGTACGGAACTGATTAACTACTGGAACGCGGGCGGGCTGGTTTCGGTGACGTGGTTTCCTGGCAATCCTTGGTATCCAGGAAGCCCTTCGCTTTCGGGCGCGGGCATGTATAGTGCCTCCGTCGTAGCTCCACAGAAAGGCGCACAGATATATGGGGGAGGTTCCTCACCACCACCAACATCTATACCAAAAAATGCAAGTTTACTTGATCTTCTCGATCCGTCGAATCCAGCAGGAGCATATTTTCAGGCCAATATGGATGTTCTGGCGGCTAATTTGCAGACGCTACAAGATGCGGGCGTGATCGTGCTTTTCCGTCCGCTTGCTGAGATGAATGGAAACTGGTTCTGGTGGGGCGTGCAAAGCGCAACAAGTCCCACTCCTCATGAATTCAGGGCATTGTGGCATTATGTTCACCATTACCTCATCACAGTGAAAGGACTCCATAATTTGCTTTGGGTCTTTGCGCCGAATAATTCTCAAACACAGCTGACTTTTTATCCGCAGTGGAAACCGTTGGCGGGCATTGTGCAGCCCGCCCCTTATTACTATCCGGGAGATTGGTATACTGACATTGTGGGAGTGGATTACTATAGCGACAAGGTAGATTTTACCACAATACCTACCTATCAGGATATGCTTGCATTCGAAAAACCCTTTGCTCTTGTTGAATTAGGGGCAGGAAGAAATGCAGGGGAAAAGGAGTTCAATTTTGACACGATTATCCATGATGTTGCTGCAAATTATCCTGCGGTGTCATTCTTTCAGGCATGGCAAGATAATTCTAATCCAATCCAGTATCTTACCATTATCTCCAATCCAGGGGCTACGGCGTTTATGAACGATCCCATAAACATCACGCGTGATAAAATCGACTATCAGGCTCAACCCCGCGTCCCGTGGTGAGCGGGCAAATCTCTTGATACTCCGCTCGCAAGAGCGGGCAAGAATGCTTCCCCCCTTGTATCTTCGGCATTATGCGCCATATTCAGGCAGTTAAGATTTTTACCCTGCTCTGGATACAAAAACCATGACCGAAACCCGTATGCCTTTCCGCGCCGAGGTCAGTCGGCTGCTCGACATCGTCGTTCACTCGCTCTACAGCGAAAAGGAAATCTTTCTGCGCGAGCTGATTTCGAACGCCTCGGACGCTTGCGACAAGCTCCGTTATGAGGCTCTGACTCAGCCTGAATTGACGGGCGAGGATACCGAATTCGCCATTGCGATTTCGATCGACAAGAAAGCCCGCACACTGACGATATCGGATAACGGCGTCGGAATGACGCGGGATGAGCTGATCGAAAATCTCGGCACGATCGCGCGCTCCGGCACAACCGCGTTTATCGAACAACTCGCTGCCGCCAAGGACAAAAAAGGCGACGTTAATCTCATCGGCCAATTCGGAGTCGGATTCTATGCCGCCTTCATGGTGGCGCAGACGGTCGAGGTCAAATCGCGCCGCGCCGGAAGCGGCGAAAGCTGGTGCTGGCGTTCGGACGGCAAGGGCGAATACGCCGTCGAACCTGACCCCAAGACCGAGCGCGGTACGGATGTCATCGTCTATCTAAAACAAGGTGAAGACGAATTTCTCGATGTCGAACGGCTACGCTTTATCATTGGCAAATACTCCGACCATATCGCCATTCCGATTTTGCTGAACGGCGAAGAAAAGCCCGCCAATCGCGCCAGCGCACTCTGGATGCGCAGCAAGAACGACGTGACGCCGGAACAGTACAAGGAGTTTTATCATCACGTCGCGCATGCTTTCGAAGATCCGGCGTTGACGATTCACTGGCGCGCCGAGGGCAAGCTCGAATATGCCGGCTTGCTCTATGTTCCGGGGATGAAGCCGTTCGATCTGTTTGATCCGAAACGTCGGCATGGCGTCAAGCTTTACGTCAAGCGAGTGTTCATCACCGATCATGCCGACGGCCTTGTGCCGCCGTGGCTGCGGTTCCTGCGCGGCGTGATCGACAGCGAAGATTTGCCGCTGAATGTCAGCCGCGAGATGCTGCAAAACAATCCGATGATCTCCCACATTCGGCGCGGCGTGACGCGCCGCGTTCTTGGCGATTTGGCGAAGCTGGCGGATAGCACCGAGGCTTATGCGAAATTCTGGGACAATTTCGGCGCGGTGCTGAAGGAAGGCCTGTATGAGGACGAAGAACACCGCGAGGATTTGCTGAAACTGGTGCGGTTCCGTTCAACGCACGGCGAGGCTCTGGTGTCGCTCGAAGATTATGTCGGGCGCATGAAGGAAGGTCAGGAGTCGATTTTCTATATCTGCGGCGACAACGCCGAACGCCTTGCGCGCAATCCGCATCTTGAGGGATTCAAATCACGCGGTATCGAAGTCCTACTGTTGACCGAAACGGTCGATGATTTCTGGCCGACGGCGGTGGGCGCGTACAAGGAAAAGGGTTTCAAGTCCGTGACCCGCGCCGGTGAGGAACTCGGCAAGATCAAGACGACCGACGGCACGACGAATGAAACGGAGAAAAAAACCGAAGCCACGGGCGATCTTGCGTCACTGATTGCGCTGGTGAAACTTACGCTGGGGGACGAGGTCAAGGATGTGCGCCTGTCCGACCGTCTGACGGAAAGCCCCGTTTGCCTTGTCGCAGACGAAGGCGACATCGACATTCATTTGGAACGTTTTCTCAAGCAACACAATCAGATCAAGACTCCGAGCAAACGCATTTTCGAAATCAATCCGAAACATGCGTTGATCTTGAAAATGGCGGGCAGGGCAGGGGCTTCGGGCGCATCCGACGCGCTCGGCGATGTCATCTGGTTGTTGCTTGATCAGGCGCGGCTTATCGACGGCGAGGCTCTGGCCGACCCGTCGGCGTTCGGCAAACGCGTCAATTCGGTTCTCGCAACGGCGATTGGTTGAGGTGACT
Organism: uncultured Pseudomonadota bacterium; assembly: GCA_903875345.1. GTDB lineage: Bacteria > Pseudomonadota > Alphaproteobacteria > UBA9219 > UBA9219 > CAIQVS01. The sequence goes on along the minus strand of CAIQVS010000380.1, from coordinate 1,145 downwards.
TCATGACGGACATGAACAAGGAAGCCCTGATCTCGACCATTGACGAAGCGTGGGAAAACCGCGAGGGATTGTCTCCTGCGACGCAGGGCAGGGTGCGTGGCGCTGTGACCGTCGCGCTAGAAGAACTCGATGCCGGACGCTTGCGTGTCGCTGAAAAAATTGGCGGACAATGGGTGACGCATCAGTGGCTCAAGAAAGCCGTGCTGCTCTCGTTTCGCTTGAACACTATGACGCTGGTTCAGGGCGGTCCGGACGGCAGTGCGTGGTGGGACAAGGTTCCATCCAAATTTGCCAATTGGGGCGCGACGTATTTCACCGAAGCCGGTTTTCGTGCTGTACCGGATTGTGTCGTGAGGCATTCGGCCTATATCGCGCCGAAAGTTGTGCTGATGCCGAGCTTCGTCAATGTCGGCGCCTATGTCGGCGAAGGTACGATGATCGACACATGGGCGACCGTTGGATCGTGCGCCCAAATAGGCAGCAACTGCCATCTGTCGGGCGGAGTCGGAATCGGTGGCGTGTTGGAGCCGTTGCAAGCCAACCCGACGATCATCGAAGATAATTGCTTTATCGGCGCGCGCTCGGAAGTCGCCGAGGGCGTGATCGTCGAGGAAGGCGCGGTGTTGTCGATGGGCGTTTTCATCAGCGCTTCGACCAAGATCATCGACCGCGCCACAGGTGCGATTTTCACGGGACGCGTTCCGGCCTATTCCGTCGTCGTACCCGGAAGCTTGCCCGGCAAGCCATTACCGAACGGTGAACCTGGTCCGGCGCTCGCCTGCGCCGTGATCGTCAAACGCGTCGATCAAAAAACCCGCGAAAAGACTTCGGTGAATGACCTGCTAAGGGATTAGCTTGGGCGAAGTGTATCTATTTGTTTCAAGGTTGGGAACATCGGTCTTAGCATGTGAGTGCGATGCACCCATATGTTGTTGCGTAGTATTGGAGACAATCCACCTATTCGTCTCAAGGACATTGCTATCGGCCTCAGTATGAGAAGGCGGCGCCTCCATGTGCTCCTGTGCGATACCGGTTATTACCCGTCTGTACGTCTCAAGGACGTTGCTATCGGCCTCAGTATGAGAAGGCGGCGCCTCCATGTGCTCCTGTGCGATACCGGTTATTACCCGTCTGTTCGTCTCAAG
>CAIQVS010000379.1 GCA_903875345.1 uncultured Pseudomonadota bacterium | reverse complement strand
TCGCTTCGTTTGTCTCGGCTGGCGACTTTAACCCGAATTCCGTAGGTGCACCGGGACCCGCTGTCTCTGACAAACCCTACCCCATTGCGATGAGGTAGTACGATATTCCTATCATGGAGAATGGCGAATTGCAAGAGGAATTATTGACTATTTATTGGGCGGGGATCATTCCCTTAACATCATTCCGAAATAATCGCTTTTTGCCTTCTCAAAAATACGATTTTATCCGGAATCCTATGTCTTTCTTTCGGCTCACTAAAAATGGGATTCCGCATAAATTTTCTTTCGCCGTCCGCGCCGCCGAAGTGAAAATTTTGCTGAATGACGCGGTTTTGTAATTTTGACGGGTGGTAAGCTCAAATCAAGCCTGACTGGACAAAATCATTATCCGGTTTAAGGTCAGGGGCTCATTACAATAATCCTTCCGAAAGGCCTTTCTCATGCTCAAAATTACTTTTTCGCCCGCGTCGCTTCCGGCGCAGCAGGCCTTGGTTCTGACGGTCGCGGAGAAAACGCATCTGGGCGAGCAGGGAGCGCAGCTCGATCGTAAGCTGGGCGGAATTTTGAAACGCGCACTAGAGGATCACCATTTTTCCGGCGCGAAGGAACAGGTTTTGACGATCCTTACCCCGGCCAAAACGCGCCTGTCGCGGATTGTGCTTCTCGGTATCGGCGATCCGGCCAAGGTTGACGACAAGCTGTTCGCACGGCTTGGCGGTGTCGCTTGTGCTGCCCTGAACGGCAAGGATGCGCAGGCGGTGTTGCTTGTCGATTCGCATAAGGCACTGGCGTTGCCCGTGGCGGAACTGGCGGCTCATGCGGCATTCGGTGCGCGGCTGCGTTCCTATCGTTTCGATAAATACCGCACCAAGCTGAAGCCCGATCAGAAACCGGCCTTGAAAAACCTGACCGTCGCTTGCGCGGAGGCGAGCAAGGCGCGTTCGCTCTACGCGTCTTTGGACAAGATCGCGGACGGAGTCTTCATGACGCGCGATCTGGTGTCGGAACCGGCGAACGTTATTTATCCCGAAACTTTGGCGAAGGAGTGCGTCGAGCTGAAATCCCTCGGCGTCAAAGTCGAGGTTTTGGATGAAAAGCAGATGAAGAAGCTTGGCATGGGATCGCTGCTCGGCGTGGCGCAAGGCAGCGTCAATCCGCCGCGTCTTGTCGTCCTGTCGTGGTCGGGCGACCCGGAGGCGAAGGATAAACGGCCTGTTGCCTTCGTCGGCAAGGGCGTGACGTTTGATTCCGGCGGACTGTCGTTGAAACCGCCCGGCGGCATGGAAGACATGAAATGGGATATGGCCGGAGCCGGAGCCGTCATCGGCGCGATGCGCGCGCTGGCCGGACGCAAGGCGAAGGCGAACGTCGTCGGTATCGTTGGTTTGGTCGAGAACATGCCGTCGGGTACGGCGCAACGTCCGGGCGATGTCGTTACGTCGATGTCCGGGCAGACGATCGAGGTTCTGAACACCGACGCCGAGGGGAGGCTCGTCCTCGCGGACGCCTTGTGGTACGCGCAGGATATGTTCAATCCGCGCTGCGTGATCGATCTCGCCACGTTGACCGGAGCGATCATTACGGCGCTCGGCCACGAATATGCCGGTATCTTCGCCAACGATGACGCGCTGAGCGACCAATTGGTGAAGGCCAGCAACGCGGTCGAGGAACCGCTGTGGCGCTTTCCGCTCGGCGAGGCCTATGACAAGCAACTCGACAGCCCGATTGCCGATATGAAGAATATCGGATCGAAGGGCGAGGCGGGCAGCATCACCGCCGCGCAATTCCTGCAACGCTTTATCAAGAAAGGCGTGCCGTGGGCGCATCTCGATATCGCCGGAATGGCGTGGCTCGGAAAGGATAAACCGCTTTGCCCGAAAGGCGCATCGGCCTTCGGCGTGCGGCTGCTGGATCGGTTTGTGGCGGATCATGTTGAGCGCTAGCGGATTGCGTCGTCTTAAATGATGGGAATTAAATGTGACATGAGGGCGGTGGAATCCCCCTCCCGTTTACGGGAGGGGTTAGGGGTGGGCTGATGATGCCCCTCCCTAGCCCTCCCCGCAAGC
>CAIQVS010000378.1 GCA_903875345.1 uncultured Pseudomonadota bacterium | reverse complement strand
CTCAACATTTTGTGCCCGCCCCTAACCCCTCCCGTAAACGGGAGGGGGATTCCACCGCCCTCATGTCAAATTGAATTCCCATCATTTTTAAGACGACGCAATTCACTAGGTTGCCGTTGCCTTTTTAAGGGATACTATCAGGTCGCGCGTTGCCCTCGTGGCTTTTTCTTACCGGGTATTCTTTCGGCGGCGCTTGCTTCTTGGCTTTTGTCTGGCTTATGTCTACGGAAAGCCATGTGACCTTATCGCAGTTCAATATCTGCGAGTGTTATTCTATACTCCTCGCGCTTGAAAAGTTAGCAGGATGAGAGAGATTTCCCCTCCCCTCGCGGGATCGAATGCGAAGGCATTCGATGCCCGTAGGGATTGGGATAGGGGTGGGGGAGTTAGGCCTGAGCGCTGTTTCAGAATCTGAAGCGCGGTTCCCGGTCGTTCTCCCCCTCCCTAATCCTCCCCGCAAGGGGGAGGGAAACCTTTCATAATCCCAACTCTTCAGGTGCGAAGAGTATATGTGTCCATACTCTAAGTCGGGATCGTTGTTTGCAACCTATCGATAAGCTCATCGAGACCGCTGAAAACCGCCCATATGGCAAGAACAGCCAAGATCGTCGCCGTGACACGGTTAACGACGACAATTCTGTTCTCGGTGAAATGCCCGCGCAGCAAGGTGATCCCTCCCGCTAGCGCCGCCCACCACGCCACCGAGCCGAGAAAAACCCCGCTTAAAATGCTGACGGCGTCGAGATGATTCGTGACGTGGCTGAAAGTTGCGACAACCGCCAGAACGGCGAAGATCGTGACCGGATTGGTGAGCGTGATGGCGAAGGCGCTGACGCACGCCTTGAGCGCGCACCAGAGGCTCGTGTCGTTCGCATGGCCGATGAATTTTTGCACGAGTTCCACCGGTTCGACGGGCGGTTTCGGCACGTCGCGCCATGTGTGCCATGCGCCGTAAAGCAGCATCGCGCCGCCGACGATGCGCAACGCCATCTCGTAATGCTCGATGAAATCCATGATCGCGGCGACGCCGAGCGCGGCGACAGCGGCGAAAATCGTGTCGGCGCAAGCGGCGCCAAACCCCGTCGCGAAGCCGACCAGCAGTCCTTTTTGCAATGTGCGCCGGATGCAGAGCAACCCGACCGGACCGACCGGCGCGGTGATCATCACGCCCAGAACCAAACCGCGATAAAAGATGCCGAATTCCTCAAACAACCCTGTCTCCACTTAAACGCACAGCGCACATCGACCGCGCGAAGATTGACCTTATGACAAAGCGCGCCGAGCTATGCAACTGACACCTTCTTGACCGCAACCACCGCGTTCAGGCCGCCGAAGGCGAACGAGTTGTTAAGCGCGGCGCGAATCGGCATCGCCCGCGCGGCATTCGGCACGTAATCCAGATCGCATTCCGGATCGGGGCCGAGATAGTTGATTGTCGGTGGGGCTTTGTCTTCCTTGACGGCGAGGACGGTCGCCAGCATCTCAAGCGCGCCCGCCGCGCCGAGCGCATGGCCAAACATGGATTTGCTGGACGACAACGCGAGCTTGCGCGCGTGGCCGCCGAAAACGTGTTTCACCGCCGCCGTCTCGGTCGCATCGTTAATGCGCGTGCCGGTTCCGTGGGCGTTGATGTAGTCGATGTCCTCAGGCGTCAATCCGGCGTCGCGGAGGGCGTTCGTCACCGCGCGCGCCGCGCCGTTCACGTCCGGCGTCGTGATGTCGCGCGCATCGGAACTCATGCCAAAACCGGCCAGCTCGGCATGGATTTTCGCGCCGCGCGCCTTGGCGTTTTCGTAAGTTTCCAACATGAACATCGCCGCGCCTTCACCCAGCACCATGCCGGCTCGATTGGCCGAGAAGGGACGGCACACGTCGGGAGCCATGACGCGCAACGCCTCCCACCCTTTCAATGTGCCGAAGGTCAGGCAGGATTCCGAGCCGCCGGTAATGGCGGCATCGATCAATCCGGAACGCAGCATGTGCACCGTCACGCCCATCGCATGAATGGCGGAAGCGCACGCGCTTGCCACTGTGAAGCCGGGGCCGGTGATGCCTGTCGCCATGCTGATCTGGCTTGATCCGGCGTTGGCCATTAAACGTGGAATGGTAAAGGGATGCACGCGCGGCGAACTTGTTTCGTTCAGTAGCTTCATATAGGATTCTTCAAGCGTATTTTGCCCGCCGACGCCTGTGCCGGTAATGACTCCGACGCGTTCGGAGTTTTCCGCTGTAATATCGAAACCGGAATCCTTTACGGCTTGCAGCGCCGCAACAACGGCAAATTGCGAAAACCGGTCGAGAAGCGAAATTTTCTTGGCGTCGATCCAGTCTTCACCGCGAAAATTCTTCACCGGCGCCGCCGGGAAACGCACCTCGGAATTGCGATAAGTAAACCCTACGGATTCGATGCCGCAAACGCCCGCGAAGAGGTTATTCCTGAAATCCTGAACATTCTGGCCGATGGGCGCGATCACGCCCATGCCGGTGATAACGATGCGGCGCATGGAAACTCATGAATCAACAAACAGTGGAAAGCAACACACCCATAAGGCACAATCGCAGCCATGACAACAGATTCAAAAAACCGTCCTATCGGCGTCTTCGATTCCGGTATCGGCGGGTTAACGGTCTATAAGGCACTGCGCGAGGCGTTACCGCAGGAGGATTTTATTTATCTTGGGGATACGGCGCGGCTGCCTTACGGCACCAAGAGCCACGAAACGGTCGCGGCCTATGCTCTTCAGGCGGCGCAGCTGTTGCTCGAACATGACATCAAGCTTCTGGTTGTCGCTTGCAACACCGCCTCGGCGCAGGCGTTGCCCGAACTTCGGCGTGCGTTTCCGGATTTGCCCTGCCTCGGCGTGATCGAGCCCGGAGCCGACGCCGCTGTCGCAGCCTCGCACTCAGGGCGCATCGCCGTTCTCGCCACCGAAGGCACAGCGCGTTCGGGAGCTTATGTCGAAGCCATCCAGAGACGTTCGTCCGCCGTTGAGGTTCAGGTGTTGGCTTGCAATCTGCTGGTTGCTTTGGTCGAAGAAGGTTGGTGCGATGGAGCCGAGGCGGAAGTGATCCTCCGCCGTTACCTGCACAGGCTGGAGGAAGGTTTTGATACGCTGGTTTTGGGCTGTACGCATTTTCCGATTTTGGCGCCAATGTTGCGCAAGATTGTTTCCCCCTCGATTTCTATTATCGACAGCGCTGTTACAGCCGCCCAAGCCGTTCGGGAATATTTGCAAAGCTTCGGTCAGCTTGCGCCTTCATCACAGGTTGGCAGCTGTCATTTTCTGGTTACGGACGGACCGGAGCGTTTTGAGCGAGTCGCGCGCCTGTTTCTGAACGAGGATATTGCCGGAAAGATCACGCAGGTTTATCTTAGGCAAAGGTAGAAGGGAGCGTCCTTCGTCCGCTTGCCGCCCTTCAAATTTTTAAAAGGGGTGTCATTCCGCAAAACCGCATTTTTGCAAAAGCAAAAAGGCGATTTTTCCGGAATGACAATTCTTTCTAAAATTTGGAAGATGATAAGTTTCATACATTCAAATGTTGCGAAAGTCGGCTGATCATGTCCCATATTTTCAATCCAACCATTATCCGCGAATACGACATTCGTGGCACCGTTGGTGCAAATTTGAATCCCGTTGACGCCTCCGCGCTTGGCCGCGCCTTTGGCACGATGGTCGCGCGGGCAGGGGGCGATCATGTCATGGTCGGCTATGACGGGCGAACCCATTCCCCTGAATTCGAAGCCGCTCTTGTCGAAGGGCTGGTTTCAACCGGCATGAAAGTTGACCGCGTTGGCCTTGGGCCGACGCCGATGCTGTATTTCGCCGTGCATCATGCCAATGCCAGCGCCGGAATTATGGTCACGGGTTCGCACAATCCGCCGGATCAGAACGGCTTCAAAATGCTGATCGCCAAGCACCTGCCGGGCGGCGGACCTATTTACGGAGACGCCATCAAGAAGCTCGCTTCTCTGGCGGCTCAAGGCGATTTTGTCGCAGGCAAGGGCAGTTCCAAGAAAATCGACGTTCGCGACGCTTACGTGCAACGCCTGTTGCGTGATTTCCGCAGATCGCAGCCGCTCAAAATGGTTTGGGATTGCGGCAATGGCGCGGCAGGGGAAATCATCGCGCGTCTCACCAGCAAACTGCCGGGACAGCATAAAATTCTATTCCCCGAAATCGATGGCCGCTTCCCCAATCATCATGCCGACCCGACGGTGCCGGAGAATCTGCAAGATCTCATTAAAACGGTGAAAGCTGAGCGTGCCGATTTCGGTGTCGCTTTCGATGGCGACGCCGACCGCATCGGCGCGGTCGATGGCCAAGGACGAATCGTCGCCGGAGATCAGTTGTTGGCGATTTTTGCCTCCGAAGTCCTGAAAACCCGTCCCGGCGCGACTATTATTGCCGATGTTAAAGCCTCGCAGGTGCTGTTCGACGAGGTTGCCAAACTGGGAGGCAAGCCGGTCATGTGGAAGACGGGGCATTCGCTTATCAAGGCCAAAATGGCTGAGACCAAATCTCCGTTGGCTGGGGAAATGAGCGGTCATATTTTCTTCGCCGACACCTATTACGGATATGACGATGCCATCTATGCTGCCGTACGGTTGTTGACCTTGCTGGGCGAATCCGGGAAATCCCTCGCGCAGTGGCGGGATGGATTGCCTGAAACCTTCAGCACGCCGGAGCTGCGTTTCCCGGTCGATGAAAAGCGCAAATTCGTGATCGTTGACGAGATCAAGTCGCGTCTTAACGCCAAGCGCGCCGAGGTCAATGACACCGACGGGGTGCGGGTGCTGACCGAGGATGGCTGGTGGCTGTTGCGGGCGTCAAACACTCAGGCTGTTCTGGTCGCGCGCGCTGAATCGCAAAGCCAGCCCGGACTTGCCCGCCTTAAAGCCCAAATCGCAGACCAGTTAAGCGCTTCAGGATTAACGCTGTCGCAGCTTTAATCGACGTCCTAGTTTGCGCCAGTTGACAACAGATTGATTCTTCATCAGTTTTTAACGGTGTGCTGTCATCGTATGTTCGATAACGTCTAGCCCTTAAGCTGTCCTTGAAAGCGGAGGATATCCCCGTGCGTCATGCCTATTACGAAGCTGTTCTTTTAATTGAACGCGTTCATCGCCACTTTCTTGAAGTCATCAAGACCGATCTGGATCGGCGCGGCATTCAGGACATCAACAATGTTCAGTCCCTGATTCTCTATAATATCGGAACTGATGAATTGACCGTGGGCGAGTTGACGGCGCGCGGGTATTATTTGGGGTCCAACGTTTCCTATAACGTCAAAAAGATGGTCGAGAACGGCTATCTTATTCAGGAGCGTTCGCCGCATGATCGCCGGTCGGTTCGCGTCAAATTGTCGGAAAAAGGCCTCACGCTTCACAAGCACATCAACGAACATCTGGAACAGCAAATCACTGCCTTGCCAGCAGCGAATATCTCCGCCGACGAACTCGTCAAGGCCAGCGAGATACTGCGCAAGCTGGAACGCTTCTGGACGGGAATGATTAACTACAGCGGCGGTTGATTCGTCGTTTCCGCATTCCGGAACGACAATTCTTTGTCAATTTTGACGGGCAGCAAGAATCGTGGCGCTTTCGCTTGCGCGGTCAGGCTCGATCTTCTAAATCTCTGATCCTGTTTCGGAAGGTCGGGAACCAGTCATGCAAATCGTTGTCCTCGGCGCGGGTTATGTCGGGTTGGTCTCAGCGGCGTGTTTCGCCGAATTTGGCCACAAGGTCGTGTGCATCGATCAGGATGCCGGACGCGTCGCCCGTTTGCAGAAAGCCGACATTCCGATTTTTGAACCCGGACTTGACGCGCTGGTCGTAAAGAACAGCGCGAACGGCACGTTGCGTTTTGCGACCGACTTGTCTTCCGCAATGGCGGGGGCGGACGCGGTGTTTATCGCCGTCGGAACCCCGGCGCGGCGCGGCGACGGCTATGCCGATTTGACTTACGTTCACAACGCCGCGCGGGACATCGCCAAAAACCTGTCGCGCTATACCGTCATCGTCACCAAATCGACCGTGCCGGTCGGTACAGGACGCGTCATTGCCGAGATCGTGCGCACGACGAATCCGGAAGCGGAATTCGACGTCTGCTCCAATCCTGAATTTTTGCGCGAAGGCTCGGCGATCAACGATTTTATGCGCCCCGACCGCGTCGTGATCGGCTGCGAAAGCGACCGCGCCGCGACCGTCATGCGCGAGCTGTACCGTCCGCTCTATCTCATCGAAACGCCGATGGTGGTGACGAGCCTCGAATCGGCGGAGCTGATCAAATACGCCGCCAACGCTTTCCTCGCGACCAAGATCACCTTCATCAACGAAATCGCCGATCTGTGCGAGAAAGTCGGCGCGGACGTTCAGGTCGTCGCCAAAGGCATGGGGCTCGATGGCCGCATCGGGCGAAAATTTCTCCACGCCGGTCCGGGCTATGGCGGGTCGTGCTTCCCGAAAGACACGCTGGCGCTGATCCGCACCGGACAGGACGGCGGCGCGCCGTTGCGTTTGGTCGAAGCCACCGAAGACATCAACAAAAAACGCAAGAAAAACATGGCTGAACGTGTCATCGCCGCTTGCGGTGGTTCGGTGAGTGGAAAAACAATCGCAATCCTCGGCGTGACCTTCAAGCCCAACACCGATGATATGCGCGACAGCGTCAGCCTCGATGTCGTGCCGATGCTGCAAGCCCAAGGCGCAAAGATTCAGGCCTATGACCCCGAAGGCATGAAGGAAGCGGCCACACTGATGAAAGATGTGCGTTGGTGCAAAAATTCTTATGAGGCAATGCAGGACGCCGACGCCGTGGTGATTTTGACGGAGTGGAACGAGTTTCGCGCTCTCGACATCGCGCAGATGAAAGCCGCGCTGAAGACTCCGGTCATGGTCGATCTTCGCAACATCTACCGCCCCGAAGACATGCGCGCGGCGGGATTCAGCTATACGTCGATCGGAAGAAAATAATCCCTACGCCGCCCCGCCCGTCATCCGCAACGCATCCAGCGCGCCCTGCAGAATATAAGCTGCTGCGGCTTTGTCGATGACGGCGTCGCGGCGTTTGCGGCTCATATCGTCGCTGATGAGGAATCGCTCGACGGCGGCGGTCGAAAGCCGTTCATCCCAGAACAGAATCGGCATGTCGGGATCGGGCAGGTTGCCGCGCTCCAGCAAATTGCGCGCAAATGCCCGTGCCGATTGCGCCGACGCGCCTTCGCTGCCGTCCATACTTTTCGGCAAGCCTATGACCAACCCTCCGGCCTTGCGTTCGTTGATGAAGGCGATCAGCGTCGCCGCGTCCGCCGAAAATTTCCCGCGCGTGATCGTCGCCAGCGGCGAAGCGATCATCAGTCCCGGATCGGAAACCGCGACGCCGATAGCGACGCTGCCCGGATCGAGTCCAAGCAAACAAGAGCCCTTTTTCAGGCGGGCGCGGAAATCAGGTAACGTGCAGATCGGCATGGGATGCGTTGATAGTTTCTAACCTCTAACAACTAACAGCTAACGACTCTTAAAACAAAACTTCATATTCAAGCTTCCACCGCACCGCGCCGTCCGGTGAGGCCGGCGTCGCGCCGAACAGGTAGGCGCATTCATATTTAAGTTCTTGCCCGTTCACGAGATGGATCGCGCCAAATATGCCGGGACCGGTGGCGAATTGCTGATCCTGAAAACGGCTTTTGCCGTCGGTATCGCCGTAAATTTCAAAGCCGGGTTCAAACCACTGAACCAACCTGTATTTCGCCTGATTGCTGTAGATAAAACCCATCGGCGTGTCGTTGGCGCCGTAATCCTTGTGCAGCAACAGGTTAAAAGTCTCGGCGACGGGACCGATCGTTTTGGCGCCAAGAAACCCGAAAATGATGTTGTCGGGATTTCCTGCGCCGCGCGCGAAATCCATTTCATAGAACAGACCGGGATCGATCCAGTATTCGCCCGCCTCGGCGAGCTGAAACGTGTTTTCGATGTTGAACGAGCTGTAACGCGCTTCCTGATCCGGACCCGGCGCGCGTTCGAATTCGGACTCCAACTCGCCGCGATACCATGAGGTCGGGCTATACCCGACGGAACCGATATAATCCTGATTGTTGCTGTTGGCGGGATTGCGGTCGTGCGAGACATATCCTTGGTGTTCCACCTCCCACTCGCCTTCCTCGACATAGGGCGACAGAATCTCGTTCGCTTCGGCGTGTTTTGAGATCGCCGCGAACGACAGCAAGAGAATCACGGCAGCGGCAACACGTCGCGTCGCAAGACGCATTGCCGCCATGATAACGAGGATCGTCGTGAGATAAAACGCGACTTCTATGCCGTTCGGGCGGGCGATATAGCCGGTCAGCGCGGCTAGAGTTTGCCCCAACAGGCTTTCGTCCGACAAAAGGGGGCTGCTGTCCCAGACGCGTCCGCCGAACGAAGATACCAATCCCGCCTGTGCCAGAAAATTCGCGCCGCGCGCCGCCATGCCTGCGGCGATCAGCATTAACAGTCCGTTGGTCATCGCGAAGACGCGGCCAATCGGAAAAGCGACGAAACCCGCATAGAGCAACGCTCCCGCCAGTGAACCTGCCGCGAAGCCGAGCAACCCACCGCCCAACATTGAACCTGCCGAGCCGCTGGCCCACAGCCCCTGCAACATCAGGACGATCTCGGAGCCTTCGCGCATGACCGCAAGGCCGACGACCAAGGCCAGTACCGACATATGTTTGCTGCCGTCGCTGACGCTCGCGCCGACGGAGCGCATTTCAGCGGCGAGAGCGCGGCCATGTCGGTTCATCCAGACGATGTGCCAGCCGATCAGCGTTGTTGCCAGAAACAGGATTCCGGCGTTGACGATGTCTTGTCCGGCGCCGTCGAAAAGATTGGCGGCGGATGTCGTGAACAGCGCGACAGCGCTCGCGCCCGCAGCGCCGCCGAGGATGCCGAGCGATACCCAGAATCCGCGCCGCGCAACGCCGCGCGTAGCGGCCAAGATGATCGAGATAATCAGCGCGGCTTCCAGAACTTCACGAAAGACGATAAGGGCGGTAGCGAGCATGGATGACCTTGGGGGTTAGGGGGCTGGGGGTTAGAGGCTTGCTTCACTCAGAAATAAAGCGAGTAAGGACGAGGCCAAAGCGGTCTGCTCCTCTCCCGCTTGCGGAAGATGTTGGGTGAGGGCGGGTGAGG
>CAIQVS010000377.1 GCA_903875345.1 uncultured Pseudomonadota bacterium | reverse complement strand
GACGAAGGAGAAAATTCGGCCAAATTGACGCTTGCAAACGTCCTATTCGGCCAAATTCTTACGTGGCATTGAGCGCTGGCGATATCGATACTCACCTCATTGATTGAACAGAAATCAATGAGGAATTACATGACGAATAACAACACAGTGATCGCGCTACCGCGCAGCGAACCGCAAGAGCCAAAAGTGTCATTGGCGGAAGTTGTAGCGGTTGAAATCCTCCAGGACAATTTTGCGTCAGACGCCGCCCGCGAAGAATTTTCTCAGGCGATCAAGATGCACGGCATCACGTTCCTGTACCTGTCCAACTCTCCGCTGCCCCATCCGTCCGCGCGTGATCTGAGCGTGATGGGAAGGCTGGCTCGGTCGTTGGCTAACTTCTGGCCGCAGGCCTTGGTCGTCGGAGGTTGCCATGATTAAGGGGGAACAAATGCGCCTTAGCCTTATGCTGGCATTTCAGACTGTAATAACGCGCGGCGAGAACGCCAAGTCAGAGGCGGCCGCGCAGAAAATCATCAGCCTTGCAAAACTCATGAATGAATTTTGCGACCTGCACCTGCCGCAGGAAGCCTCGAAGACCGCCAAGCTCAATGCCGACATCAATATGTACGGAGAAGAACTGCGTAAGAATGGCTCGGTCGCTTTGCCCGATGACCGCGAAACTCTGATTGAGCTGTATGACCAGCTTCAGCATCGCAAGACGCAGTATTCACAATGGACGTTCTATGCGCACGCTTCCAAGGAAGCTGTGTCCGAAGCGGTCGTTCGCCTTCTTAAGGAAATCGATGATCTGCGAGTCAGGGGGAGCAAATGAGCGATCTCTTACGTCAGCACCTTTACTTGGGGCTTTCCTTCCTTGCTGCCTCGTTGACCGATAAAGACTTCTACTCGGTCGATGCCGCAAAGCGCATCGTTGATCGCGCACAAAGGATCAGCGATTTTTGCAACCTTTATGCGCCGAATATTGCCGATATGCCTGCCGTGCAGCTTGTCAACGAAGCTGGGGCGGAAGAACTCGACAAGGCCATAGGGATCTTCGTTGAACAAAGAAGTGAGAAATTCACTGTCGCGCTTCCGGAAGATGAGGAAACGCTGCTCAAACTTTATGACCGTCTCCAGCAGCGTGCGGCTCGTCGCGTCAATCGGCTTTTGTTCGCATCTATTTCCAAAGCTGATCTGAAGAAACACATCATTAGCCAGATAGATGGAGAAATCGAAGATCGGGGGATGCTGCAATGAGAACCGCATCCAGCCGCATCGTCGACCAAATAACAACCGCGACAGACATGAAGTTCGAGCCGGTGGCACGAATGGCGGACGCGATTGTAGATATTACCCTAGAAAACGGGGACTGCGCCCCGCCTGATCTGCAAGCAAATGGCTTTTCGTCAAGCGAAGTGGCTGCACTCTGGCATTTTGCGCATTCGCTGGCGGCGATCGAACTCAGACATTTGGAAAGTAAGGTTCTGCCTTTCTCACAAAAGGAGGTTCGTTATGCCTAAAGCGAAACCCCGCGCAATCAAGGCTCCAGCGATGGAACGGGAATTGACGAAATGGTCATGCTCCCTTTTTGGCAACAAAACTGAGATCGATGTTTTTGTTGAAAGCTCCGGCCAGTGGGAGACGGCTGCCGAAATACGCGGCGCGGGCAAGTTCGACGCTGAGGAAGTCGCGGCATTCATCATGGAGGCCGTCGCCGCACACAGAAATAGCCTACTGCTAGCGAGGGGGAAGTGATGGAGAACATCTATCATATCCAAGCCATCAAACTGGCACCGCGTGAAATCGATGTGTTGACGCTTTCCGCTCAAGGAAAAATGCGCCGAGAAATTGCCGATCTGTTGCTCATCTCGGAAGACACAGTGAAAGAGTACGTCCATGCCGCATGTCAGAAATTGGGCGCAACGAACAAAACCCAGGCGTCAATCCTTGCGCTTCTTCTGGGGCTGATCGTTCCCTACCGGCCACATGCGTTGGCTCAGAATCCGGTTGTTTTACGAAAAAAGACGAAGAAATCCCCCCGTACGGGTGGTGCAAGAGATTTACAGGAACCGTTATCACCACGTGTGGCTTCCGAAAGGAATCTTGACGCGCCGCAGAATGCCGCCTGAGCCGAGAAAAAAGGCGTTTAACGCAAACCAAAAAGAGGATGACATGACTACGAACAATTCTTCAAAAGGCGATTATTTCTTTACCTCAGAGTCTGTCGGAGACGGGCACCCTGACAAGGTAGCCGACCAGATCTCCGATGCGTTGGTGGATCGCTTTTTAAGCGAAGATCCCATCAGCCGCGTGGCTGCCGAAACAATCGTGACAACAAATTGGGTTGCGGTATGCGGTGAAGCCCGCGGCCCCGAAAGCATTGATGCCAAGGAAATCGAACGAGTCACACGCGAGGCCATCCGTGACATCGGTTACGAGCAGGAAGGTTTCCATTGGGCTAAGGCCGAGGTTGTCGTGCGCCTGCACAAGCAGTCCAGCGACATTGCCCAAGGGGTCGATGAAGCCGCGAACAAGGCTGAAGGCGCTGGCGATCAGGGACTTATGTTCGGCTACGCCAAGAATGAAACAACTTCGCTCATGCCTGCGCCAATTACATATGCCCACAAAATCCTGCGCACCATCTCGGAAGATCGCCGTGCTGGAAAACTACCTCTGCTTGGGCCGGATGCCAAAAGTCAGGTCACGTTACACTATGTCGACGGCAAGCCCGTGCGTGCGGATCGGATCGTCGTTTCGATCCAGCATGACGAAAAGATTGATCAGATTGGTGTGCGAGAACTTATCCGTCCTTATGTCGAAGCCACGCTTCCTGCTGGCTGGATGCCGGAAGAAAAGCATTTTTACGTCAACCCCACAGGACGCTTTGTTGTTGGTGGCCCTGATGGCGATGCGGGTCTAACCGGACGCAAGATCATTGTTGATACCTACGGTGGTGCGGCTCCGCATGGTGGCGGCGCGTTCTCCGGCAAAGACCCGACCAAGGTTGACCGCTCTGCTGCTTATGCGGCCCGCTATTTGGCGAAGAATGTGGTGGCTTCCGGCATCGCCGATGAATGCACAATCCAGCTTTCATACGCGATTGGTGTGTCGGAACCGCTGTCTTTCTACGTCAACACGCATGGCACCAACAAAGTGGACGTTTTAAAGCTGCCCAACCTACTGCGTGAGCTGGTCGATCTATCGCCACGCGGCATCCGCGAGCATCTGCAACTTAATCGTCCGATTTATCGGAAGACGGCAGCCTTCGGTCACTTTGGCCGCGATCCGGAAAGTGATGGCGCGTTCTCTTGGGAACGTACGGATTTGGTTCCGGCCATCAAGTCGGCCTTCAATTTACGAATGTAACGATACTTAAAGAGGTTTTTTATGACGGTGTGGACCCAGGTTACTTTGAGTGAGGTGAATGGCTGGCTTGCTGACCACTATGGTCTTCAAGCCAACCGCATTATTCCCATCGCGGAAGGCGTTGAAGACAGCGTTTTCCGGCTGGATGTGGGGCATAACGATGCCGTGTTTCTTCTATCTGACGGTTCTCTTTCTCTCCGAGTTCATGTTGAAATCGTTCCTCTATCGAACGTTCTTCCCTGGTGGCTTCCTCAAAATGCCGGGCGCCGTCAACAGCTCTGTTGACACTCCCGACGAACGTCGAATGTCCGAACGCAGAATATCCTTCTTTCCACGGTTCCAGTCTGATCACCATGCCGGGAACTACCCAGCTCAGTATTCTCGTTTCCAGTGCCTCTTCCCACGGGCGTTCCGGGTGGAATATCGTCTCGCTGCTCCAGCAGACATACCCTTTCTTATAAACCCCCATTTTGTATTTTTTCAACGGGCTTTCGGGTATTTTGAAAACACCGTCCGCATCTGTAAGCGAGCTGGCAGTTTCAATATCGTGCTGACCGCTCGAAAAAGGAGGCATGAGACAACTGCGACCGCTGTAGTCATACCAGAAAATTCCGACCGCAGCGCCCTGAATCGGTTTTCCGGTTTCCGCATCCACCACTTTGCCCTTCACCATGTAACTGACTCCGCAGCCGGATGTGAACAGCACGAGTAACAGGAACATCAATAGCTGACAAATAACTGACCGTTTTGTTTTCATTATCATACTCCTTCGGTTATCAAGTCATGTGAGGGTGAGTTGTTTTATCATCCCATGCAAATACGTT
>CAIQVS010000376.1 GCA_903875345.1 uncultured Pseudomonadota bacterium | reverse complement strand
GATTCTTGTCCGTTAGTGCGTTTGACTTATGGCCAACCTCTCAATTTTTTGTGGTGAAGGGGTCCTCAATCCAGCAAACCACCTTTCGGCTTCGGCGCGTTCGATGAGGGAGCGTTTGCCGCGTTTCAGGAGGCGCAAGCGTCCTGCCTTGACTTCGCGATAAAGGGCAGTGCGGGAGATG
Organism: uncultured Pseudomonadota bacterium; assembly: GCA_903875345.1. Lineage (GTDB taxonomy): Bacteria > Pseudomonadota > Alphaproteobacteria > UBA9219 > UBA9219 > CAIQVS01. Next base: position 4,620 of record CAIQVS010000376.1, on the reverse strand, counting down.
ACGTAGGTGGTGCAAAATTCAGGGATGCGGTAGGCGACGGGTTCCATGATGGGTGATTCTCCTTGGGTGGCGCGGTGCTGATCAGGGACTTACGGGTGCGTCCACGGTCAGCTTGAACAACAAAATCTTCCCACGGAACGCCAAAACCTCTTACAGCCTTTATGTACGATGACGCGCGACGATGTGCGGTTTGTGGTTGTTCTTGGCCTTTTTCGCTAGATTTCCAATCCCCTTTGCCTGCCAATCGTCCATGAGATGCCGTCGCCGCGCACGATGCCGGAGACGTGTTTGCCGATGTGATGATCGAGGACGGGACGCCACGGAACCAGCGTGAACTCACGGCTTTTTTCGATGACGGCAAACTTACCGCTGGCGAGTTCGACGGCGCGGCGCAAGGTGCCTTCGACATATTCGCCGCGCTGGGGTTCAACGTAGGCAAGCCCAAGCTCATCGGACAGTTGCCCGGCGATGCGGGTCAGCTCGCGCCGTTGCAAGGTCGCCAGCAGGTTTGCACGCGTGGCAAAACGACCCTGTTCCTCTTGCGCCAAGCCTTGCTCAATGAGCCACTGGCGGCGGCGCTGCATGGCTTCGCGTATCTCACGCCCGAAACCGGAGTCGCGTGTCGGTTCATGGCTGTTTGAGACCAGTTCGCGGTCGAGCCAAGTGGCTCCATCCGTGCCGATCTGCCGGTCAAGAGGAAGGGTTGAAAGTTTCTCGATAACGAACGGTGTTCGCTTGGCCTGCGCCCGTTCATATTCGGCGGCGCGATTGAGATGGTCAGGCGCGATGATCCACGTCCCGTCCGGCTCGCGTGTCACGCCGCCTGTGATTTTGCGGATGGCTTCCAGCCGTCGGACATGGGTTTCGGCAAAGTCTTGCGTTGCCCGTTGATCGTGCTTCAGGTGCAGGTCGATGGTGTAACGTCCGCCGTTGGCCGCCGCGACTTCGACAACCGTGCGGTCTGCCTTTCTTGGTTCGACGCTTTTGGGCGTCAGACGCACGATGCTGCCCTTGGGCGTTGGCTCGGTCAGTTCGCCTCGGCCTATGTCGATGTAGTGCGCCCGTCCGTCCAAACCGTCCACGATCAGGTAGTGGTTATCGCCGAGTTCATCGACCAGTCCACGCGCCATGACACGCCCGGTGATGGGGTCTGTATGGGGTATCGTTGGGTCATGGATGACGTAATCGCCGGGGCTGCGCGCGATGCCCTTGTCCGTCATGGTCCGGTGCATCGTCTTGATGATGTCGCCGCGCTAGCCTATGCGGCGCAAAGTGTCCTCAAGATCATTGTCCAAACACCACTGGCCGGGGCGTTGTTCCTCGGCCAGACCGAGGCGCTCCAGATGCTTGAGCCGTCCCGTTAGCAAGGTCTGCCGGGCGGCGTCTTTGACAAGTGGCGATACCATGCCCTGATCGTCCTCCAAGCCGCGCAATTGTTTGTCGAGTCCGGTCAGTCTTTCCGCCGTCATGTCAGCCCGAAGCTGGGTTGCAATCTCCAGTTCCGAACGCGGTCCAAGGTCGAGGTTGACAAGCTCGGCGGCGCGCTCGCGGATGCCGACGGTCAGGTAGTTCCGGGCCAGCACAAGGTCATGCCCGGTCTCGTCCTTGCCACGCACGATGATGTGGATATGGGGGTGCCCCGTGTTGAAGTGATCGACGGCCACCCAGTCGAGACGGGTGCCGAGGTCTTTTTCCATCCGCGCCATCAGGCGACGGGTCAGCGGCCTGAAGTCGTCATATTCGCTTCTGTCCTCTGGCGCGACGATAAAGCGGAACTGGTGCCGGTCTCCCTCGGCCCGGTCGAGGAAGCTCTTGCCTTCCATCCGGTCTTGGTCTGGGCCGTAGAGTTGGCCCCTTTCTCCCTCACGGCTGACGCCGTCCCGTTGGACATAGCGCATGTGCGCCGCCGCACGTTCCATTCCCTTTCCGGCCAGCTTGACAATCCGCGCCTTGACGATGACCCTGCGATGATGCGCCCCGGCTTGTTGATGACGGTTGACGAGCCACGCGCCCATCACGCTGCCGCGCCCGATCCGGCTGCCGGTGAACTTGCTCTTGCGCCCCGTCCTGCCGCCCGCCCGGTTGATCGCGGCGCGCACTTGATTGGCGTAGCGTTTGTTTGCCGAGGAAGGACGTTTTATCCTTCCGAGCCGTGGGTGGAACTCGTCATCGTCGTTCATGAATGCCTCCAGAAAATAAGAATAAAATCAGCGTGTTGAACAAAAGCGCCTCGGTCGGCACGAACAGCCTCATGCAGGCCGTTGAAAAAGGATGTGCAGACAAAGGGATAGCCCTTGCCGTGAGGCAAGGCTTTATCTTGCCTTACGCAACTTCCTGAACAGCAACTGCCCCCACCCGCGATTATTTTCGACAGGCGCGCAACGGAACCAAGGGCACAACGTGGCCTGCGGGAACAATGGGGGACGATGCGAAGGCCATGCCCAAAGGCCGGAAACAGAGAGAAAATCGCGTCGTAAAATTCCGCCACAATGCCTTTGGAGAGCAGTACCGGAACCGATTTTCAGGGCTGGGCGATGCAGGCAGAAAGGCCAGAGAAAAGCCCGACGACATGGCTGGATTCTCTGCTTGGCGATGCCGTAATAAGGTCATTCCGACAGGGAAAAATCGCGTCCGATTCATGCGCCGTCCCTCTTGTCTTTGGGGGCAAAGGATGACGTACCGCTGGCCAAAAGCTGCGTGACATGGGCGATGAAATTGTGAAAACGTTTACGACCAATGGCCTGATCGTCCTTGTCTGGCGATGACGTTCTGGCGGTAAGAAGAAAGCTGAAAAGCGCGAAACTCGCCAAGGCTTCGCGCACCGTTTCCACCTCGCGCCGAAGGTTCTCTTGCCCATGCCGAACAGCGTCCAAGTCCCGTGAAATCCGGTCGAGGCGCTGGGCGCTGAGCTGGTTCAGTTCCGTGTCCGAACCGCGTTCAAAGAAAGCCTTGATCGCCTCGGCGATGATGTCCGTCTTGGTCGCCCCCGGCCCCCGCGCCAACGCGTTCAGCCGTTCACTTGTGCCTGTATCCAGCAGAAACTGGTGGCGGATTTTCTTGCCCATCATGATCCCTCCGAAAGCCAAAATGCCTCGGAGAAATCATCCTCCAAACCCCAAAATCCTCTCATAGCCTTTATATACGATCAACGACGACGATGTGCTGTTTTACAGGAAAATCAGGGGCAAATAGGGAAGATCGGATGCGGAGAGGAACGAGCGTTTGTGTGTGAGAGGGAGAACTATCTGTTTTCCAACCTACAGAATCCCTTCCTGACGCATGTGTTCCCGCAGAGATTTGTTGTTTCGTTCGGTCAACCAATCGCGGCGGGAAAAAACGATTTCGAACTGCCGCTTCAGGTATTTTGCCGTCACCCGACTACGTGCATGGTCCCTGACATACCAGCCGGGATGAGCTAAGTTGCGCACGTCAAGAGAGACTTCGGCATAGTCGCCGATCTTGGCTTTCCTACCGTTCCAATTATCGCTTAATCCTAAAGCATGTGGAAGCCAGCCAGCGGCTTTTGCTACCTTTATAACAAGGGGCCGAGCGTCCAATCCACAAGGGGGCGGGGATTGCGTTTGGGAACGCATCCTGTTGCCATTGCCTCCTCGGCATAACAGTTGACCATAAGCATTAATAACGTTTCCAAAGCCGACCCTAACATCACGCATCCGGCCAAATACGCTCCTGCTTTTTCACAGCGTTGAGCCTCTTTCCTATAGAAGCGGGAAAGCCGATAAAGTTCTCGTTCTTGCTCTTCCGTAAGCAGGAGAAAATTGCTCATTATGTTCCCTCGCACCACGTCGCTCTGGTCGATCTGTCCCATGTCAAAAACGTCGAGTTAGGATTGGGACTGGAAGAGGAGCGACTACCAAAGCGCACCTGACATCCTATCAGATTCGGACTGTACTCGTGCGAGACTGCGTATATGGAATCGGTGCTTCTGGAAGACTGACGAAGGCGCGCGCTAACCGACATCAACGGGCATTCCTTCTGGATCGAACCCTACACATTTATGCCCGCCAGCCTGTTGCGGATACCCAAGCTGATTTGAAATCACGCGCGTTCTGCCGATGTGCTGATCGTCGCATTCGTGCGTGTGCCCATAAATCCATAGATCTGGCTGATGAACTTTGATGACTTCTGACATGTCCAATGAATTGAACGCAGGCATGAGCGAACTATCGCGATACTTGGTGTGCGGGTTCAAGGCGGGAGCACGATGCGTGATGATAACGCGCGGGCCATCCGGATTTTTCTTCAGCCAGCGTTTCAGTTTTCTGACGAAAGAATTGTGGAAAGTGATCGTGTCTTCCGGCCTCAGCCATGTGTCGTTCGGCGTTTTGATGAGCCGAAAATCATTCATGCCCCTCTGGGCAAAATTCATCGCATCAAGGTTGCTTTTGCTGAAATCCGTCCACATCGTCCCGCCGAAGAATTGCACTCCGCCAATATCGGTTTCATCGTCAAGCAAGAGAGTGGGGTGGCCCCCGTGAGTTGGACAGAAACTGGGCAAACTTAAGAGAGAGTCCCGCCGGTTAAGTTTCGCTGGTTAAGCGGCCAGCCGCTCGATGTCTGTTTCTACCACTTTCTTTTCATAAATTGAATCCCTTTCTT
>CAIQVS010000375.1 GCA_903875345.1 uncultured Pseudomonadota bacterium | reverse complement strand
GTAGGCTATAAATAACTTTTGGCCTGTCATCATACACGGCGCACTGGAGAATATTGTTCTCCCCCAAATTCTTCCAGCGCGCTTTCCAGATTTCATTGTAAGGGAATTTATCCTTATTCTTTTCGATTGCCTGATTGCATATGTCGAGATAACGCTCAAAGACGCGCTCATATTCAGCTTCATCGACGGTATTTCTGACGGAATTGTTCATGATCTGGGTTCTCTTTTCATTGTGCGTTACATTTTCCCTAAAGACTTTGACGAACTGTTGTCAGTTTGACCCGATCTTTCCATATGTCGTATCGACCAGGCCTATAGCCTCACGAGTATGACGAACAATGACGGCCTCTTCGTCGGTCGGTATCAGCCATATTTCGACTTTACTTTGCGGAGATGACAGAAAAGTTTCCTGATCAGGCTTGGCAGCCGCATTTCTCTCGGCATCAAGATTAACGCCGATCCATTCAAGCGATTGACACACCTGGGCGCGAATAGACGCAGCGTGTTCACCAATCCCGCCGGTGAAGACAATCGCATCAATGCCGCCGAGTAGACTTATCAAACCACCCGCATGCTGTGTGATGCGTAGACAAAATAGGTCGATTGCTTCACGCGCCTGAGGCTCCGGATTATGGATCAATGTCTCCATGTCAGAGCTGATGCCAGAGATGCCGAGCAATCCTGACTCAAGATAGAGCATGTCGCTGATTGTTTTTGCATCAAAGCGGACTTCCTGAAGAAAATACAAAATGACGCCAGCATCCAGCGTTCCTGGGCGTGTTCCCATGATGAGGCCATCAAGCGCCGAGAAACCCGTAGATGCATCAACGCTCTTGCCATTTCTGAGGGCACATAGGCTTGCGCCACTGCCAAGATGCGCCGCGAGAGTGCGACCTTCAAAAGCACGAGGCGCTATTTCTGACAAACGTCCGGCGATATATTCGTAAGACAAGCCGTGAAAGCCGTAACGTTTTACGCCTTGATCATACCAATTTCGTGGTAATGCAAAACGGCGATGCAGGGGTTCTATGGTGCTATGGAATACAGTGTCGAAACAGGCAACCTGCGGAATATCAGGGCACAATTGAGCAATAAGGTTGATGGACTCGATGTTATAAGGCTGATGGAGAGGCGCAAGTGGCGCCAGGGACTTCAGTTGTGCGACCAGATCGGGAGTCACACGCATCGATTTTGTCAGGTCACCGCCATGCACGACACGATGCCCTATAGCGACTAAACTTTTTGTAGGCAGATAGGATTCAATCCAGTTTATGAGAATGCGTGTTGCGTCTGTGGTTGTGTGGCAGTCGTCAAGATCTGGTAACACACAAGTTTTATCAGTGAATAATTCACCTTTGATTACAAGATGGGCTTTGTGGCCAATTCCCGTAATGGCACCATGTCCTGTGCAGTGGTCACCAGAAAATAATGCGAATTTGAGGCTTGAAGAGCCGCTGTTGAGTACAAGGATGGTGCCGACGGATATCATGGTTCAGTCTAACCCTGCCGGGTTTTTGGTTGCTTTTCGAGTTTTCTCGCCAACAACGGTCAGGATCGCCAGCGCTGCCGAAGCTATGCGCGAGCATGTGTTATCGGCTCGGCTGGTCAAAATGATCGGCACGCGCGCGCCCAACACAATACCTGCAGCTTCGGCGGCAGCGAGATATTCCAGTTCCTTAGCAAGCATATTACCGGCTTCGATGCAGGGAACGACAAGGATATCAGCTTCGCCGGCTACGTTTGAGGTAATTCGCTTGATATGGGCCGCCCTAACATTGATTGCGTTATCGAGGGCAAGTGGGCCGTCGAGAGTACCGCCCATAATCTGGCCACGTTCGGCCATTTTGCATAAAGCCGCTGCGTCAATTGTTGCTGGCATGCTCACGCAAACTTCTTCAGTCGCTGCGAGTATGGCAACTTTAGGTCCAGGCAAACCTAAATCATGCGCCAGATGAATAGCGTTCTGACAAATATGTAATTTATCGACGAGCGAAGGCGCAATATTGAGCGCAGCGTCTGTGATCAAAAGTGGCCATTTATAGGACGGCACATCCATCACATAGACATGGCTCATGCGTCGATCTGTTCGTAACCCATGATCATGATCGACAACAGCGGACATAAGTTCGTCGGTGTGCAAACTACCCTTCATCAGGGCATCGACTTTGCCGTCTCTCACCAGCTCCACGGCTTTAGACGCTGCAGCGTGGCTATGAGGTACCGATATAATTTCATAATTTGTGAGCGCTATGTTGGCGATTCTGGCTGCAATGTGAATTTTGTCGGCATTGCCAATCAACAAAGGAATAATAAGACCTTCTTGTGCCGCAGCGGCCATTCCCTGCAAAGACGTCGCGTCACAAGGATGCACAATACCTGTTCGTAGGGCAGGATAATGTTTCGCCTTTTCTATAAGCAGGCGCGAACGATCATAACCGCATCCTTTTGGCGCTGGCGCTAAGATTCCGTCCTCCAGACCAGCATCAGCAAGGACAGGCCATAGAGCACAAGGTTGATGGCGATAATCCAGCCGAGATAGAGCACGTCAAAAACGGGAAAACCGATCCACAAAATAACGGCCATAACTAGCGTGGCGATCCCGGAAAAAAACATCCAGCTCCAATTGCGCACGGGACGAAACTGAAAGGCTAACAACAATTCAAGCGTACCCTCCATGGTCATAAAAATGGCAAGGAGCGTGACAAAAGCCAGAAGAATAGGTAGCGGATGCCACAGCATGATCACGCCAATGGCTATAGAGAGGCAGGAAGAAAGCAGCGACCAACCACTCATCCTGGATCTGAGGGTTAGCACGAGCTGAAAGACACCCGTCATCAGAAGGATCGCACCAACGATCATTTCCACATTTAGGGCTG
>CAIQVS010000374.1 GCA_903875345.1 uncultured Pseudomonadota bacterium | reverse complement strand
TGATCGGCGGCGATGGAAGCCATTTCGATGTTGAACTATTTAATCAGGTGGAAGGGGTTTCAGAACCTGAACTCAATCTGTCGATCGGCGTGTTTCGGATCATCAGTGATGAAATCCTGCCCGACGGGGAAAAGTTGCACTCTGGCGCGGCTGTGGAGGTCCATTGGAAAATGGATGACAATGGCCTGATTGCCTGTGAGATCGTGGTGCCGGATGTCGGCGTTCGTTTCAGCGCTAGAAACTACTACGTCCCCGAGGCTGGGCATCGCAACTACGATGGCGAGGAAGGTGCGCTGCTGGCCCAAGAACAACTCGCGAATGCCCGGTCAGCATTGATGGCGACAAAGGGAGCCGTGCAGGCAAGCGATCAGCCGACAATTAGCGGATTGGAAAGGCGTCTTGACCTTCAAAATCAATTACTTAGTAATTCAGACGAGGCCGAGGCAAGGCGAGCCGCTGCCGAGGAATCTCGCTATATTCAGCAGGAGCTAGCTCGGCTGCGAGAGTCTCCGGAAAATCGTCGCAATGTTATGTTGCGCGACCTTGCGGATTTGGAAGACCAATTTGCCACTTTCGTTGATGAGTTTGGCTCGGATGTTACGGAGCGCGCTCAAACACTAGGCCGCAGTGCCCGAGAGGCAATAGGTCGCGAAGATTGGGAGCGGGCGCGGCAGATTATCGGCCAACTGGGCGCAGTATTCTCAGACGCCCTTTATGGTCATCCGGCCTTCATCGTTCATACGTTCCATGACATCGCGTCAGCGAGGCACTGGGCGTTGGACAAGACCTTGCACGACCGCCACGTCGCACAAGGGCAGGCGGCGGTTGAGCAAAACGATATTGACGGCGTCCGTTCGGCAATCCGCGCAATGCTAAACAACCGGATGCCGAACGACTCAGGCCCTAAGAATGTGACGCTGCTTGCGAGCTTGCTTCGGTAGACTGTAAGCGCGAAAACACCCTCACATTTTCACCTTCGCTGATGCGGCTATGATTTCCCTCTCAGCTGAAGAGTAACGTAGTGTCAGGCGATGTAACGAAATTCGAAACAAGTTTCGCAACGCCGGAGCGTCAACGGCCCTCGCGAATGGACGTTATTGGAAATACCGTGACGAAAATACCGTGAATATCGTGTACCGTGAATACCGTGACAGGTGCGAAAACCCCTTTTTGCGACTCAGATTTGTTGCGGAAATTACGATGCGAGATTACAATGACAGGCGCCCCCCCGTTTTGCCCGTCGGTTCGCTGGGCACGCGCGCCCGGCCGAAACCCTTGCATGCATGGCTCAGCCCTGCGGGATTTCGGTCTGCTGCGACGGAATGCGACTCAACGCACGGAACACGTCATCGTCCCCGTCCCTGGTCGAACCCAGCAACAGCCGCACCGCGCGTTCGCCGATCTTGCGATAGCTTTCCCATTGGGCTTCGTTGAAAAACTGGTTGGCGGTTGTTTCCTGGGGAAACGTCGGGTTGGCCAGGGCATAGCCGTGGACATCGATCTCGTCGGCGGGAACGACGCGCGGTTTGATCCACACGATCCAGCGCGGGGCCGCTTCGTCCTGGGCAAAATCGGTGACCTTTAGCAACAGGGCGAAACGTCCGGAGTTTTTATCCCCGCAGGCTTCGCGCCAGCCGCCGGCAGCGTCGTTCAGGAACAGCGCCCGTGTTTCGACGCCCAGACGCGCCATTTCGCCGGCCGATGCCGCGGCGAT
>CAIQVS010000373.1 GCA_903875345.1 uncultured Pseudomonadota bacterium | reverse complement strand
CGAAGCAAAACATGGGCGCGAAGCCGAGACCCGGGAAGCCTGAGCGTCAAACGACTTCAACCGGTTCAACGATGAAACCGCCTGGCGGTAGAGCGGCGACATCGTGGGTTTGGAATGAGGGATGCGCGGCGCGTGACCTGTCTCGGAATCATGGGGCTCAACCCCACGCGAGACAGGCGTTTTCGCGATGATCGACAAAACGTATTCTTGATCGGTATTTATTGGGGATTTGGAGAATTGTTACCATACTAGTGGATAGAATCAAACGCTTGGCGCCGCCGGTCAGCGAGGTAAGTCAATGAAATGGAAAAAACCGCATCGGATTCTTCCATCAGAATTTATCCATTGGCATTATAATAATAAGAAGGGATCAACTCAATTGCCTCAAGTGAAATGTCTCTTTATGAAGGATGCTGGATATATTTCACCAAATCTGGACGAGCCATCATGATTTCGAAGCTGTCCGTGACCGCGAAAGCGACTCTCGCCGCCCTGGTTGTCGCGCTCTTCCACTCCGGGGCCCCCGCCGGGACCGTAACTTTCGGTTTCAGCGGCGCCATCGTCCAATACACCGTCCCCGTCTCGGGCCTCTATGACGTCACCGGGGCCGGCGCGCAAGGGGGCTTTACAGCCTGACCTCGTCCGGTCGCGGCGCCCTCGTTGCCTGGGCCGATCATGTTCCCGCCGAAGCGAAGCCGATTGGCAGAGCCGCTTGACAGGAGCCGCAGTGGGACCGACGGCGGCGCGACCCGGCATCCTTCCCAATCTGTCATCCCTTCACGTTGGACAAGCCGGCCATAGAGCGCGCGTGCTTCAACACCCCTTGCAAAAGGAGCCACTCGCTGCCGGCTGCGAATGCCTCTTCGGCGCCAAAACCGGTAATCCACCGTTGGCCAAACGAAACCGTGTCTTCGGGAGAAACCGGACCTTCGCTCGATCGAGGGCAAACCCTCATCGGGATCAGTTTAGCATTTGATAAGCGCCATAGTTTTCAGTCGAACCGATGCGACGAGCGTGACCTCGTCAATCTCCATCAAGACTTGTGCGACGATCCTAAATCAGGCGCCTGCCAATGAACGGCGCCCAGACCGAGGAGAGCCAGCGCGGTGAAGCCTGCCCCCGCGAGGAACGTCGCCCGCGCCCCGAATGCATCCCAAAGCGTCCCCGCCAACATACTGGCCCCCAACAGCGCAAATCCGCCGAACAGGTTGAACAGGCCATAGGCGGTGCCGCGCAATTTTTCCGGCGCAATATCCGCGACGAGGGTGACGAGCAGTCCTTGCGTGAAACCCATGTGGAGTCCCCAGAGGACAATACCGATCGTCACACCGGCAACGCCACCCGAAAGCGCCAAAAAAAGATCGGCGGCAATGAGCAATGCAAAGCCGATGATCAGCACGTTCATGCGGTTCGTTCGATCGGAGAAAGCGCCCGCCGGATAGGCAACAAGCGCGTAGACCACGTTCATCACGACCAACACCATCGGCGCCATGATGACGGGCAAGCCGAACGACGTCGCCCTGAGGATGAGAAACGCCTCGCTAAACCGCGCCAGCGTGAAAAGTGTCGCGACTGCCACCACCAGCCAATAGCCCGTGCTGAGCTTTTGCAATTCAGACAATCTCAGCGGAAAATGCGCATGGCGCCGGCCTACGCGAACTGGCTCCTGAACGGCGACGAGAAGCAGGCCTACCGCCAAAAACGCCGGAACAACCGCGACCCAGAAAACAGCCTTGAAACTGTCGCCGGTG
>CAIQVS010000372.1 GCA_903875345.1 uncultured Pseudomonadota bacterium | reverse complement strand
CCCGAACAGCTTAAAGGGCAGAAAGACACAGTCTCAATCACCCTAATGATCTTGTCCATTGGCATTCGGCCATGCACCGGTGCGTTACTGCTATTGTTCTTCTCGTGCATGTTCGATTTGGCCTGGCCAGGCGCACTCGCGACCATTGCTATGGCCATTGGGACGGCGGTAACTACAGGTGCCCTTGCAATCCTTGCGGTCAAGTCGAAAGACTTGGCTCTGTCGTTCGTCAAGAAATCGGATCGTAGTCTTCTGTTAACACATGCGGGTTTGCGTCTCGGTGGTGGGGCCATTATCCTTCTAATGGTTGGACTGTTTCTGGCGGCCCAGATCGGCGGTGAAGCACAGACTGGTGTTTCACAGCATCCGCTTTATAAGACATTGAAATAACTTTGGAGATTCAGACTTTGGTAACCCATCACAATAAGTCGACAGAAAATATCCTCGACAAGGTTGAAAGCCATCTTCATCAGCAAGGTGGTCGCATGACGAGCGTGCGTCGAGAAATCGTAGTGAAGATGGCGGAGTTAGACAAACCCAAAACGGCCTATCAGATCCTTGAAGCGATCAACAAGAAACGAAAGACCAAACTTTCGGCCATCAGCCTTTACCGGATACTCGAATTTCTGATGGAGGCTGGGGTTGTGCTGAAGCTCGAAAGCAAAAACGCGTTTGAGCTATGTCTGAATGATGAACCAGAACACAGCCATCTAGTCATGGTATGCGACAAGTGCGGCCATGTTCTTGAAGTCGATGATCATACGCTATCGAAAAACCTGACAAAAACAGCGCAGAAGCATGGCCATACGCTCAAGCATCACGTCATCGAGCTTCACGGCGTCTGCCAGGATTGCTGATGATCTCAACAAACGCTTAAGGCAGCATCATTTGCTTGCCGAAGGGCGCAGTGTTCATATCCTGATTTTCAAACGGAAACTTTTTGGGTGGACTGGCGTGTGGAGTCGGGTGCTTGCCATCTCCACAGTCCACATGAGTGGTGCTGTTGATACCCCACATAGTCTTGCCAACTTCTTGATGTGATGCCGAACAATTTAATTTGGGAGCTTTAACCCTCAACGTATCTGCTCCACTGAGGGAAACGGCATCGTAATATTCAGGATCATAGATCGAGAAGCCAAAACTGTCAGTGTTGGCCGGAACGTCCATATCGAAGGTATAAATTGGCTCGTCGTCAGTTCCACCGGTGCGCACGAGTTCTACGTTCTGCTGCCCAAGGGAATGCCCATCGATATCGAGAAAGATGTAAAATGGGTGTTGCCCAATCGCTTCGAGCAAATTGTCTGTCACAAACTGCTGGTCGCGAAAAAGAGGATGGGGGATGACAACATTGTGAACCTTGAACGTAAAATGAAGGCCGTAGGTATTTTCATCTTTTCGGGTGATGTCGACTTCATATTTGGCAAAAATATGAGGATGGGCCGCAGCAGGCTGCGCCAAGACCATACAGACCGCTAAAAGGGCAAATCTATAAAAAGCTATTTCCATGCCCGAGGTTTGTTCGTAAGAAAGGATTTAGCGAAGCCATATTAAAAAGAAAACCTACGCCTACGATCTCGCCTGCTTCGTTCCGAAACAGACGCTGTAGCCACTCGCCCCAGACGAAAGACAAGCTTTCGTCTCATAGTCCGTCTCATACTCACGAACTTGCTCTCAAAAACGGCCACCTAACCCTTTGAAAAGGTTGGTGGGTGCGACAGGGATTGAACCTGTGACCCCTACCGTGTGAAGGTAATGCTCTCCCGCTGAGCTACGCACCCGCCTACCGCAATATACGAGACTTAACGCCTAGGCTGTCAAGCGGTTATCATGGATGACTCGAGGTTATTTCTGTCGCCGTTCACGGGCTGGCTCGACGCGACGTTAACACATTGATCGAAAGCAAAAACCGACGGCACCGCGCCAGTTCTTGGGCTGCGATGATCGTATTTCGGGAATGCTGTATTCTTTATCTTAAATTTGATAGCTCTTAGGCATGTTGGACACTTCTCCTGCCTTGAAACCTCATATTTTGGTTGTCGATGACGACAATCGGCTGCGTGGGCTTTTGCGCCGTTATTTGGCTGAGCAGGGGTTTGTCGTGACCACGGCCCTATCGGCGGCTGACGCGCGCGCTAAGCTAAAAGACCTGGCCTATGATCTGATTGTGCTTGACGTCATGATGCCGGGCGAAACCGGGCTTGAGTTGACAAAGTCGCTGCGATCCTTGCCGGAGGCGCCGCTGCGCCCTTTGCCTATTCTTCTGTTGACGGCGCGCGGCGAAGCCAGCGATCGCATCGAAGGGCTGGAGGTTGGCGCGGATGATTATTTGCAGAAACCGTTCGAGCCGCGCGAGCTGGTGCTGCGCATCAATTCGATCTTGCGCCGTCTTCCCAAACCCGTCGTGTCGCAGCCGCCGTTGCGGTTTGGCGCGTGGCATTACGATCCCGGGCGTGACGAATTAAAACAGGGCGAGGAGATTGTCCGGTTGACGGATATGGAGGCGGGATTGATGCGGCTTTTTGCCGCAGAACCGGGAGTGGCTCTCAGTCGCGAGGCGCTTACGGAACGCAGCAATGCAGTTGCGAGCCCCAAAGAGGCGGATTCATTCCGAGGGCAAAAAGTTTCCGATCGCACGGTCGATGTGCAGGTGACGCGGTTGCGCCGTAAAATTGAGCCTGATCCGAAAAACCCGCGTTATCTGGTGACGGTGCGTGGCGAAGGCTATATGCTGATGCCGGATATTGATTGATGACCAATACAGCGCCCTCATCCTTGCCGTCGCGCCGTGTGCCGTTGCGACTGCGTTTCAAGCATGTTCTGCCGCGCAGCTTGTTCGGACGAACCTTGTTGATCATCGTCGTGCCGACCTTGTTGACCTTGGCGGCGGCGACGTTCGTTTTTTTTGACCGGCATTGGTACACGGTCACCAACCGGCTGACGGCGGGCGTGGCCGGAGAAATTGCCACGGTTGTCGATCTGATGCGCAACAGCCGCGATCCTGACAGTCTGGCCTATATCGTTCATCTCGCCGACACGAAGATGAATCTCTATGTCACATTCGCGCCGGGACAGACCCTTCCCGATAAGGCAATGAAGAATCTAAGCCCGGTGCGGGAATTGCTGCGGCGGGCATTGAACGAACGCTTGTCCTATCCTTTTGATATCGATTTGCGCCACACGCAGGAAGTTATAGCCGTGCGCGTCGAGGCGCCGGAAGGCGTTTATACGGTCCTTGTGCCCGAAAGGCGGATATACACGCCGACGACCGAAGTGTTTATCGCTTGGATGGTCGGAAGCTCCATTTTGTTGTCGACGATTGCGCTGGTATTCATGCGCAATCAGGTGAGGCCGGTGCGGCGTCTGGCGGACGCCGCCGAAGCGATCGGCAAGGGGCGCGAGGTTCCGTGGTTCAAGCTGGAAGGCGCGTCCGAAGTGCGTCAGGCGGGCGCGGCCTTGATGGTCATGCGCGACCGGCTGAAACGCCAGATCACGCAACGCACGGCGATGTTGGCGGGCGTGTCGCATGATCTGCGCACGCCGCTGACCCGCATGCGACTGCAACTGGAATTGATGCCGGAAACCGACGAGACGCGCGAACTGGGTAGCGACGTGGACGAGATGGAGGCGATGCTAAACGCCTATCTCGCGTTCGCGCGCGGCGAGGAGGCGGAGCCGGAGGCCAGCGTCGATCTTGCCGAATTGCTCGACGAAATCGCCGCCTCCGCGCGGCGGCAGAATCCCGCCCTCATCGTCAACGTTCCGGCAGGCACGTTCGTCATGATGCGGCGGCAGGCGATGAAGCGTTGCCTGACGAATTTGATTGGCAACGCGCTGCGTTACGGCAAGCGGGCTGAGGTTAACGTCGCGTTGCGCGACACGATCGTCGATATTGTCGTCGACGACGACGGTCCCGGTATCGCCGCCGACAAACGCGAGGACATGTTCCGTCCTTTCACCCGTCTTGAGGAATCGCGCAATCCGGCGACGGGCGGTGTCGGTCTCGGTTTGACTATCGCCCGCGACATCGCGCGTTTTCACGGCGGCGACGTAGCGTTGGAAAACAGTCCTCTGGGGGGACTCAGGGCGCGAGTGTGGCTGCCGGTATAGCTACAATCACGCTTACTGACCTTGTTTCAACCCATTCACGAATTCAGCCAGTCCCACCTGACGGCGGCGGCGCAGGCGTTCGCTTTGCAGGATGGAGCGCGCCGTAGCGACCGATTCATCCAGATCGTTGTTGACGATGACGTAATCATATTCCGCCCAATGGCTCATCTCGTCGGCGGCCTTGGCCATGCGGCGGTTGATCTCGGACGGTTCGTCCTGAGCGCGTTCGAACAGGCGGCGCTCCAGCTCATGCCATGAGGGCGGAAGAATGAAAACACTGACGAGGTCGTCGCGCGCTTTTTCGGCCAGTTGTTGCGTGCCTTGCCAATCGATGTCGAACAGAATATCGCGTCCTTCCGCCAGCGCGTTCTCGACCGGCAAGCGCGGCGTGCCGTAGTAATTGCCGAAGACTTTGGCATGCTCCAGCAGCAAATCGCGGTTGACCATCAGGTTGAATTCCGTCAGATCGACAAAATTATAATCGCGGCCATTGATTTCATTGGCGCGTGGCGGGCGCGTGGTCATCGAAATCGAAAGTCTGATATTGGAATCCGCCGCCAAAAGCCGACGCGAAATTGTGGTTTTTCCCGCGCCGGACGGCGATGACAAAACCATCATGAGGCCACGGCGCTGGATCGTGTTTGGGAGCATGGGG
Source organism: uncultured Pseudomonadota bacterium (assembly GCA_903875345.1). Taxonomy (GTDB): domain Bacteria; phylum Pseudomonadota; class Alphaproteobacteria; order UBA9219; family UBA9219; genus CAIQVS01. The sequence goes on along the minus strand of CAIQVS010000372.1, from coordinate 2,315 downwards.
ATCGGAGGTTCAGGGTTAGAGGTGGAGGCTGGATTCATAAGTGAAGACGATCTCTCTTTATAGTATGCTTCGTGGTCGTGTGTTAACCTGAAAGTTGAACGCTATACCCCTCGCACTTGAAAGGTTGGCAAGATGAGAGAGATTTCCCCTCCCCGCGAGGGGGAGGGAAACCTTTCGTGATTCCAACTCTTCAGGTGCGAGGGGTATAACCTCCAGCCTCTAACTTCCACCTTCTAACTTCCACCCCCTCATCATGTCCAATCCCCGACACATCCTCATCACCGGCGCGTCCAGCGGGTTGGGCGCGGCTTTAGCTATGATTTATGCCGCTCCGGAATGCCGATTATCATTGCATGGGCGGAATTCAGCGCGGCTGAAAGTGATAGCCCAACAGGCGCGAAGCCTAGGCGCAATCGTGGAGACTGGTTCTGGGGACGTCACGGACGCGGAGGGATTGAAAGCGTGGATCGAGTCCAGAGATGCGGAACATCCGATCGATCTTCTGATCGCCAATGCCGGTATTTCGGCTGGCACAGGACATGGGGGTGAGACATCCTCACAATCGCGCGAGATATTCGCCGTTAATTTAACCGGTGTTCTGAATACGGTGCAGCCCGTCGTTCCTCTGATGACGTCGCGGCGGAGTGGGCAGATCGCGATCATGAGTTCTTTGGCCGGATTCTGCGGCCTGCAGGGCGCGCCTTCCTATTCGGCCAGCAAAGCCGCCGTCAGGATTTACGGCGAAGCCTTGCGCGGTGAATTGGCTCCGCATGGCATTAAGGTTAACGTCATTTGCCCGGGTTTCATCGCCACGCCGATGACCGACGTTAACCCGTTTCCGATGCCATTTATCATGAAAGCCGACATGGCCGCGCGGATTATCCGGAAGAATCTCGCTGCCAATCATGCCCGCATCGCTTTTCCTTGGCCGATGCATTGCGCCGTGAGGCTTCTCGCGGCTTTGCCGCAGGGGTGGCGGGATGGGCTTTTCGCCCATGTGCCGCGCAAGCCTTCGTTTGACAAGTCGTGAGCCGATGCAGCCTTGCGTCTCCGGGGCAGGGCGTCTATAAACGCGCAAGCCTATGGAAACGAACATTCAGGAGCAAGTTATGGCCGTCGAACGGACATTTTCGATTATCAAGCCCGATGCCACACGTCGCAATCTGACCGGAAAAGTGAATGCCAAGATTGAAGAGGCGGGGCTTCGCATTATCGCGCAGAAGCGCGTGCGTTTGACCCCCATTCAGGCCGAGGGCTTTTACGCCGTGCATCGTGAACGTCCCTTCTATAAGGATCTTTGCGCGTTCATGTGTTCCGGTCCTGTCGTGCTGCAGATTCTGGAAGGCGAAAACGCCGTCGCGCGTTACCGCGAGGTCATGGGCGCAACCAATCCGGCGAACGCCGCGCCCGGTACGATCCGCAAGGAGTTTGCCGAGAGCATCGAGGCTAATTCGGTGCATGGTTCCGACAGCGCCGAAAACGCCGAAACCGAGATGGCTTATTTTTTTGAGGACAGGGAAATCGTCGGCTAAAGAGCCGCCCTCAGGGCAAAACGCTGGATGTGATGACCGCAGAGCTTAGAGCCTCATCGTTATTGCCGACCCGCTTTGGCGATTTTCGCCTGTTCGCTTTTGTCGATGATGACGGAACAGAGCATCTGGCGATGGTCAAGGGCGAGCCGACTGATGGTTGTCTTGTCCGGCTGCATTCCGAATGCGCGACCGGCGACATCATGGGGTCGATGCGTTGCGATTGCCGCAATCAGTTGGAGCTGTCCCTCGACATGATCGAGGAAGAGGGCGAGGGGCTTCTGGTTTATATTCGCGGGCATGAAGGGCGAGGGATCGGCCTTGCCAACAAGGTCAAAGCCTATGCCTTGCAGGATCAGGGGTTGGATACGGTGGATGCGAATCTTCGTTTGGGGTTCCAGCCCGATCAGCGCAATTACGACTCCGCAATCGGCATTCTTCGCCATTTCGGTTTGAAAAGCATCCGGTTGCTGACGAACAACCGCAAGAAGGTCGAGGGCGTCGAAGCCGCCGGTATCGATGTTGTGGATCAGGTGCCGCTCTGGACGGCGATCAATCCCTACAACGAAAAATACCTCGCGACCAAGCGTAAGCGCATGGGGCATGCCTGACGGCGGGAGGGTTTTCCCCTAGCTGGTCTTTTCGGCCTATATCGTCTTCATTGTCTGCACTATTCTGCGTCTTGCCTGCGAACTGAACTGCACGAGATCTGCACTGAAAAAAGAGGGAGCGCGCGCCCCCAAGCCCCGTCGAACTGACGGAACCGGCGGCAAGCCTGCCTGCTTG
>CAIQVS010000371.1 GCA_903875345.1 uncultured Pseudomonadota bacterium | reverse complement strand
TCACTCCCCCACCCCTAACCCCTCCCGCAAGGGGAGGGGAATCGCCCTGTGCATGCTTCACTGTTTGTTTTTCAGAATTACACCCACGTCCTGACCCGATACGGATCAAGCAACGCTTGAATAACCAAAGGCACGGGGACGCTCGGTACTGTGACGGCGCCGCGCGCGGTCGGCGCGGTGGTGGCCTCGCCGCGATTTTCGTACCAGTGCGAAACGATCTGGCGGATCGCGGTCTTGAGCGGCTCCGGCACGGATGAGCCGTCGTTGCCGTAGCCGCAGAGATATTCGATCATGATGCCGTTGGCGGGGCGCGTCGGCAGCGGCCAGACCGAGCCCATGCGCAGCGCGACGCGACCCGGAGCGCGGATCGTATCGACGTAATAATTGCTCGACGGCCAGACGGTGGCGTTGTCGCTGTTGTCGAAATATTGGACGCTGTTGACGCTGGCGAGCGGTGGGCGCGGCAGGCTGACGAACGGCACGCTGTCGAGCGCCGTGATCGGCCCCTCGCGCACGCCGTCCCACCACGGCTCTGGCACGCCCGGCCAGACATCCAGATAAAGTTGCCATGTCTGCGTGATAAGGGCGCGGCCTGTGTACTGCTCAACCCATTGCCGAGCGCCGGTGATGAGGCTCGTCACCAGAGTGTCGTCAGTTGTGGTGTCGATCCGAGCCTGCAGCTTGGCGTCGGCGAGCAGCACCGGCTCGACGCTCGGCGGAACGGTTTGGATGAAGGATGTCATTGGTTTTCAGGGGTTAGGGGCGGGTTTTGGATGCGCGGCATTAACCGTGTTTTGTTCTTTTTATTTGCGAAACTTGGCTGTATAAAAAGCGGCAACAAGTTATCAAAATTCGGTCGATTGAGTGCTTATGAAAACGGTCAGGGCGGCTTCCTTCCTTTTTGGGAAGGGAGGCGGTGTTCTGCTTTTTCATTGCGCGTCAATTGGTCTTAATCTGAGTGGTCGTTACGATGAGCAGACAGCAACCTAATCTTGGTTCCCAGAATGTGGTGGAGTTTTACGCAGCGCAGTTGGCCTTATTGGGGCAGGGCTACAATGTGCAGGTTCTGGATACGGCGTACGGTTCTCCGTACAATTCTTGGTCTGGACATAAAGGCGTTACGACTGACAGTCCGACGCAACTGTCATTGGGCGGCAAACACACAATTGACCTTAATCCGGGCGATATTTTGTGCGTGACTCGAACAAAACAAGGGCCAGTTTGCATCATCGTTCGTTCAGAAGAACGCGATACCCAATCCCGCCGGAGCAGCGGCAAACCGGCAAGGGACTATGTCTTGCACGGACATGGCGCAATGCCTGTGCGGGTGATAAGAAACCGGCAACATGCGCTTGTGGGCGTTTGCTTTGCCTGACTGCCGTGCCGATAAGGTTAACGTATTTTGCGTTTATTAGTTGCGGAAAAATATGCGACAAGAACTGCATTGTTGATACTCAAGAGATAGGAAGAATGAAATGACAGGGATAGAATTGAACGAAACGGAACGGGCGCAAGCGGCGTCGCTTGTGAAGATGCTTGCGGAAGGGCGTTACTATACGGGGACGCTGACCGAGCTTTTTCACAAGAACCGTCGAGCTTTGCTCATGTACCTTAAACCGCTTCTCGACGACGTGTCGGTTGCGGAACTGGTTGGACAAGAGAAAGCCGCGCTTGCTTTAAAAATTACGGATCCCTTCAACCTGAATACTGTTCTTGTTCAGGCTCTTTCTTCGCATGGGCTTCATTTGGGAACCAAGTTTCCCGCACCGCCGAAGGGCATAACGTTTCAGGACGCGCTTAAGGCGGCGAGAAAGATAAGAAAGCAAAAGGACGTACCTTTTGGAAACGAATGTGAAGTTTCCGATGCCGATCTTCAAAAAGCGGTCACCGCAATCGTGTTTCACAAAGCGCTTGAAATTACGCCGCGCGAACGCCTGACAATGCGCCGCGATGTGCGCAAGACAAAAGGCGCGCCTACGTTGCTCGAAATGCCGAAGGGAGTTTCGGCGCGCGCGCGCCTGATGCAGCTTGGCTTGAAGCGCACGCTGCGAGGTTTGGCAAAGTAAGTTGCGTTTGTAACGTCGCATCACATTTTGCATTTTCCACTGCCGTAATGTCTTCCCATCGTCATGCCGGATGTGCAATCCGGCATGACGCTTGCCGGAAATTCTGTCTTCCGCTTACTGCGTCGGCGCGTTGTTCGGGTAACCGGCGATGACGTTGGCGCTGCTGATGGCGCCGCTGGTCGCTCCGGTCACCGTCATCACGACGGCGATGTAGCGCATCGATCCGATATAGCCGATCTGCTGGATCGTGTTGGCTCCGGCGCCGCTGCTCACAGCCGACAGGTTGCTGGCGGCGTCGAGGTCGGTGCCATAGACGCACGGGACGAAGGTAATGCCGTCGCTTGATTGAATGACGGAGGGCGTGTGCGTGCCGTCGGTGTAGGCTCCAAACATCACGGTAATCATAGCGGCGTCATAGCCGCGCAGATCGACGGCTGTTCCCGTGGCCGTTCCGTTGGTGCGCACGGCGGGCACGAGGCTTTGGGTAACAAGGGTTTGGCGAAGAAGGTCACGATCGGTCATTGGGGGACTCCTGTTGGAAAATGGGGTGGTTTGGGAAACAATCTCTCAGCCGTCATTCCGGACGCCGCCTTGCGGCGGAATGACGACGGCACATTACGATGCCGAGAAGCTAAGAAGCTTGATCGCTTCGAAGTTGACGACATCGCCGCCGGTGCGCTTGGTGCAGCGGAACTTGATGAAGGGCGCGCCGGTGTACGGATCGCGCAGAATGCGGAGGCCGAGGCGATCGACGATCGTATAGCCTTCCTTGAAGCTGCCGAACGCGAGCGAGAAGCTGCCGGTGGTAACGGCGGGCATGTCTTCGCCGAGGACGACCGGGAAGCCGAGCAACGTCGCGGGCGTGCCTTGCTGCAAGCCGGGTTGCCAGATGTAGGCCTGCGTCGTGTTCTCCTTGAACTTGCGGATCATGTCGGCGACGGCGCGCGGCATGATCCAGACGGCTTCGGGCTGATAGCCGACGCGCAGTTTATGCATCAGGTCGAACAAGACATCCGCCGGAGCCGTCGAGGAAAAGCCCCCGTTCACGCCGGTCGGCACATATTGCAACACGCCCCAGCTGCGCGAATTGTCATCAACGGCTTGCGCCGAATACGTCGTGAAGCCGCGCGGCATGCCGATGCCGTCGCCGACGACGAAGGCGCTGTTTTCGGCGCGCGAGAATTTTGCCGCGATTTTGTTGATCAGCCATTCCTCGACATTGATGATCGCGTCGTCGAGCAATTTCTGCGTCGCTTTCGGTTGCGCGTACAACTCATGCACCGGAATGCGAATGCGACCGATGCCGCCGTCGTTCGTGTCGGTCGGGACTCCGAGTTCCGAGATCCATTGCGCCACAGGCTCGTTGGTGTCGCGCAGCATCTCGACCGCGTCGGAGGAAATCGTCATCACCGTCGAAATTTGCCGCATCGGCGTGGTGTCGAACTGGCGCGTGACGATGCGGTCGGAAAATTCCGGCGGAACGATGAAGCCGCCTTCCGCGTTGTTGATGACTTCCAGAGCCTTGGTCTGGAGATTCATCAGCTCGATCTCGTTGCCCTTGACGACGTAATTCAGAAACGCCTGTTTATAGGCGTTGTTGGTGTCGTTGCCGCGATACGGCTCGGCGTTCTGGCCTTTGCCCGGACGGCGCAGCGAGGTCTTCACCGAGGTCACGTCGTCTTGCAATTTGGTGATCGACTGGTCCATGCGTCCCAGTTTTTCGTCCAGCAGAACGTCGGCGGAACCGCGCCGTTCGATCTCGTTCAGGCGGGTGTCGTTGACGCTTTTGTATTCTTCAAAGGCGCGGGCGAGCGTTTCCGTCGCCGAGCGAACTTCGTTCATCTCAATCATAGGTTTTCCTTGGGTTGGTTGTTGGGAGGGTAGGGTGGGGATCAAATTTTTGGCAAGAGCGATCGTGTTCCCCTCCCGCAAAGGGAGGGAAATTCCATCGTCCTGCAACGGCACAGACGCTTTTTTTATTTTCCGGTGATCCGCGAGGTCGTCACTCGTAATGCGTCCACATCCGCAACACGCGGATGAGGCGCTTGCTCTTGAAGACGCAGTAAACGAGCCGATGCTGGCGGTTGATGCGGCGCGAGATCGCTCCCTTCATGTCCCCGACCAGCTTTTCGTAAGGCGGTGGATTGCAGTAAGGGTCGATGGCGATCAGGCGCAACAATTCCTGCGCCTTGGCTTTGAGGCCGGGCGAAGCCGCCAGTTTTGTCGAATCCTTGTCGGCCTGTTTGGTATACTCCAGCGTCCAAACCACGCGATTACCAGCTGAGTTTCTTGACGCATGCGTCGGAGGACGCTGCCATGCCTTCCGTGATGGACGCGGTCATTCCCGGTATCGACGCGAGATAAATTGTTTCCTGCATGCTGTTCCAGTCGCTTTCGGAAACCAGAACGGCGTTGGCGCGTTTGCCGGTGATGAAAACAGGAACATGCTCCTCCGCCACCTTGTCGATCAGGCGGTAGAGATTCTGGCGCGTTTCGCTGGCGGTCAATATCGTCATAGCGTTAATGTACGCTATTACGTACGAAAAAGCAAGGCGGAAAATCGTCCACCTCACTTCCCCGTCAGCGCTTTCGCCGCTTCACGGAGCCGCGCCGCCGCAGCATGGAGCGTGCGGCGGTCGGCGGCGGCGGACGGTTTCGGCGTCTTGACGTCGCTGACGCGCGCGGATTCGTTCGCCGGAAAGGTGACGAGCGAAATCTCGAACAAATCGACGTCGGTCAGGATGCGCGCCTTGCGCTTGGCGTCGATCTGGCTTTTGACGACGCGATAACCGATCGAGAGGCCGGTCAACGCGCCCATCTTCAGCAGCTCATACGCCTCGCCGCCTTTTTGCGTGCGCAGCGCCAGCTTGCCTTCGACGCGAAGTCCGGTGTCGTTCTCCGTGACGATCAGCCAGATGCCGATAGGTTGCGTCGGGTCGTGCATCCACAGCATCGCCGGAGTCCGGTTTTGCTGCCGCCATTTTTGCAGCGAGCGCGCGAACGCGCCCGGAGCGACGACTTCGTTTTGCAGGTCGATCTCGCCGAAGACGCTGGCGTAGCCGGAGAAAACTCCGTCGCCGCTCAACGCCTTCACCTGCAGCGGGCAGGCGAAATGCTTGATGTCCATGGTGTCCTAAGGTTGAGAAGAGGAGGGTGAGGCGTAAAAAAACGCCGCGACATTTTCACGTCGCGGCGTTGGTCAATGTGGCGCGGTTGTTTTGACGTTCGTTAAGAAGCGTTCAAATCATCCTTGGGATGCATGCGCGGCGACCCTAACCGGGGGCCAGACTTGGCGCGAGACACCTCTATAATCTACCAAACGGGTATACGTAATCTTACCATTTTGTCGATTTGTAATAAGCGCTGAGCCATCTGAGAAATTTGTTACATCGGTAGTGCCGGTTGTTTCGGTATGCGTAACGGGGTGAGCAGACTCATAGTGACCGGGTTGCGACCACTCTAGTTTGTAAACTTCCGGGTTCCCATTTACGAATGTGACGCCAGTAATATGCGGACGATTAGTAAGCGACATAATATTCTCCACTCGGGGTTAAACTTCCTGAGTCAAGCCTTATACGCAATTTATGAAAGTAAAAAGACAATATTGGGGTGTTAACAGTCTTTTTGGTCAAAATTCACTGCAATTAATGCCTGATTTAAGTCAATCTATAGTGACTGTGCAAATGCGTCGTCGTCATCGCCGCCGACATCGGCCAGCGGCGCGTAGCCCGCCGCTTCGCGTTTCTCGTTGCGGGTCATGAAGTCGGCGTGGCGGAGGCTCTGCCATTGCTGCTCGCGGCGCACCGACAGGGCGCTGATGCAATCGGGGTCGAAGTCGAGCTCAAGATTGTCGTCGAACTGCGGCGACAGCCAATGATCGAAACCGGCGATGACATGCGTCAGGATCGGCAGAACGGTTTCTTCGTAGAAGGCGAGGCGCGCCTCGGCCATGTTGGCGTAGGTCTGCGCGCCCGGAATGCCGATCAGCTGCGCCGGAACGCCGAACGCCAACGCGATGTCGCGTGCCGCCGAGTCGCGTCCCGCCAGCCAATCCATATCCTTCGGCGACATCGACATTTCGCGCCAGTCGAGTCCGCCTTCGAGGATCAAAGGCCGTCCGGCGTTGCGGTGGCCTTGGTACAATTGCCCCATCTCCTCGCGCAGGCGCTGGATCTGGTCGTCGGTGAGCGTCGCGGGGCCGTCCTTCGGCGAGTAGACCAGAGCGCCCGAAGGCCGCGCGCCCTGATTGAGTAAAGCTTGGTTCCACGTTCCGGCGGCGTTGTGCTGATCGATCGACAGCAGCGCGGCCTCCATCGGCGCGAGCCCGTACCAGTCGTCGAGCGGATGAAATTTCTTCAGATGCAGAATGGGCGAGGCTCCCGTCACGGGATCCGCAGGCCAGCTCGTGACCTGTCCGTTGACGGTGTACTGGTAACCTTCCGGCAGTCCGGTCGCGCCGGGGATGACCTTCATGCGGTCGGGACGCAGGACGTACAGCTCGGCGGGTTGCGCGTGGTCGCGCGGCGTCACGGCCTCGATGTAGGCGTTGCCCGCGATTTGCAGATAGGCATAAATGTTTTCCAGAAACGTCACGCCGTCCTGCAGCGGGTTCGGATGCCGCAACAGCGTCAGAAGCGGATGCCGGTCGATCTCGTTGCCCGATTTGTCATAGAGCAGCCACGGCACGGCGGAACACGCCGTCGCGATCTGCATCACGCAGCGATAGGCGACGACGTTCTTGCGGAATCCTTCCTCGGCGAGCTGGTCGAAGCGGCGCGGAGTCCATTTCGGCTGGCCGACGCTGCTCCACGCGATCACCGGCCCGGCGGCGCTGGTTTTCGTCTGCGTGCCGGATTTCGGACGCGCGGCTTGCTTCACGAGATCGAGGAGTCTCATGGGGATTTCCAGATGACAGGGGGTGGGGCGGTATTAGAGCAGCTCGGCTACAGCTCGTAACTTGGCTGTTGTTTCTCGTAATTCGAGACTTTCAAATCGCAGCAAAAGGTCGTCGACCGTCATCGTTGGATTGTGTAACAATGCCCTCTGTTTCTTTACAGCGTCGTAGACGGCACCCGGACGCAAATCAATCAAGTGAGTGATGAATTCGTCAGGATGCTCAGCTTGAATATCATGCGCTTTCAGAACGCTTTCCGGAAAGTCTTTAAGGTTACTTGTTACAATGACGTCAACTTTCCCTTTGATTGCGGCGGCAAGTACATGCCGATCATCGGGGTCTGGCATTTCAAGAACTCCGATCAAATTTTCATAATTGTTGATGAGGCAATCGGGTACACTCGCATCCATCAATTCTCGCGTGCGCTGCAAATTCTCCGCTTTCAAATCAGGCCGATTCTTGACGAGTTTTTGTATCCATTCATCGTGAATCGCGTTTGTCCATCGTGCCCGATACAGCCTTGTTGCCGCTAAGTGGAGGAGTAAATCTCGTAGCGGCGCCGGATAGAGAACGCAAGCATCAAAAAGAGCTGTAAAATGCCCCACGTTTCAGTATCCCAAATTTAGTCTTTGCGCTTCGGCTGCGAGCTTTTCCATAATCTGATTTTGCTCTTGCTCCTGTTTTATTTTGTAGTCCTTAAGGTCACTAAATTTGATTCTGCGATGCGTGCCAACTTTTAGATGATGGATTTTCCCCTGTTTGAGAAGGCCGACCAAGAAAGGGCGAGATACGTTAAGAAAATCCGCCGCTTGCTGCGTTGTTAGCTCAGCATGGATGGGCATGATGCTTACTGCGTTTCCGCGCGCCATTTCGCGTAAAATATCGAGCAGCAATCGGACGGCTGTAACCGGAAGAATGACTGCGTCCGGTGTGCCATCTTCAAGGCCTTTGCCAACGACGCGCACCTCAATGCCTTCAGGTGAAGAATGAGCGCCTTTCAGCATGGCAGCAACACGCGCACTTGCGGCAAGCGCCAGACCGACATCCGGCTCCGGCATCGGGAGTGACCGACAGTTTTGATCAGATGGTTTTGTCATTGGCAGCTCCCGGGATAAGTATAGGTTAATAGCTACATATAAGCAATAACCGAAATAAGTGAAATAAACGTAAAAAAACTATAACGCGTTGATATATAATAACCATTTCTTCACAGCATCCTCACCCTCGGCTCTCCCCGTGCGGTTTCGCTGAGTTCCGTCAATGCCCAGACGAGGGCATCGACGCGGTCGGGCGAGCCTCCGCTTGACGATCCGACGGATGTAAAGCGGCACATCTGGTCCTCGAGCATCGCCAGCGAACCGACATGCCGCACGCGGCCTTGTTCGTACAGCGCTGCGACGGGTAGGGCGCGTTCGGCTTTGCCGCGCAGGGCGCGCACGGGTTTGAACAACACCTGCGGCGCGATCTGGCGCAAGATGCGCTCGACCAGATCGCCGCCCGCGTTGATCTCGGCGACGATCATCTGCGCGCGCATGTCCTGATACAAAAGCACCGCGCGTTCCGCCCACGCGTCGGGGCTGTAGCGTCCCGACCAGTCGGCGAGGACGTAGAGCAATCCGTCAGCGCCTCTCGCGGCGGCGATGATGCCGGTTTCGTCCGCGCCGCTGCCGCTCGTCAGCGAAGGATCGATCGCGACGACGATGCGTTTCAGCTCCGGCACCGACTTGACGCGATAGGTGTCGATCAGGCCGCGATTCCACAAGGCTCCTTCCGTGTCGGTCAGCAGTTCGGCGTCCAGTTCCTGCCGCCCCAGCCGCGTTCCGGCGTAGCGGTCGTGCAGCTGCTCGAGGACTCGCGGCGACAGATGCGCGGCGTTGTCGATCGTGCGTCCCTGCGTCAGATGCACGTCGCGGTTTTTGCGGTTGAAGAGATCTCGGATCACAGGCGTGTTCCTTGGTGTGGTGGTGATGATGACGCGCGGGTCTTTGCCGAGGCGCAGTCCGAACCAGAGTTGATCGAACGCCTCGCGGTCCGGCCACGCGCCAAGCTCGTCGCACCAGACGCGGTGATGTTGCGGGCCGCGCAAGCGTTCGGGACGGTCGGCGGAAAATAGTTTGATCTGGCTGCCGTTGAATAAAACCATCTCGCCCATGCTGCGGTTCCATTTCAGGACGCAGTCGGGCGGGATCGCGCGCAAAAGTCCGCTCTCGCCTTCGACGCAGGTGTCGCGCGCGTCGGCGTAGGTCGGCGCGATCACGCCCACCCGAACTCCGTCGTTCCACAGCGCGTAGTGCGCGATGTCTTCCGCGCCGGTGCGGGTCTTGCCCCAGCCGCGCCCCGCCAGCAGCAGCCAAACGCGCCAGTCATCCGCCGCCGTCGTGGGCGGCGTGATCTGGTTCGACCGCGCCGATTTCAGCCAGCGTAACCGGCTGGTGAAGGCCAGCAGATTTGGCAAGGGTAAGTTCGGCCAAGAGGGTGTTACCATTGGAAAGGAACAAAATTGTTGAGCAGGGACAAGTAGAAAGAATTTTTTACTTGCTAAAATCTGTGATAAACAGAAACGCGTAACAATTGGCAATAATTTTCATTAACCATACTAATTATTTAAGGTGGCGAAGATGAGAAAACCTAGAATTGCAGCAGTATTTGCTGCCGCGATTGTCGCAAAGTCAGCACTGCTGTCTCCTCATGCGTCACGAGCGCAAACTCTTTCCCCGGATGAGCGGGATGCCTCTGCGGCAGAATGGATTTATGAGAATCCGCGAGTCAGTGGACGATGCGATGTCGATAAGGTGCCGGATCGGGCGGCCTGTATTGCCGAGGTCGATAGGGCTAACGGTGCGGCAGAACAAGTCCTTTTGGCACACGATGCAATTGTCGCCCATCGTGCTTCGCTGGAACGAACATTACGGGATATGGATAAGTATAGACCTGCCGGAGTTCAAGGTTTTTTGGGAGGTATTGTTGACGCGTTATCCGGGGGGCGCGAAGAAATAATGGGTGAATTTAAAGACGCAGCTTTGACTGGCATAGCTCGGAGCGTGGACAAATGTGAAGCGGGTCTTCGGGTATTGGACGGTTATTCAACAACTTCTCACGCTGCCGCGCAATATGCCGCCTCAATGCTGAGGTTCTTGGAAAAACACTACGACATTCGACAGGTTTGCACCTTGCAGCCGGTGAAGGGGTTGGATGGTCCCGGCGGGTAACGGAAATACCAGCTACCCTGATGGCTCAGGCGTCTACCATCCGTTGCTCTGGTTTGTGCATGTAATCGGGTTCGTCCGCGCGGGTGTCCCTCGATTTCGCAAGGGCAAATTCGGCCAGAAGGCATCGCGCCTCGGCGAGGGCGGCGGCGCGTTCTTCGGCCTCGCGTCGTTTGAGTTCAACATCATCTTTGGGCATAAACCGGTCGAGTAACGTCTTCGCCGCCGCCACGCGCGAGCTGCCGTTGGAGTCCTCGTCCAGCAGGATCAGGCGCAAAGCCTCAATCGCTTCGCGCCCGATCAGGGCGTTGGGGTCGGCGGCATCGTTCATGGAAGGTATCGGGAGAGCGTTGGGGGCGGCGTTTGACTCAAGACGCAAATCGCCGTGGGATTGTCAATACACCCAACGTCAGGGGCGAGTCAAGGATTATTTTATTAAAATAGGAAAAAAGATTATGCGAGGTTTCGGGGTTTGCGCAAAGACGTTGGGGATAGGCGCATCCGCTGATCCCCGGCGGTGACTGGCGTTGATGAAAAGTGCGGTGCTGCTGCAATAATTAACTTTGTTATACAACCTGAGCTGCGGGTTTGAGTGTAACGGGAATCATAAAAAACACGTGTCATTCCGGCTTTCGCCGGAATGACGCTTTTTTCAATGGCGCGGATAAACTTATAGCTCGGGTTACATATTCTTCGCACCTGAAGCGTTGGAATCGTGAAAGATTTCCCTCCCCCTCGCGGGGATCAAATGCCTTCGCATTCGATCCCGCAAGGGGTGGGGACATCTCTCTCATCCTGCCAACTTTTCAAGTGCAAGGAGTATTGATTGTCCCGCATGATGTGTCTGGCCTTTGAGTGTCTTCGGTTAAAATAGGCATTCAGGTTGCTTTTCAATGACATTCACGCGCCGCAGAAACTCCCCGTGTTATCGCCTTGAAAGTAAAAGATATTCCTTTGTTGGGATTTCAGCCGCGCTTTGTGCTAACATGCCCGCCGCTTGAGGTTAAGTTTTGCGGTCGGGGCTTGGCATGAAAAAGCTGGTTTTTGTTATTCTTATCGCGCTTGCGCTGGCGACGGACGCTTTGGCGCAGGAAGCGCCTGTGCCGCGCAACGCGCCGCGCGTGGCCGTCAATCGCGCATCGTTGGCGCGCAACGACGCAACGGTGCCGCCGTCCCGCGATATACAGGGCGCGGCGCTGATTATCGACGGCGAGAAATTGCGTGTCGGCGATTCCGATTTGCGCCTGTTCGGTATCGTGCCGCCGCAGCTGTCGGCCAGTTTTGGGCCGCAAGCGCGTTCGACGCTCGACGAGGTCGCGGCGGGGCAGCCGGTCAGTTGCCATATCCGCGACCGCGATCATGACGGACGGCTGCTGGCGACATGCCATTCGTCCGGCGGTTCCGATCTGGCGTATGAACTCCTGCGGCGCGGCCTCGCGGTTTCGGCGCGTGGATCGCTGGCCGATACCGAATTGGCGCAGCCCTATATCGCCGCCGAGCAGGCGGCGCAGAGCCAGCGTCTTGGCCTGTGGTCGGTGGCGACACCGGCGCCTGTCCCCGCGTCGGCGATTCCGGTTGTGATCCCTGCGGCGACGAGCGCCGCGCCCGCTGCTCCCGCATCGACAGCATCTTCCGTCGTCGTGACGAATGCGGCAGCGGCGGAGGCCGTTAATAAACCAGCAAACGCCGCGCCAGCTCAGCCCGTCGCCGCCAATCCGAAAACTGAAACTCCGAAAACGGAATCCAAGCCGGTTGCCGTCGCCGCCGTTTCCGTTCCGGTTGCGACGCATGTCATCCCGCGCGAGGTTTCCGACGATCAAGCCGTCGCTGCCGGGGACGGAACGTCCGTTGCGGCGGCAGGTTTTTTCGCGAGTTATCAGATCTTGATCGGCGGTTTCCTGATGATGATGACCGCGCTCGGCGTTTTGCTGACTCTTGGGTTTCAGCAGCGGCGTGACAAGCAGGAGGAGATGAGGGCTTTGGCCGCCGCGCTGCGCGGCGAACTAATGGCGGCGCGCGCGGTGTGCCTCACGCGCCTCAAGGCGATTGCGAACGACAGCGACGACAAGGACATCGCTTGGCCACGGTTGCGGTCGACTTTGTATCAAGCTTACGTCAGCCAGATCGGTTGGCTCGGCGCGCAACTGGCGCGGCAAATCGCGTCCATTTACGGGCAAGCGACGGATTATGCCGCTTTTTATTCTTCCGCCGACGAAGCCCAGATCGCGCAGAGTCCGAAACGCCAAGCGTTGCAAAATCTGATTGGCTATATCGAGGCTGTGTTGCCGCGCCTCGCCTCGATAGAGGAAACCGGCCAGCGTCCAAGTCCCGGCGTGAGCGGCACGAGCCAGCGCGCCGTTCAAAGCCCAACCCAGCCTATGCCGCCAGCGACGCGGCAGAATGCAAGCAGCGGCGCGGTTGTCGATCCGCCATCGCAGGATGAGCCTTCGATCACGTTCAGCAAATCGACCCTGTCGATTCCTTTCGGCGCGGGGAAGGCCGGGGAGAGCGCAGGGGCGACGACAGTGACGGAAACGGTCGTGACTCAAACCACAACGATCGGGGCATCAGCGGATCAGGACAGGCCTGTTGGCGCGCTGTGGGACACTTTGCGCCGTTTTGCTCAGGCGCATTTGGCGGGGGAAACGGCTGACCATCCCCATGATGAGGTTATGAGCGATTATACGACCCTGATCGAACAGGACATCGCCAACCTGGAATCATCCGACGAAATGGACGATTTGCATTTCGGCACAACAAACGCTGGCCGCAAATCCAGCGCCGGTTGATTGAGCGGACATTTATCCCTGTCGCAACGTCAGCGGTTCCGGTGGCCTTCCGGCAGCGAGCGCGGCGGGAATGGTCGCCGTTAACGGCTCCCCACACACAGTCCTGATCTCCTCGATCGCGAGACGGGACGGATGGTGCGGCGGCAGGATCGCATCCATCGCGCTTGCCGCTCCGACAAGAACAGCGCGATGATTTTCACAGTTTGCAATATAGCGGGCAAGCGCCTTTTTTAATTCGGGCAAGCCTTCGTTTGGATCTTGTCCGCAAGGGTCGGGTGCCTCATGCAAACTTTGGTATCCGATAAGGCATGCGCTCAACGTATCGAGCGCCTCGCGCCTTCTCGCTTCCGCAGCGTCTAACGCAACAACCTGTTCCGCGATGATTTCGGCGGGGTTTGTGCATGCGCGTATGCGCGCCAACAATAGGCCGCTTGGAGTATTTTCGGTATTGTCCAAACCCTCATCGGCAACTTGGCGGGATGTTGCTGCACCGACGCGTGTTTCGATGCTGGGATTACGCTCTGTTGCCGCCACGATATGCGGCGCTTGGCCGTGAGAACGGGTAATCTCGCGGATGCTTTCCATGTAATCCGTAAAGCCAGCCACGTAAGCGGCGATAAGCCGGGTCAGCGCGCCCATTGTGTTGTCTATAAGATGGTGCGCCGCAGTGTGCGCTTTAGCGATATTGTCGCAATGCGCTGTCGTTAAAATGCTGGCCACGGCGATAATATCCGCTGGCCCAAGAACGCCAAACCCGTGCCATGGAGCGGATGGCGCTTGTTCGTTCTGGGCAGAAAGATCAGTCACAAACTCCTCCCCTTGAAGACAAAGACGCATACAAGAAGACGGCAACCAATCCCGTCTTGTCAAGTCCCGGCGCGGGCTTGCGTATCATCTTGCAAAGGTGGGACTGTCTATATTGGGTAAGCCTAATGGACGGCTGGATAACAGGCCGTTGGCCATTGGACGACAGTGGTTAATCGTGAATTCGATGGCAAGCTTGGCTTGCTATGAGTGGTGCGCCCGAAGAGATTCGAACTCCTAGCCTTCTGATTCGTAGTCAGATGCTCTATCCAGTTGAGCTACGGGCGCATGGAAGTCGGGCAAACTAACCAAAATCCGCGCCGAAAGCAAAAGCTTTGTTGAAGGGGCAGTTTTTAAGGGTTTTGCCCCTGAATCCGCCTGCGCCAGCAAAAAGCCCCCATCCGTTAGGGATGGAGGCTTTTATCCTTAAAACCATAGGCTGTATGCGTCGTCTCAGCTCGATTTGATGTTGATCTTCTTTGCGGAATTCTGCTCGGCGGGGAGTTTCGGCAGGACGACCGTCAGCACGCCTTTCTCAAACTTCGCTTCGACCTTGTCGGCATCGACATTCGCGGGCAGGGTCAGTTGCCGCGCAAAGCTGCCATAGGAACGCTCGACGATATGCCATGTGTCCTTCTTGTCGTCGCGTTCGATCTTCTTTTCGCCGCTGATCGTCAGGCGACCGTCGTCGAATGTGACCTCGACATCCTTCTCGGTCAGGCCGGGCAGATCGGCGGTGACGTGATAGGCCTTGTCGTCTTCTTTCACGTCGAGCCGCAGAGATATGGCTGCCGCCTCGGTTGTCGGCGTCTGTAGCGTCGCCAGCCCCGGCCACAAGCTGTCGATCTGGCGCATCGTGCTGCGCAGGACATCGAACGGATCGTCGCGGAAACGGGCGAGCGGGGTAAGAGCGCGTAAAACCATGATGAACCTCCCGTGGGTTTGAGTTTTTGCAAACGAACTGGCGGCTATGTGCCGCCTCACCCAACGGATATAGGTGGCTATGGGTGCTGTTAAAGGGGTGCAGGAAAAATTATTTGTGCAATCCTGAAAAAATTGGAAAGCGGGATTGGTCAGTTGTCGCAAAGGCAGGCTGTTAAGTGCTGTCCGTTGTTAACTGTAATGCAGACGTGGCTTGACAGTATGTCTCACGCTGCATATGCCTTGCGCATGCCCACGACATTCATATTGAGGATAACATATGGCACTAATTCTGAATATTGCACCGAAAACTGGGCTTGTGGTTGCAGGTGGCACGGTGATCGGCGGACCTTTTAAGCAGCCTCCGGTTACGCTTTATGTGGCTACGGAAGGAGCAAAGCCAGTCGCCTGCATCCTGAATCCGGGTATGAACTTCGAGATTCTGGAACCCTCTACCCTTGTTGCTTCAGTGGGACATAAGATCGCGATAGTCAATAATCCGGCGCGGATGCTTTTTGCTAGCTATTTTATTCATCCTGATGACGCAACAACGCCTTTGCAACGATTACAGTTAGCCGCCCAGTCACGTTATGTTGGACAACCAAAGGACGTCGAAGTCGATCTCGGTTTGCTTGATCAGATTCTGGCTGCTTATCCTGATCGTTCCGCAGAAATAAACTTGTTAGGGCAACATTTGGCCAATGGGCATTATTTCAAAGCTATAAAAACAATCCGTGAATTCCGACAGAGTGGATCCCGGTCTGCCCTAAAGTCTGAGACAAGAGCAGCAGCTGCAAGTATGATGCAGCACGAACCTACAGGCCGAGGCGCTGACTTTACGGCAGGACGGATTGCGCGTGCCGCGCCGATCTTGTAAAGCCAGAATATTAATCACGCCGTTTTCTTCTGCATCGTTTCGCCGATGACGTGGGATTTCAAAGCCTCGACTACCAGTTTCATGCGCATCGACAGCGAGCCTTTGACGGTGATGATGTCTCCGGCGCGGAGGGTCTTGATGATCTGCGGCGCAAGCGTTGCGCTGTCCTCGGCATAGCCGCCGCGACGCTCGGCGGGCAGGGTTTCGTACACATGCTTCATCATCGCGCCGCAGCAGAACACGAGATTGATTTTCGATGCCGCAATGTCGGCGGCCAATCCTGTGTGCAGTTCGACGGACTGTTCGCCAAGCTCGCGCATGTCGCCGAGTACCAGAAGTCTGCCGCCCGTGCCCTCAGGCGTCATGGAATCCAGAACGCGGATGGCGGAGCGCACGGCGACCGGACTGGCGTTATAGCTTTCATCGATCAATGTCACGGTGCCTTCGGGCATGGCCAATCTCAGCACCGCGCCGCGTCCTTGCGGCGCCCGATAATGCGCCAATGCGGCGGCGCAGGCTTCCGGATCGCCTCCAGCCGCGACGGCGGCAAGCAAAGCGCCGACGGAATTAAGCGCGAGATGCTCGCCCGCCGCGCCGAGCGTGTAATCGATCTTGCGCCCCAGAATCTCGACGCGGATCGCGCCGCCTTCAAGGGTCGGCGTCCATTCCTTCAGGCGCGCATCGCATTTCGATGATCTGCCGAAGCTGAGAACTTTTTTAAGGCCGCGCGTTTTTGCCGCAGCGGCGAGACGGGCAAAATGTTCATTGTCGCGGTTCAGGACCGCCGTGTTTCCCGGCGTCATGCTGAGAAAAATTTCAGCCTTGGCGTCGGCGATAGCCTCGACCGATGCGAAGAATTCCAGATGCACGGCTTCAATCGTCGTGATGAGCGCCACGTTCGGACGCACTTGCAGCGACAGGGGGCCAAGTTCTCCGGCGTGGTTCATGCCCAGTTCGAACACGCCGTAACGCGCTTCGGGCGGCATCCGCGCCAGCGACAGCGGCACGCCCCATTGGTTGTTGAGGCTACCTTCATTGGCGTAGGTCGATCCCATCGCGTTCAGCATCAGGCGCAGCATTTCCTTGGTGCCTGTTTTGCCGACCGAGCCGGTGACGGCGATGATCGAAGCGGTCGAGCGTTCGCGTCCGGCCTGCCCAAGCTGCTGCAACGCGGTGAAGGTGTCCTTGCAAAGGATTAAGGGCGATTCCGGCGGAGCTTGCACAAACGGGCGCGAAACGATCGCGGCCACGGCTCCGGCGGCCATTGCTTGGCCGACGTGATCATGCCCGTCATGCGTTGGACCTAGCAAGGCGATGAAGATGTCGCCCGGCTTGGTCGTGCGGCTGTCGATCGAGACGCCGCGCGCGATCCAGTTCTGCTCATGCAGGCTGTGCCCGCTGACCGCGCGGACGACATCTTCGGCGTTCCAGATCAATTCCATGTCTACGATCCTAAAAACTTTCGCGCCACGTCGGCATCGTCGAACGGTAGGGTAACATCGCCGACGATCTGGCCGGGTTCGTGGCCTTTTCCGGCGATCACCAGCACGTCATGTTTTTGCAACCTTTTGATGCCTTCGGCAATCGATTCCGCGCGGTCGCCGATTTCGGTCGGTTGCGCCGCGTCGGATGAAAACCCGCCGAGAATTTCGCGGCGAATGGTCGCGGGATCTTCGTGGCGCGGATTGTCGTCGGTGACGATGACCCAATCGGCGAGGCGCTGCGCGATGCCGCCCATCAGGGGACGCTTGCCCTTGTCGCGGTTGCCGCCGCAACCGATGACGACGCCGAGCTTCGCGCCCGGATGCGCCGCGACGTGGGGACGCATCGCCTGCAAGACGTTTTCCAGAGCGCCCGGCTTGTGCGCGTAATCGACGAAGACTGTGCCGCCTTTTGGACTGATGCCGATTTTTTGCAACCGTCCGGGCACTCCGGAGATTTTTTCCAGAGCCGCCGTCGCATTTGCCGCGTCCGCGCCGCAAGCGATCGTAAGGCCGAGCGCGCAAAGCGCGTTCCAGCCCTGAAACACGCCCATAATGGGGAGCAGAATAGATTGCGGTTTGCCGAAGACTTCAAGTTTGAGCGTCTGCCCTTCGGCGTTGGGAACGGACTCCACCAGACGTAAATCCTTGCCGCGCAAGCCATAGGAAATGATAGTCAAACCGCGTTTTTCGCAGGCTTGCCGCAGCGCCTCGAATTCCGGAATATCCGCGTTCAACACCGCTGCGCCGCCGCGCGGAAGCACGTGGCTGAACAGGCGCATTTTCGCCGCGAGGTAATCCTCCATCGTGCCGTGGTAATCGAGATGGTCGCGCGACAGGTTGGTAAATCCTCCGGCCTTCACATGCACATGATCGAGCCGGTGCATGGCGAGGCCGTGGCTGGAGGCTTCCATCGCCAGATGCGTGATGCCTCCCCCGGCGCATTCGTCGAGCAGACTATGCAGCGTGATCGCGTCGGGTGTCGTCAGTGAGCCGTAGCGCGACTCCTTCGCCGTGACGAGTTTACGAATTAAACTGCTGTTAACGATGCGTTCTGTAAATTGCAAAAGAATAGATGCTGCATGAAAAAAAATCTTTCCTCGCTTTTAAAATATGTTTTCTTTTTAGGACTGGGTGTAT
>CAIQVS010000370.1 GCA_903875345.1 uncultured Pseudomonadota bacterium | reverse complement strand
TTCATTAACGTTGTTTCCTGCGTTTTAGGTTTCATAATCTATCAGACGCCCCCACCTGCAAAGGAGAAACTGCATCATGACAAAGCCCGGTTCCCGCTATCGTAAATCGCTTACCGTTGATGGAAAGTCGTATGCTTATTACGACTTGAAAACGGTGGTCGAAGCCGGGGATCTTGCCAAGATGCCTTTCTCGCTGCGTGTGCTGCTGGAAAACCTATTGCGCCATGAAGATGGGCAAGTGGTGACGAAGGAAGACGTGCAGGCTGTTGTCGCACGTGAGAAACGTGAAATCGCTTTCACCGCAGGGCGCGTCCTGATGCAGGATTTTACCGGCGTCCCCGCAGTTGTCGATCTCGCCGCGATGCGCGACGACTTGCGGACCAAAGGCGTCGATCCGCAGAAGATTAATCCGCTGGTTCCTGTCGATCTCGTCATTGATCATTCCGTGATGGCGGAATCTGCCGGAACTGCTGACGCGCTTGCCCAAAATTCTAAGCTCGAATTCGAACAAAACAGCGAGCGTTACGCTTTCCTGCGCTGGGCTCAGGATGCATTCAGAAATTTTAGAATCGTTCCGCCGGGAACAGGCATTTGCCATCAGGTGAATCTTGAAAATCTCGCGCGCGTCGTCTGGACTGAGGACAAGGACGGTGAAACCGTCGTCTATCCCGATACCGTTGTTGGCACGGACAGCCACACGACGATGATCAACGGCCTTGCTGTGCTTGGTTGGGGCGTTGGTGGTATCGAAGCCGAAGCGGCGATGCTGGGACAGCCGATTTCGATGCTCGTGCCGGAAGTCGTCGGTGTCCGGCTGACGGGCGCGTTGAAGGAAGGCGTGACCGCGACCGACCTCGTGCTGCGCGTTGTCGAATTGCTTCGTAAAAAAGGCGTCGTCGATAAATTCGTCGAATTTTATGGTCCGGCACTGGCGCACATGCCGATGGCCGACCGTGCGACAATCGCCAATATGGCTCCGGAATACGGCGCGACATGCGGGTTCTTCCCGATCGACAAGGAAACCATTACCTATCTAAAAAATACTGGCCGCTCGGATTCACAAGTGTCTTTGGTTGAAGCTTATGCCAAGGCGCAAGGCTTGTGGTGTGATGACCAGACTCCAGCCCCTTCTTATTCCGACACTCTGGAGCTTGACCTCGGCTCGGTCGTGCCGTCGCTCGCAGGGCCACGCCGTCCACAGGATCGCGTGCCGTTGGATGGCGTTGCTGGGTCGTTCGAGAAGGCACTGAACGACATCGCGCAAGTGACAGCGCCGCGAGCTTCCGGCGAATTGCATGACGGTGACGTCGTCATTGCCGCGATCACGAGCTGCACCAACACATCCAACCCAGCCGTGATGATCGGCGCGGGCTTGCTCGCGAAGAAAGCAGTCGAGAAGGGACTTAAGGCCAAGCCTTGGGTCAAGACTTCACTCGCGCCCGGATCGCAGGTCGTGGCGGATTACCTCAAGGCGGCAGGGTTGCAAAGCTATCTCGATCAGCTCGGATTCAATATCGTCGGCTTTGGCTGCACAACGTGCATCGGTAATTCTGGTTCTCTTGCCGATTCGGTGTCCAAGTCCATCGACGCGCAAAAGCTGGTGGTTTCCGCCGTGCTGTCATCGAACCGCAATTTTGAAGGACGCGTCCATGCGCAGGTTAAGGCGAATTATCTCGCTTCGCCGCCGCTGGTTGTTGCCTACGCGTTGTTTGGTTCTACTGCACGTGACATTAGCAAAGACCCGATCGGCACCGGTAAGGATGGGAAGCCGGTCTTCCTGAAGGACATCTGGCCATCTTCCTCGGAAATCCAGCAGGTTTTGAGCAGTGCGCTGACGCCTGCTATGTTCAAGTCTCGTTACGACAATGTGTTCCACGGATCTGATGCGTGGCGCGCGGTCGCAGTAGCGCCCGGAGCCAATTATGCGTGGGACGCGAAATCGACCTACATTCGTCAGCCGCCGTATTTTATCGGCAAGGCACCGCATGTCGGCGACATTAAGAACGCGCGTGCGCTGGCGATCTTTGGTGATTCGGTCACGACCGACCATATTTCACCTGCGGGAGCGATCAAGAAAGACGGACCAGCGGGGATTTACCTCGCGTCGCACGGCGTGAAACCAGCGGATTTCAATTCCTACGGCGCTCGACGTGGTAACCATGAAGTCATGATGCGCGGAACGTTCGCCAATGGCCGTATCAAGAATTTGATGGTTCCGGGCGTCGAAGGTGGTGTAACGAAGCACCAGCCGGACGGTGCGCAAATGTCGATCTATGACGCGGCGATGAAATACTCCGATGAAGGCACATCGCTGATCGTCATCGCTGGCAAGGAGTACGGCACAGGATCGAGCCGCGACTGGGCGGCAAAGGGGCCGCGTTTGCTCGGTGTCCGCGCCGCGATTGTCGAAAGCTTTGAGCGCATCCACCGGTCGAATCTGATCGGCATGGGCGTGCTGCCGTTGCAGTTTAAATCCGGCGTTACGCGCGAAACCCTTAAGCTCGACGGTACGGAAACCTACAGCCTCACAGGACTTGAGAATGGTATTCGCCCCGCCATGGACGTCACGTTGACAATCCATCGCGCCGACGGCAGCGAAGAAAAAACCACCCTCATTTGCCGCATCAACACGGCGGACGAAGCCGAGTACTACAAGAGCGGAGGCATCCTGCCTTATGTTCTCGGCAATCTGCGGGAAAAAGACCGCGCAGCGGCCTGAGTTTGGCTGTCTCGGTGATAATGGGTTGACTGTGCTTCTGGTTGACTTCGTTGGTCGACGCTGTGCGGCTCTATGAGCGAGTGCGTGATATGCATTATAGGTTAATGCAGCGCTGGATATTGTTTTTACGGTTATCCGCATAATAAAGATGGCATTAACCATAATTCATGAAACTAAATGAACGATGGATGCTGTTCTCCGTGCTGTGTATAGTTTTGAAATAGTTCAGGCGAATTATATAAGAAGCTTTTTCTTTAAGGTGCGACGATGTCAGTCCATGTTAATGGCGCGACTAATCAGCGTAGTCCGTTTGATATTTTTGATGCTGAACACAGGAAGGCGGTAGAGCAACTTTCCAAAAGCCTGACCAATGCCAGATTCCGAGATATGCATTTTCAGACCGGAACGAGGGTGGCTGCAAGCATGAAAGTTACACCGTCATGGATTGAGTATTTGCCCATGCGTGTTTTGCCCTGGGGATCCCCAAATGGTCCTAGTTTAGCTGGAATGTATAACTACTGGATGCACGCAAACCGGCACAGTGCTTCCATTTCGGTGGGCTTCTGCATGACGGCGGATGAATTGCTTTATTATGAACGCCGCTCGCCAGTTTGGTTCCAAAACGAACATCTGGTTAAACGTTATGTGCAACGCAGCCGCCAACCTGATAAATCGTTGACGGCCAAAGATGCTCATAAATTGAATGCTCGAGCTTTCGCCATAATAAGGGCATTTGAGATTTTTCCTGAACTTAGCTCCCATCTCGATTGCCACGGGCGCATACCTGTCACGCTGACTGAGGTTGACGGAATATATCCCGGTTTCATTGAAAGAATTCCTGACGTGGTTCGCAGACTTGACGTGTGTATTAATCGGCAACGCATCGCTTCAAAATGCCACAAAAATGATCCAGAACTGTGGCGTCCCTCCGTGGCCTTGGCGCTAAGCACCTTCATTTCCAAATATGATATTCATCAGGATGAAGAAACCACATGGGATGCGGTGAACGAGTTGTTTGCGAACCAGAGGCTTATCGAAACCGCTTCGAAACTTGTCTATGAATTTACATTGCCGGGACAAAGACTTCCCCCTGACCCTTGCTCTACAGAATCGCACCTGCTGCCGGGTATTTCTCTACAACCCCCACAAGCGAAAACGCCTGTTTCGGCGGTCATGAAACAAACCGCTCATGCTATGACGGGAAGGGAAATGGAATGGGTTCTGCTTTATCAACTTGATAAGGAACTGCAAGAAAGCCGTAGTTTGCCGATTTGGAAAAATATGCTCGGCCTTTCAATGAAGCCTATGTCTCGTGATGAAAGTCCATATGCTTGTGTGCCTAGATTTGGATAATCAGCCGGTATATCGCCATTACGTTCTCTGAAATTGTGTTCCAGTTAAAACGCTGGGAATTTTGGTGTGCTTTCGCGGACATAGTCGCACGAAGTTGGCGATCACCAAGAATTTTTGTGATTGCGGAAGCGAACGCTTGAACGTCGCCGTAAGGGACCAGAAAACCATCGGTTTCATTCGTCACAACATAGGGAATGCCCCCGATATTGGTGGCGACAACCGGAATGCCGACGGCAAGAGCTTCGCACAAAGCTATGCCTTGGGATTCCTCTCGGGAATGAAGAACGAAGACGCTCGCTTCAGACAGCATATCAAGGATTTTTGCCCGAGGCGCATTGATCAACAACGTCACGCATGAGGCCAGATTATGAGTGGCAATGAGCTGCTCAATTTTCTTTATGTAGTTTGGATCTGTTGACGATCCGGCAATCACAAGCCGCGCTTCCGGAATCTGTTTGCGTACTTCTGCGAAAGCGGCGACCGTAAAATGATGTCTGGGGTGGCCCCCGTGAGTTGGACAGAAACTGGGCAAACTTAAGAGAGAGTCCCGCCGGTTAAGTTTCGCTGGTTAAGCGGCCAGCCGCTCGATGTCTGTTTCTACCACTTTCTTTTCATAAATTGAATCCCTTTCT
>CAIQVS010000369.1 GCA_903875345.1 uncultured Pseudomonadota bacterium | reverse complement strand
CAGCGGCGTGTTTCTTATGGCTTTTCTTGCGCGACGCGGTGTGCACGCCGTAATGCAAAAAGTACGGATAAAATTCCTTACCGCCGAATGCGGAAGGTCGTTGCGGCCGCACGACAACAAGAAAGCCCGGTTTGCTGACTTTGTAGGCGATTGATCTCGATAAAAAGCCCGAAACTGTCCCCGGATATTCGCCCGGATGGCTGCCGCCGCCATGCGCAACGAGCCCACGCGCCTCCTTTTGAACTTCCCTCCCAACGATGCCCATCGCCTTGCGGACGATTTTCTTTTCGAAAATGATTCCATCAGGGCTTGTAACGCGTATGTTAACGTCTACAGACGCTTGATTTCCGGAAAGAGGAGAGCTCATGGCTGAATTTTCCCCAATTCTTCGACTTCGATGACCGTAAAGTGAAGCGCTTCGGCCATTTTATTGACGCGACGGATGCGAAACCGTTTATCGTCCCATTCGATGATATGCTGCGCCGTCACGTCCGCGCCCGTCCGGACGATAAAACGGTGCGTAACGGCCTCTCCGATTTGCTGCGCACCGTAATAAATCGCTCCGCCAACAGGATGGACGCAGGCCCAAACGAAAAGCGGTGCGCCATATTGAACGTCGCTTCCCATTTGGGCATTCGGCACGTCCTGCCATGTGCGAATGGCAATGCGCTTATTCAGGTCGCCTGCGCCGGGAACATTCATGCGACCGCCGGAACGATATAAGGATCGAGCAAACCATCGCTAAACCCGCGTGGGACAAACGACGCGACGCTTTTTTGCCCTATGACCCCAATTTCACGATGCGCGTAGAGCGTTCCGATCATGATTTTCATCCATGCCTTAATCGGCTCAGGCACCACTGACGCGCCAGCATACCCCGCCTGAAACGTAACGCAGACCGCGTTATCGACAACGCGGGTCGTGGGCCATAAAGTGCCGAAAGCAGGACGCATCGCCGTGAAAAAGCGGTCTCTTACAAGCGTATAAGCACCCTCATCCATTGTTTGCTGAACGCCCGTCGTATCGGCGTAAACGATGGACGTAAGGCTGATAAATGGCGGACGCGGCAAGCGGAGCGCGGCATCGTCGAGGGGAAAGCTTGGCAAAAACAATTGCCACGTTTGCGGCATCAGCGCTCGCGCCGTCCGCGCTTCCGCCGCTTGTCGCGCGGCAATGATCAAGGCGCTTAGCAACTCATCCTCATCCGATTCATCCACGCGAAGATGCAGCTTCGCCTCGGCAATCGTAAGCGGTTCCGACGCAGGCGGAGCGCTGAGAACAAGCGTTGTCATGGCTCGCCTTATTGGTCGACGCTGGGGTCAGCGGTGATCGCGTCCTGCGTGGCTTTCAATTTGACAGCGATAGCTCCGCCCTTCTTTTTGAATTCGACGGCATCAGAATTGTCGTCAGCCAAGCCTGCCTCGACGAGCGCGGCAATAACCGACGCTTCGCCCTCGACAAGATCATCGCATTTTCCAACATACGAATCGACCAGCAAGCGCGCCGTGACGAGCGTGGCATCATTCTTTGCTTTCGCCATGATCTTCTCCTTGTAAAAAAGTTTGGAAGTGAAAAGGGGCGAGGCCATTTCTTGCCCCGCCCCTTCCATTCTCAGGGGGATAAGACGCTGAGATTAGGTAGCGGAGTTCTGGTAGTATTTGACGCCACCGCCGACATCGACGTAATTGCCGCCATTGCGCGAGAACATCAGGAAACCGACCTGACCGTTCTTTGCATAAGCGGAATCCGTGAAGCGGAAGAAGCTGTACGCCAGAGCGTCGCGGATCATGTAGAAGCTGAAATCGCCAAACAGGATCGACTTTGCGTTCGCGGCCATCACGGCGACATCCTGATTGATCGCAACCGGGAAGCCGAGAATCGTGTTGGCCATCGGCCCCACAATCCCGTCATAGCCCGGCAGGAAGACCGGACGGCCCGCCGTGTCTTTCAGCTTACGGACGACCTTCAGCGATGCGTCGTTCATCATAAACCGGCACCGATTAAGGGCGCGGTAGGCTGGATCAACGGAATGGACGAGGTCGATCAAATCGTCAAAGATGACCGTGGTCGTTTGGCCCGTCGTGCCGACTTTGCCGGACGCGGCCGCCGTCACGATGCCGCGCGGTTCGCTTGTGCCGGTGCCAACCGTAAACTTTGTGTTGGTAATACGACCCAAGCGTTGCACAAGACGATTGCGAATGAACGCTTCGATATCGACGGACGAATCCTGCAACAATTCAAAAGGCACGGTAACCGGCTTTGAGCTGTATTTGTAGGTATTCAACGCAACGGAACCAAAAACGATGTCGGCGGACGCGGCGACAGCCGTGTTTTCCGCGACCTGTTCGCCGGTTTCCGAAGTACCGTCCGAGGTCGGATAGTTCATCGGGTTTCCGGCCTCGGTTTGCAGCACGGTTGATACCTCGCGCATTCCGCCGAACGTCTTGAGCGCATCGGCAATGGCCTTCGCGACTTCCGTTTGCACGGTGAAACCGCCTTCGGAACCTGTCGTCGTGCTCATCGTGTTGCGGATCTGCGCCCAATCATCATTGGTCATCACCTGATCGCCGCCCCGCAGCCATTTAGCAAAAAGCTTCGCCGCCGGCGCTTTGCCGTCACGCTCCATGCGATTTGCCGCTTCTGTGACATGGGATTCCAGCTTTTCGTCCGCCATGCGCTCATGCAAAGCCTGAATGCGGCCGATTTGAGACGAAAGATCGTCAAGAGCCTTCATGCCCTCGTCGTATTGGGCCTGAAGGGCGTTGTTCCACGTCTCTTTGCCTTGTTCGTTCAAAAGCTCGTGAAGCTTTTTTGCCTGGGCGGCATGCCGCTCGCGCAGCGCCTGAATGCTTTTCATGGTAACTCCGTTTTTTAGGGTTATGCCGCGTTCGCGGGGGTTCTGCTGGCGCTGACGCTCAGGCAGCTTTTTCGACGATCCGCAGTTTCCGGCGGAGAGCGTCAATATCGGGAAGTGCTTTTTCTTCAGTCGTTGCGGCCACAGGCGCGGCTTCCGGCGCTACGCTTTCCGGCGCGTGTGCGTATGCGCTCATATCCCAGTTTGCCTTATTCTTTGGCGCGTCCTCGGCGATTTTGTCGGCGAAACCGTTGTCAACGGATTCTTGTGCCGAAAACCACGTTTCCTCCGCCATCCAATCCGCAATAAGCGCGGGCGCTTTTCCCGTGCGGTAAGCGTAAGTTTGCACCAGCGTGCCATCAAGCTTTTCAAGGAGCGAAGCGACGCTCAAAAGATCATCGGCATTGCCTACAGCGATTGTCCACGCCTTGTGGATCATGAAAAAACCGCCCTTGGCGATCACGATTTCATCCGCTGACATCGCCAGAAAGCTCGCGGCGCTAGCCGCATAGCCGTCGATATGCGCAATAACCTTTCCGGAATACTCGCGCAAAGCCTGTTCCATCGCGCGCGCGGCGAAAACATCGCCACCGGGGCTATTGATGCGCAAATGAAGAACGGGCGCGGTCGTGGTCTTGATCGTTTTAACGAAGGATTCCGCCGAAACGCCGCCCCATATCTCCGCGTCGAGATCGGTTGCCACGATCATGTCATAAATGTAGAGCGTATCCGCCGCGTCATTTTTTTCGGCGCGAAAGAAGCCGGAGCGACGGTTATCCGCCAGAAGCTTGAGCATTGGGCGCATTGTTGTCCCCTTTGTTGAGAATGTCGCCGCCATCGATCGGCGGAAGGTTTTCAAGTTTCCGAACCTCGTTCACCGTCATAAATCCGGGCTCTCCCGCACGTCCGATCGACATGCGATGCGCTTCATAACGACTTTTGAGGTCGCCGCGCTCGATGCCTGCGGTCGTGAATTCGGCGAAGATGTCTTTGTCGCGAAGCGCTTTTCGGTTGATTTCCTGCTCAAACTTTCGCAAATGGCGCATGATCGTATATTTGACAAAACCGATGGACATATTTTCGACGCCGCTTCCAAAGCTCGTCGTTTTTTCGGTCATGCCGATCATAAACGGCGGGACACCAAAAATGCGCGCTATGTCCTCGATCTGAAATTGCCGCGTCGCGATAAGCTGCGCATCTTCGGCTTTCATCGTCAGTTCTTTCAGATTAAGCCCTCCTGTCAACAGAGCGGGCTTGTGCGAGTTCGACGCGCCGCCATGGATTTGGCTCCACAACTCGCGTATTTCCTCTTTCTGTTCCATGGTCATCTCGGCGGCATCGGGCGCCGTCAGGACAAAATCAGGGCGCGCTCCGTTGGCGAAGAAATGCGACGTGTGATCGTCAGCAGCCAGGGCGATTCCTGCCGAATTACGCAGCGCGTGTTGCAATGGTGTTCTTCCGCGCAAGCCGTTGAAACCGAGACCGGGGATGTGCAGCACGTCATCCTGATCAAGCACAAAGCGTTGGTCGCTCAGTGGATCGTTAAAAAGATATTTCATCCGCCCGTTTTCGCGCCGAACCTCGACGTTGGAGGGATGCCATGGCTCAAAGCCAATGATTTTCGGGCTCATCGAACTTTGACGCACGATGCGCGCGAAGGCGTCGCCTTGCAGCAACAGCGATGTCGTCAGATATTCCCAAAATGTCGCCGCCGTGCAAGCCGGCGAAGGCTCTCGGTTCAAAAGCCACCACAAGTCGTGATCGGTCGCTTCGCGTCCTGTTGTTGTTTGACGAAAAATCGGCAACGGCATGCAAGAAACCGCGCCTGAGATCAGACCGACGCAGGCATAAACGGCCGAAACGCACATTGCCGTGCGTTCGTTCACGACATAACCGCTTGGCGCTGTTGTTGCAAAACTGAAAACGTCCGCGAGAGATTGCGAAATGACGGCCTGATTTTTCACGTCTGGAACGTCATGCGCAGGCTTCTCCCCGCGCGTTCCAAAAATTCCGCGCATTTTGTTGAGCATGTTGGCCATCACAGGATCACAATCCCCGGTACGGGTTTCGGTTTTGGCGAGTCGCCTGCGGTCGCGCGCCCTAGCGCCATAATCAGCGCCACGATCCCATCGATACGATCCGGCGACCTCGCTTTGTCCGGCTTGATGTTACCGCCCTCATCATTTTTTTTGGCCACGTTAGCCGCATTCCAACGCGCGATTGGATGGCCGCCGTGATACAGTTTGTTGCCGGCTATCACCATGCGTTCAAGTTCCGCCGAGGGCGAAGCCATTGACAAAAAGCCCTGCCCAAACTGGGTAAGGTGGATGCCTTCTTCCATCAGGTTGTTGACAATCTCGCCTGCAAAAGTCCTGTCGTAGGCGAGTTCGATAAGATCATACTGGCTGGCGACGTTGAGAATTTCTTTCTCAACATATTTGAAATCCGTCGTATCGCCCGGCGTGGCCGTAATGAAGCCGTGGTCGCGCCAAATGTTGTAAGGCACGCGATCACGTTTTGAGCGTTCGCGGATGTTTTCTTCGGGACACCAAAACCAAAACAGGACAATCCATTTTTCGTCGTCGTTAAGCGGGGGGAACAACAACGCGAGCGCCGTGAGGTCGGACACGCGCGCCAGATCAAGGCCACCGAAACAACGCCGTCCGCGAAGTTTTTCTTTTAGTTCTTCAAGACCCCCTTTGACTTCTTCAAGCGGCGTATCGCGGTGCGGGCCTCCAAGGTTCCATTTTTCAATCGGTAGCCACCGCTTCACACTTTCAACCCAGACATTCAAATGCAGACGCAAAAACGTATCCAAATAGCTCGGCTGGCTCTTGCACTTTTCGACCTGCTTTTGCATATAGTCGATATTGATCGACTTCCCAAGGTTCGGATTTGCTTTTTCCCAGACGCGAGGGTCTTTGTGGTCGTCTTCTTTATCGGCGGCGTAGATGACGGGAAGGAATTCATCATCAGGAATAACTTTGTCGCGCACTTGCTCGGCGTGACGGTGCTGGTCATAACAAATTGAATGCTTATCCGTTCCTGCCGTCGTGATGATGACTTCAAGTGGCTGCGACCGCGCCCCGGTCGACGTGTGCATGACGTCAAAGAGCATTCGATCTCTGAACGCGTGGAACTCATCATAAATGATCCCGCTCGCGCTCAACCCATCCTTGTTGCCGTAATCAGAGGAAAGAACCTTGTAACTCTGACCGTATTTTTGATTGAAGATGCTTAACTTACTTGCCAGCGTGCGATCGACCAGTGATGGCGAAAGTTTGCGCATCCGCACCGCTTCATTAAAGCAGATGCCAGCTTGATCCTTTCCATTTGCAACAGAATAAACTTCGGCGCCAGCCTCGCAGTCGCAGAAGGTCAGATAAAGGGCAATTCCGGCCGCAAGCTGCGTTTTTCCGTTCTTGCGGGGAATCTCAATGTAGACGATGCGAAATCTTCGCGTTCCGTCACTTCTTCTTTTCCATCCGAATATGGCTCGCACAAGGCTTTGCTGCCATGGCTCTAGGGAAAACGGCTGTCCGCTCCATTTTCCTTTTGTGTGTTTAAGGTAGCGTGGGAAAAACGCGCAGGCACGCGCGGCGGCAGACTCATCGAAATAGTGTTCATCGGTCGCCGTTTCACGCGCCCATACTTCGGCATCGAAAATTGATTCCGTCATGGCGATTAGTGGCGAACGGCGAAATCAAAGTAACTTTCATCCGAGAACGGCCCCTCAGGCATCTTCGGCTTATTCGGATCGACCGATTCTTTATCAGTGCCAGGCAAAACAAGTTGACGCGGATCGGATGACATTTGCGAAGCGACGCGCGTTCGCGCCGACGGCGTAAGTCCGAACTCGATTAGATACTGGCGCATAAGGCGCAGGCTGTCGTTTTTCATCTGCACAGACGGGTTTTTCTTAAACAGACCGTTGACCTTTTGCACGCGCCCGTACTTTTTGATGTGCTCTTGCGCCGCATAATAGTCGGACAGACATTCGCAGTAGGCGATGAACGCTGTCCGGTCGATTTTCGTCAACAGCCCGATCTTGTCGAGCTGGGGCGCAAGTCGATCCCATTCATCGCTCGCGATTTTCGTAAGTCCTTTCGGCTTTTCCGGAAGGCCGATATCGGGACGCGGCTCGTCTTTAGGTAAAGCTCTTTTTCCCGGATTTCCTGCAAGCTCTTTAAGCGCCGTTGGCTTTGCTTTTCTACCCATACGTCACAAACATCATTGTCTGATGTCCAAAAAAAGTTTTCTCGATTTCGCGGCGATGCGCGTGGTACTGGACACGCGGTCTAGAAGACGAAGGCGCCAGACTTTTTGCCCCCCCCCTACCCTTCGATGGGGTAGCCTTCGGGCGTACACCCAAGGCTTGCGCGTCCTGATTTTTCGAGCCTCTGTTTGTACGAGTTGTGGCAGTTCGCGCAAAGCGACTGCCAGTTTTTACTATCCCAAAAGAGTTTCATGTCTCCGCGATGCGGTGCGATGTGATCGACAACATGCGCTTCGGCAACGCGCCCACGCTTTTGGCAAGGCAAGCAGAGCGGATGCTTGCGCAAGAAAGCGGCGCGGGCCTTTTGCCAGGCATAACCATAACCGCGATCGATAGGTGATCCGCGCTTACTATCGCTCTCCTTCCGCCGTGCCCGCTCTGCATCAACAGCATGACGCTCACAATACCGACCGTCCGCCAGATCGCCGCAGCCGGGATGGCGGCAAGGTCTCTTAGGTTTCCACGGCATGGCGCGATCATCTTCTGGATTTGAAAAACAAAAAGCCGCGCAGAACGTATCTGTGCGGCTTTCTTGATGATCTAAAACCGCTCTTGACGCGGCTTCGCTTAGCATGACGTTTCTAGGTTAAAAAACGTGACCTAGTCAAGCTGAATTTTGAAGTCGTCTTCCAATGTGGTTCGCCAGCGCTTTGCCATGGCTTCAAGGCCGCGCCGTAATGTCCGGATTCGCGCGGCTGACCCAAGCGCTTCGTCGTTGCCACAGACCGCAATAACGGCAAGCTTTTGCAAAGCGGAAAGAGCCTGAAGCCCCTGCTTAACACGACGATCTGCCCATTTGTGACGATCCAAACGCTCTTCAAGCGACATCGGATCAAAGCAGTCGATGCGTTGCGCCGACAAATCCTTTGTAACGACCGACATGCCATAGGCCGCCGACAGCCACGCTGTGCGGAACACCAGCCCGGCCTTGTACGCGGCCTCGCCGATGTGGCCTTTGACATGATAGCGATCCAGCCAGCATTCGCACACGGCGCGATCAACACGCACGATGGTGGCGTGCAGTTCGTTGAGCGGATCAGCTACGCTCACCCCAGCCACAAACATGCCGCCGTTCTGGCGTTCGCGCTCCGGTATGGCGACTTGGCGCGGCAATGACGGTGAGGGCTTCAGGCGTTGGTATCTGGATCGCGTCTTCGACTTGGACGGCATCGGTAACTCCCTGCGAGGCTGGACGGTGGCGGCGGTGGCGGTGTGGCTGAAACTCATGGCGCATACCCGAACTCGCGCTGGACGTGCTCCGGCACCCTGCACCCGGCCATCCCCGGCCTGCTCGCGCCGTAAACATCATCGATCCAGACGTTGTGCGCGACGAATCCCCTCATCCGCGCCCGCCACAGGATGTCGTCCTCGCTGGGATCGAAGCCGTAGTCGCCCCCGCCCCCTCGCGCCGCCCGAGAGACCCCCCTCCAATCTTTCTGTTTTCTGTCTGAATCTTCCTTCGCTGATCTCTTTAATGGTTCTATTACAGTTCTGGGTGCAGGAGATTCACCCATAAACGCCGTGGTTTGCACCCTTGAAGGCACGTCTATCCCCTTGTCAGGCCTTGCAAATTCGGCCTCAGGAGCATCGTCGCGCCGAGCCGCGTCCGCATAGTCCAAATCCATGCCCATCGCGAGCCTCCACTGGCGGGTGTATTCCCTCTGGCAGGCAAGCGGACGCACCCCCTTCGCGTCGAGTTGCCGGATGCGTTTTTCGGTCAGCTGGGTCAGATGTGGGATGTTGGTTAAGATATACAGCGACGATTGCTTACGCCGCGTCTGGGTGTCGAGATAGCCCATCACCTCGAGCTTGCGGATGACGAGCTGCACCGTACGCTCCGACAGGCTGCACAGCTTGGCGATATAGGCCACCGAAGGCCAGCAATAGCCATAGTCGTTGGCGTTGTCCGCCAGCTTGTTCAAAACGATCTTGACCGTGTGGCCGAGGCCCTCAATCGTCCAGACCGCGTTTGTGTAGCGTATTGCCAT
Organism: uncultured Pseudomonadota bacterium; assembly: GCA_903875345.1. Lineage (GTDB taxonomy): Bacteria > Pseudomonadota > Alphaproteobacteria > UBA9219 > UBA9219 > CAIQVS01. Next base: position 1,735 of record CAIQVS010000369.1, on the reverse strand, counting down.
ATGTCCCCCTGTCGTTTTCCCAAAATGTTCCCACGGCGGCGCGGACCGCCTTGACCCGCGCCGCCCCGCCTCAGTTGATGCTGCTGTGCGCCGCATGCATTGGCATCGGCTCGTCGTCCGGCAGCGGATCGTCGTTGAGCTGCCAACAATGCCCGCCGGGCCGCAGCCGGATGTTGTCCGGGTCAGCGTCCATCGTGATCATGTAGACCCCCGCCATATCCTCAAGGATCTTCACGACTTTCTTTTCCTTGATCTCGGTGCCAAAAGCGACGCGCTTGAGCGTCGTGCAGAGCCGCTCACCGTTGGCGCGCGCCAGATCGATGTCGTGACAAATTTTCAGCAGCACCAACCGCTCTTCCGCCGAAAAACTGAATGTGTTCCATGCCAAATCGGTGTGATAACGCTCATACCCCATGGTCTTTATCTCCCTACACAGGCTTCCCACCACGCCGGAAGCGTCGGCGCATTACAGCTCCGTTGCCTCATCCAGTTGCGGCGACGGTTCATAAAAATGGCACCGCCACCCCTCAAACCGGGCGCGGACGGTTCCGGTGTTTCCAGTGCGATTTTTGGCGACGATGATCTCGCCGAGATGGCGCGATTTTTCCAACTCCGCCGACCACCGCGCGTGGCGGTCGTTGAATTTCTCTTCACTCTCTCCGTCTTTGCGGCGCGGATCGGAACGAACGAGGTAATATTCTGGGCGGTAAACGAACATGATCACATCGGCATCCTGCTCGATGGAGCCGCTGTCGCGCAGATCGGACATCATGGGCCGCTTGTCCTCGCGGCTTTCCACCGCGCGGTTGAGCTGCGACAACAGCAGCACAGGGATATTCAGCTCCTTGGCCAGACTTTTTAACGCAGCGGTAATTTGTCCGACCTGCACCGCCTGATTGGCCCTCAGGTCTTCCGAGCGAATAAAGCCCAAGTAATCGATCACAAGTATACTGAGGCCATAACGGCGCTTATGGCGTTTGGCGCGACCGCGAATTTGCGCGACGGTGAGGCCGCAGCTGTCGTCAATCGCCAGAGGCCATGAGGCAATTTCGGTCTTGGCTTTAAAAATCTTGCCGAATTCGTCCTGCGTCAGGCCCGCCCGCTGGCGATCCGTGGGGATTCCGGTTTGCCGCGCGATCAGACGACCCATGATTTGGCTGCGCGACATCTCCATGGATTGCACCAACGCTTTCGCGCCGGTCTGGGCGACATTGACCGCCATGGTGAGGCACAAAGCGGTCTTGCCCATGCTAGGCCGACCGGAAAGGACATACAGGTTTCCGCCTTCGAACCCGCCCAGCATTTTATCAAGCGTCGGCAGGCCGCAGGGCACGCCGCTGAGGCCGTTGCCGCGCCGCATCGCGTCCTCAATCGTGGCCATGGTTTCGTCATAGGCCGTGGCCATGTTGACCGCGCCGCCGCCCTCGCGAACCTCAGCCAGAGCGTACAGGCGCGTTTCCGCCGCGCCGATCAAATCATCGGCGTTTTCCGGCGGAGCGCTCTCGTTCCGCGCCATCGCCGCGACCTCGTCGGCATAGTCCAGCAAGCGCCGCCGCACCGCCAAATGGTGGATCAGCCGCGCGTAATCCACCACGCCGTCGAGCGTGATGACGCTGGCCACCAGATCGGCCAAATACCTACCGCCGCCTAGTTTTACCAGCGCCGCGTCCGCGTCGAACATCCCGCGCAGCGTGTGCGCGTCGGCGGTGCGTCCGGCATCGATGGTCTTGGCTAT
>CAIQVS010000368.1 GCA_903875345.1 uncultured Pseudomonadota bacterium | reverse complement strand
TCCTGCTCAACGCACTTCGCCAAATGCTCAACCGTTCCCACCAACGCCTCCTTCAAAAATTGAAAGAAGCCTTTGAATCAATAACTTGTGAACGATTCGTTAGCACCACTGAAAATCATGGGGTGGTAAGGTAGCTGCGGTCAAATTCGCAGGCCAGATGGATCGCGTTGCTGCCGGAGGCGGAAGCCATCATCGCGTCGATGGCCTCCGGCGTCTGCACCCATATGTCGGCGTCTATCCAGATGTAGACGTCATAGCCGGGAAAATAGCGTCTCAGGAAAGGCCGCGCCGTCAAGGTGCGGAACCCCGGTTTTTCCTTTTCCCAAGCCTCGCGCACCGGAAACTCAATATCGCTTTGCGCGGTTTCGATGTGGACGTTTTGGCGCGAAAAATTCATGCGGCTTTGCGGGGTTAACCCGACATCCAACAATCCGATATCGAAAGGCGCCTTGCAGGGTTGCGCCTTCAGCGAATCTATTAAATCCTGCGCCAGAGCGACATATTGTTCATCGGCGGCTGTTATAACGATCGTTTTAGGCGGAGTGGGCATAACGTGTGCAAACCTGTCGTCGCGCTTATCGGCGGACTGCCTGTTTTGAGGGTAAAAAACCACAAACTTGATCGCTGTATAGGATAGCTCAAAAACCTTTTATGAGCTATAGCGGTTCCATGACCAATAAATCCATCGATTACACCGCGACGACGCGACGCATTCGCGTGACGGTTCGCCCCGATTACCTCGACGAGCAATCGGCGCCGAACGACAGTCATTTCGTCTGGGCGTATCACGTCACGATCGAAAATCTCGGCTCGGAGACGGTGCAATTGCTGAGCCGCCATTGGCGCATCACCGACGCGCGCGGCGAATTGCATGAGGTGCGCGGCGCGGGCGTCATCGGCGAGCAACCGGTGCTGGAGCCCGGTGACAGGTATGAATACACCAGCGGCACGCCGCTCGCCACGCCGTCCGGGATCATGTCCGGAACCTATCACATGGAAAACGAACGCGGCGAAGCCTTCGACATCGACATTCCCGCCTTCTCGCTCGACAGTCCCTATCAACCCGTCAGGTTACATTGATATGACCACACCCGATTTGATCCGTTCCGTCACCTATGCCGCCGAGCAACCCGGCACGAAACTCCTGATCATCGCCGCGATCCACGGCAACGAAAAATGCGGCACGGTCGGTTGCCGACGCGTGATGGAGGACATCGATTCCGGACGTTTGCCGATCATCAAGGGGCAAGTGACGTTCGTGCCGATTGGCAATCCCCGCGCCTATGATCTCGATCAGCGTTATGCCGAACGCAACCTGAATCGCTATCTGGTGCCGATGGCGAATCCGGATTGTTACGAGGCGCGGCTCGGAAATATTTTGTGTCCGATGCTGGAGGCTTGCGACGTCCATCTCGCCATTCATTCCTACACGGTCGGCGGCGAGCCGTTCATCTTCGTCGCTCCGAACGATCCAAAGGAACATGCGTTCGCCAAGGCTCTCGGCGCGCGAACGCTGCTAACGGGTTGGGAAGAAGCCTATGCCGCGACGGGTCGCAAGACAAAAATTGCGGGCGATGAGGAAGCGACAGGCTCGATTGAGTATGCCCGCCGTCACGGCGCGATTGCCGTCAACATCGAATGCGGCCAGCACAAAGACCCCGAAGCGCCGCATGTCGCCGAACGCGCCATTCGCAACGCGCTCGCCTATCTTGGTATCACGGCGGCGGAAGTCGCGCCGAAAACGGATGCCGCTCCGACACGGATGGTCGAAGTGAAAGAAGTTCATTACCGCGACGATATTGGCGAGTTTCCGAAGCCGTGGAAGCATCTGGAAAAAGTCGCCAAGGGTGCCGTCATCGCAACCCGCGCCAACGGCGAACCCATCGCCGCGCCGGATGAAGGCTTCATCATCATGCCGAAAGTGGACACGCCGATTGGCGAGGAATGGTTTTATTTTGGCGTTGAGAAACGGGCGTAGGCATGCCCAAGCTTACCGTCCTTGAAAATTTAAGAGAGGTGTCATTCCACAAAATTTCCTCTTCGAACTGCGAAGCAGGGCGAAAGGAAATTTGTGCGGAATCTGATTTGTTGTTTTTTGTGGCTCAAAAGAAAATCGGATTCCGGAAAAAATCGCATTTTTGCAAGGGCAAAAAAGCAATTTTTCCGGAATGACAATTCTTTCTTATATTTGAAAGGTAGTAAGATGCCAGATCTTTCCTTCGAACAACGCTTTGGGTTTCTTCAAGGAAAAATTATTTGCGGCGTTGACGAAGTCGGACGCGGGCCGCTGGCGGGGCCGGTCGTGGCTGCTGCTGCGGTGTTGCCGTCCGATTTGCCGCCTGAGATTTCCAGCCGAATTCAGGACAGTAAAAAAATGTCGCTGCGCCAGCGTGAGGAGATACAGCCGCTGTTGCTGGAATGCGGCGTGCGCGTCAGCGTGGCCGAAGCTTCGGTCGAGGAAATCGACGAGATAAACATTCTGCAAGCCAGCCTATTGGCGATGCGCCGCGCCGTCGAAGGATTGGGGCTGGCGGTTGATATGGCCTTGATCGACGGCAACCGCTGTCCGAAACTTTCCTGCCCTGCGACGCCTATTGTTAAAGGCGATGACAAGTGCCTGTCGATTGCGGCGGCGTCCATCGTCGCCAAAGTCACACGTGATCGCATGATGATACGGCTCGCGGACGATCATCCGGGCTATGGTTGGGAACGCAATATGGGCTATGGCACGGCAGAGCATCTGGACGCGCTGCGGCGTATCGGAGTCACGAAATGGCACCGTGTGAGTTTCGCTCCGGTTCGGGAGATTGAGTTGTTAACGGCCTGATGGCGCATTTTTACGGGATATAATCGAGGTCAGAGCGGTCTGCCCCTCTCCCGCTCGCGGGAGAGGTTGGGTGAGGGC
>CAIQVS010000367.1 GCA_903875345.1 uncultured Pseudomonadota bacterium | reverse complement strand
TCTTGTATAATCAGCATTATCGATACGCCGAGGGACATTATGACGCATCCTTACCATGAAGCCATCCTTCTCATTGAGCGGGTGCATCGCCACTTTCTCGAAGTCGTCAAATCCGACCTCGACCGGCAAGGCATTCAGGACATCAACAACGTTCAGGCGCTCATTCTATATAACGTTGCGCAAGACGAAATGACGGTCGGTGAATTGACGGCGCGAGGGTATTACCTTGGCTCTAACGTTTCGTACAACGTCAAAAAGATGGTCGAGAACGGCTATCTGATTCAGGAACGATCGCCTCATGATCGCCGCTCCGTGCGCGTGAAGTTGTCGGAGAAGGGGCTGGGTCTGCACAACAAGCTCAACGAATATTTCGAAAAGCAGATCGGATCGCTCGCCGCTGCCGGGCTAGGCGAAGACGACCTCACCAAGGGCAACGAAACGCTGCACAAGTTAGAGCGTTTCTGGACAACGATGATCAATTACGGCCGCACGGTCTAATACCGCCAGCGTCATTCCGGCCTTGAGCCGGAATCCGTCCCCGCGCGTCCGCGCGGAATAAGAGTCGATAGGCAGGTAAAATGATCTAAAAAATGGGATTCTCTGACTCAAACAGCCGCGTCTTCCGGAAGTTCATAGTTGCCATAGACATTCTGCACATCGTCGTTGTCTTCCAGAATATCCAACAGCTTGACCAGAGCGGGCGCGGCATCGCTTGATGTGGGCGTGGGACTCTTGGGGTTCCACGTCAGCTTCGCGCTCGAAGGTTCGCCATACTTGGCTTCCAACGCGGCGCGGACGGAACCAAAGTCCTCGACGTTGGTGGTCACGACATGGCTTTCCGCGTCGGACTCCACATTGTCGCCGCCTGCTTCGATCACAGCCTCAAACATCGCGTCGGCGGAAGCCTTGTCCGCCGGAAAAACGATCTCGCCGATGCGGTCGAACATAAAGCTGACCGAGTTGCTCTCGCCGAGATTTCCGCCATTCTTGGACAGGGCCGTGCGAAGCTCAGACGCGGTGCGGTTGCGGTTGTCGGTCAGCGCTTCGATGATCAGAGCGCAGCCGCCGGGGCCGTACGCCTCATACCGCACTTCCTCATAATTGGATTTATCGTCGCCGCCCGGTGTGCCTGATTTGATAGCACGTTCAATGCGCTCGCGCGGCATGATGCTGACGCGCGCCTCAGCGATAGCCGCCCGCAAACGCGGATTGTGCGCAGCATCAGGAGCGCCCATCTTGCAGGACACCATGATTTCACGCGCAAGCTTGTTAAAGATTTTCGCCTTCTTCGCGTCGCTGGCGTTTTTGACGTGCTGAATGTTCTTGGAGTGAGAATGTCCGGACATGTTTTCAGTTCATGGGTTAGAGGGTGGCGTTACATCCGGACGCTTTTACCCCAGCCTCCGGCCTCTGTCGAGCCGAAGTGGAGAGGATCACGGCTCCAACGGGTGTCCGCCGGGCTGCCGTCTTGCCCGCATCAGTCGAACATGGCCGGGTATATCCGTCAGTTGCGCGAATAAAAGTTCCCCAACTTCGCGAAACAGAGAACGCCGCTTGATGGCCTGTAAAACCTGATGCCCCGGCTCGCCATAGGCATGGCACAAGTTGAGCAGGTCCGAACAATAGGGTAACGCGCCCGATCGAACGTGTGGAACGATGTCCCTCAGATTGAGAGGCTGCTCGGCACCCTGAACTGTGTATCGATAAGCGGCCTGAAGTATGGCTCTAAATTCCTCGCGCGAGGGTAGGGCGTTAATCGCCGAGTCCAGAGCCTCATTGTAGGCGGCTTGGCTGCCAAAGCTCTGTTTAATAACATAAACAGGCCTATATTCCTGAGGGTGAACATTCCCCTCAATGGAGAGCCAACAACCGTCCAATAGACTCGTTGCGAAAGAGGCATTGAATCTTTGTTAACCGGCTTGTGATTCAAGGGTGGAGAGGCGTTGGAGGCCTCTCCGATGGCAAAGTTTAATAGCGCGGCGCTTTTACGCAAGCGGCAATTTCAGCGCCTGACGGGCGTTGAGGCATCCCTTTTT
>CAIQVS010000366.1 GCA_903875345.1 uncultured Pseudomonadota bacterium | reverse complement strand
GTCGTCGATGCCTGCGACATTGATATCCTGCCGCGCCTGTACGGAGGTCAGAACTTTGATCCGGTCGCGCAATCGAGCGGCGGTTTCAAAATCCAAGGCATCGCTTGCGCTCTGCATCTGTTCGGCAAGGTTCTGCTGAATGCTTCGATCCTTGCCCTTCAGGAACGCGCAGGCGTCCGTCACTTGTTGCGCGTAAGTCTCGGCGCTGACTTTGCCGACGCATGGCGCGGTGCAACGCTTGATGTGATATTGCAGACAGGGGCGCGAGCGGCTTTTGAAAACGCTGTCGGAGCAATTGCGCAACTGAAATCCTCGTTGCAGTAGGATAATCGTCTCGGCCACTGATCCCGCCGAGGCGAAGGGGCCGAAATACCAGCCTTTGCGATTCTTCGCGCCGCGATGTTTCAGAATCTGCGGGAACTCATGATCGCGTGTGATGAGAATGTAGGGGTAGCTCTTGTCGTCGCGTAGCAGCACATTGAACGGCGGTAAAAATTTCTGGATGAAATTGGCTTCGAGCAAAAGCGCTTCGGCCTCCGTGCGCGTGACGACGATCTCGACCGTTGCGATCTGCGCCACCATGCGCTGCAATCGATTCGGCAACCGCGTTCTTTGTGTATAGGACGCAACGCGCTTTTTCAGATTCTTGGCTTTGCCGACATACAGCACAACGCTGTTATTTCCAATCATGCGGTACACACCTGGCTGTGTTGGCATCGTCTTTAGCTGTTCGCGCAAAACATAGGCGCCGGCATCGAATCCCTTTGCGGATTTACGCAATAAGCGCCGTTGATCGGACGTTGTGGCAGGTGGTTGAGGCGTTTCAATCATCGGTTTTTCAAGGCATCTGGTCAGGGGGATTCTTTATCCCCGAAAAGTGTGGATAAGTCTGTCGATATCCACTTCGTCATGTCGGTTTTAGATGCTCAGAGCAAACAATTTACCTCATTGCCTAAAAAGAAGGCAAAAGATTCTAACCGGCTGAAAATACATATGTTTATTATGGCGGAATGATGGTTTTTGCGGCTTTTTTCGCCTTGTTGAGTAAAAGTGAGTGCTTTTGGGGCGTGCTGTGTACAAACGCGCTGTCCCTGCGTTACCGCACAGCGTGAGTCAAGGAAGAAAATCGTCTCGTGTTTTTTAAATTCTGAATTTTTCCATTCAACAACTTCTTCCCTGAAACGGGTATGATCAAAGAGCCGCAGAGTCAAAATTGTCAAAGGATGAATGGAAAAAACAGTTGTCTGACTCGAAGAAGGCGATATGATGCCCTTCACTTGCCGATGCGCCTCGAGAACGATGAGGGCAAGAAATGCGAAGATATTTCGCCGGGCAAGTTTGAAAAGTTCGTCTGACCCATGCGAACAAAAATGACGCCGAGGCAGGGCAGCGCGGCTTGGGATGAAAACGTGAACGCAACTCAGAACAGGATATTCACATGAGACAAGGTCCGAACGGTCGTCGTCCTCGCGGTCGCCATCATGGCGGTGGCGCCCCTAATGGTGGGGGCGGAGGTAACGGCGGAGGCAACCCACGCCTGATGGCCGACAATCGTCCGCGTTCGGCGGCTTCGCTGCGGCATCAGACCTTCGATAGCAACTGCATCGATCTGCGTGTGCGCGGAAACGCTTGGCAGGTGCATGAGAAGTATCAGGCTCTGGCACGCGATGCACAATCCTCCGGCGATCGCGTCGCGGCGGAGAACTACCTGCAACATGCGGAACATTATTACCGCATCATTGAAGCGATCAACGAAGCGACAGCTGCTGAACAGCCGCCAAGGGGTGCGCCTCAGCAACAGCCTGCCTTTGGTCAGCAGCCGGAGATTCCGACCAATTATTACGGTGGTGCGCCGGTTCCCCAGTCTAACGGCAACACCAATCCTCCGGGCGCTCCGGACACGAACGGCAACGTGACGTCGATGATGCCTCAAGCCGAGGTGCAGCAGCGTACGCCGCCGCAAAGCCCGTTCTTCGAACCGCACGAAATCGACGAGAACGGCAACACTTTGTCGGCGGTCGCGCGTCGTTAATCACAGCCGGGAAAGCTTAGGGCTTGCGCAAAGCGGATTTTACCGTTTTTATGGCGTTATGAACGCATCACGCAAACTAAGTTTTGATGATCTTCCCCGCGATTGTTGGGCTGAGATCGACCGGGCGCAACTGATCCGCAACTTCCGCATCCTACGCGACGTGGCGGGGACGCCTGTTCTCGCTGTCGTCAAGGCAAATGGTTACGGCCACGGCCTTGTCCACGCAGCGCAAGCATTTTTGCAAGCCGGAGCATGCTATCTCGGCGTCGCCACCTTGTCCGAAGCGATGATTCTCCGAGATGCGGGCATCACCGCACCCGTTCTTATTATATGCGGCTTGCTGCCGCACGACATGATTGCGGCGGCGCGGCAGGGCATTGAGTTCTTTGTTTGGCGCAAGGAACATGTCGATGCGCTCCGGCAAAGTGCTGATCCGGTTTCGCCCACGCGGGTTCACCTGAAAATTAACACCGGCATGGGGCGGCTCGGCTGTTGGCCGAACGAGGCAGCGGCTATAGCGGCTGAACTGCGCGACATCAAAGGTGTCGAGCTCACTGGCCTCGCCACGCATTTTGCCTCTGCTTACAACCCGACTTTGCCCGATACCAACCGGCAGATTGAGCTGTTCAATCAGGCGATAGCCTCGCTTGCCGCCGTTGGCATTCGTCCCAAGATCATTCATGCCGCCAATTCGTCCGGAGCTTTGTGCTATCCGAACGGGCGCTATGACATGGTGCGGATCGGTATTTCCCTGTACGGCGTGCCGGGCGATATGATCCCGCTGCCGGACGGCGTGGCGACGGCTTTGACATGGAAAGCCCGCATGATTTCTACCAACATCCTGCCGAAAGGCCACGGCGTTAGCTACTCCAGCGAATATGTGATGCCGGAGGAAGGCCGCGTCGGGGTTTTGCCAGTCGGTTATGCCGACGGATTCCAGCGCGTGCCAAAGAACGTCAACACGGTTCTGGTCGAGGGGCAGGAGCGCAAAGTTCTGGGGCGCATGTGTATGGATCAATGCCTAATCGACCTCGGCGGTTTCGACGACATAACAGGCGCGGAAGTCGTGCTGATCGGCAAGCAGGGCGGCAAGGATCTTTACGTCAAGGATGTCGCCAAGCGCTGGGGCACGAACGCGCATGATCTGTATTGCGGCATTTCGCCGCGCGTGCCGCGCCGCGTGGTGTGACTGCGATGCCTGAGATTGTTACTTTCGGCTGCCGCTTGAATGCCTATGAATCCAATGTCATGCGCCAACATGCGGCGGCGGCTGGACTGAATGATGCAATCATCGTCAATACCTGCGCCGTGACAGCGGAAGCCGAGCGTCAGGCCGGGCAAGCCATTCGCCGCTTGCGACGCGAGAATCCGAAGGCGCGGATTATCGTCACGGGCTGTGCTGCGAAAATCGATCCCGATAAGTTCTCCGCGATGCCGGAGGTTGATCATGTCATCGCCAACGACCGTAAGACCGAAGCCGATGCTTTTCTTGCCCTGCGCTCGGATGATAATTCTGGCCCCAGTGTTGAACAAAGAAAGCCAATTACCCGCTCGCCGCTTTCCATCGAACGTGCCTTCGTCGAGGTTCAGAACGGTTGTGACCATCGTTGCACCTTTTGCATTATTCCCTTCGGGCGTGGTGTGTCACGGTCGGTACCGATGGGGGCTATCGCCGAGAATATCTGCGCTCAGGTCGCGCTTGGCTATAACGAGATCGTTTTTACCGGTGTTGACATTGCTTCCTACGGCAAGGATTTGCCGGGGCAACCAAGTCTCGGCCAGATGATACGGCGCGTATTGGCTGCTGTTCCGGAGTTGCGGAGGTTACGCCTATCCTCGCTTGATCCCGCCGCGATGGACGAGGATCTCTGGCGTCTGATCGCGGAGGAACCGCGCCTGATGCCGCATCTGCATCTAAGCCTTCAGGCGGGTGACGACATGATCTTGAAGCGCATGAAGCGCCGCCATTCCCGCGCCGATGTGATTGTATTGTGCGAACGTGCGCGGACGCTGCGTCCCGACATTGTTTTCGGCGCAGATATCATCGCGGGTTTTCCAACCGAAACCGAGGCGATGTTCGTGAATACGCTTGATCTGGTGCGGCAATGTGACATCACATGGCTGCACGTGTTTCCTTATTCGGCGCGCAAAGGGACTCCGGCGGCGAAAATGCCGCAGGTGCATGGGAGCTTGCGCAAGGAACGCGCGGATCGACTGAGGACGCTCGGCGACGAAGCGGCGCGACGGCATCAGCAATCACTTATTGGCCAAACGGTCGAAATGCTGGTCGAGCAACAGGGGCTCGGCTGCACGCCGCACTTCGCCAAGATTAGGCTGGACAATCCGGCTCCTGTCGGCGCGCTGGTGACGGCGGAGTGTTTTCCCTCCGGCAACGGTGAGATCGCGGCGCGATGTCTGTGAATGAATCCCCCAAAAAGTCCGGCTGGCTGTCGCGGTTGCGTTCGGGCTTGCAGCGCAGCTCGTCAAAGCTGACTGAAGGCATTACCGGCATTTTCACCAAGCGCAAGCTGGATGACGCCGCGCTCGGCGAACTTGAGGAGTTGTTGATTGCGACCGATCTTGGTCCGGCAACGGCGATGCGGCTTGTCGCCGAATTCGGCAAGAACCGTTTCGGCAAAGACATCGGCGATCAGGAAGTAAGGGAATCTCTTGCGGCGCAGGTCGCCGAAATTTTGCAGCCCTACGCCGTACCGTTGGCAATCGATTCCAACCACAAGCCATTCGTCGTGCTGATGACCGGTGTGAATGGAGTCGGCAAAACGACGACGATCGGCAAGCTGGCGCAGCATTACCGTCGGCAGTGATTGAAAGTTGTGCTGGCCGCCGGCGACACGTTCCGCGCTGCCGCGATCAGCCAGTTGAAAATCTGGGGCGAACGCACCGGTGTGGAGGTGATCGCCGGGGAGCAGGGCAGCGATTCCGCTGCACTGGCTTTTCAGGCGCTGGAAAAAGCTCGCAACGACAAGGCAGATCTGTTGCTGATTGATACCGCCGGACGCCTGCACAACAAAAACGATCTGATGCAGGAGCTGGCGAAGGTCGTGCGCGTGCTGAAAAAGCTCGATCCCATCGCGCCACACGCGACGCTGTTGGTTCTGGATGCAACGACCGGACAGAACGCCCACGCTCAGGTTGAAGCTTTCCGCGAGTTGGTTCAGATTACGGGACTGATCGTGACCAAGCTCGACGGCTCGGCCAAAGGCGGCGTCCTCGTCGCGCTGGCGGACCGGTTTAAGCTGCCGGTTCACGCGATCGGTGTCGGCGAGGGTGCCGATGATCTTCAGGCCTTCAACGCTGAAGATTTCTCGCGTTCGCTGTTGGGAATAGGAGATTAGTGTCATGACCATCATCAAGCCCTTTCCCCCAACTTCACCGCAGGAACGGCGGCACTTTTCCGATGTGCATGAGGCTGTTGCTCAGGCGCGAAGGATTTACGAAACAAACACTGCCTATTTGCGCGATTGTTTTCAGAAACAGGCGCGTGGCGAGATGTCGTGGCAGCGGGTCGTCGCGCATTATCCTTACGTCGCCATTACGACAACAAAGCCGACACAGATTGACACTCGCCTCGCTTTTGGTTTCGTGAGCGGCCCCGGGCGGTACAGCGCGACTCTCACCCGTCCAGACTTGTTCGAGCATTACCTGACCGAGCAATTAACGCTGCTGCTGAAAAACCATGAGGTTCCGATAGAGGTTGGAGTCAGCGCGACTCCGATTCCAATTCATTTCGCCTTCGGCGAGGGGATGCACGTCGAGAGTGGGCTCGATCCGGAGCATCTCGCGCAAATGAGGCAGATGTTCGATTTGCCAGATCTGTCAATCATGGACGACAGCATCGCCAATGGCACTTATATTCAGCCTTCTTCAAGCGGCGATTTACCGTTGGCGCTGTTCACCGCGCCGCGTGTCGATTATTCGCTGCACCGGTTGCGCCATTACACCGGTTGCGATCCAAACCATTTCCAAAATTTTGTTATCTTCACCAACTATCAATTCTACATCGATGAATTTTTGCGTATGGGGAAGAACCTTATGCGCAAGGAAGATACTGCAAATCCGGTGTCGCGGTCGCGCCGTTATACGGCGCTGGTCGAGCCGGGCGGGTACACGACTCCTAACGCCAATCTGGACGATGCGCCGCCATCAGGCCAGAGGATTGAGCGATTGCCGCAGATGCCCGCCTATCATCTTGTGCGCGACGACCACAACGGCATCACAATCATCAATATCGGCATCGGCCCCAGCAACGCTCGCACCATTTCCGATCATGTCGCGGTGCTGCGTCCCAACGCGTGGATTATGCTCGGCCAGTGCGCCGGATTGCGGAACACGCAGAAGCTCGGCGATTATGTGCTGGCGCACGGCTATGTCCGCGACGATCATGTGCTGGACGCCGATCTGCCGCCGTGGGTGCCCGTTCCGGCGTTGGCCGAAATTCAGCGCGCGCTGGAAGGCGCGGTCGCGCATGTCACCGGATTGGAGGGTTATGCGCTGAAGTCCGTCATGCGCACCGGCACGGTGGTGACGACCGACAACCGTAACTGGGAAATTGGTGGCTACGCCAAGCTTGTCGAGCGTTTCAACCAAAGTCGCGCCATCGCGCTGGATATGGAGGCCGCCGTCATCGCTGCCAACGGTTTTCGGTTTCGCGTGCCTTATGGCACGTTGCTGTGCATCTCTGATCGACCTTTGCACGGCGAGTTGAAACTGCCCGGCATGGCTAACGAGTTCTATCGTCGGCAGGTCGATCAGCATTTGGAGATCGGCGTTCGCGCGATGGAGATGCTTTGCGAAGTCGGGCTCGAAACCCTGCACAGCCGAAAGCTGCGCAGCTTTACCGAAATGGCGTTTCAGTGAGATTGTCCGGTGCTGCTTGCGTCAGGCGGTCATCGCCGGATCTAGTAGCTGCATGGCGCGCGCCATTTTGCGCTCTTCAATACGAGCGTTTGCCGCCTGCACTTGCACGCTTTCGTCAGGGAAAACTCCTGTCACGTTACGCAATAGCGCAGCAGCATCAAATAGTCGCCAGTCTTCGATAGGGACCCGTTCACCCGGAACAGGGTGCTTGGAGATGGTTACCTGAGTTTCATCAAAAGGAACAACAGCGAGTCCAATCAAAGCCTGTCTATAAGGATACGCTCCGCCGCTGGGCGATTGTGGAGCATATTGATCCACTGAATTATTCAAAGACATAATCGACACACTCCTCATGTCCAACCAATACTTGTGGCAATCATAACCAACAACAACCTCATTTTCAAGACAGCCATTAGTTGCTGCGCCTGTTAACCATACTTGTGCTTACTGCATTGACGCAATCACCCCGGTCACAGCGCCCAAAAATAAGATCATGTTCGCGATTATGCCGATGATGAAGCCCTTGGTACGGCGCGAGGCTTTGTCGTAATACCGCATGGCATAGAGAATCCGGCTGAAAGCCCACACGCTTCCGAAGGCCGCCGCGAACACGTCGTCCATCGCGAAAGCCGCGATCCAGAGCAGGGGCAGATGTTGCGCCAGTTGCTCCAGCGTGTTCTGCTGCACGCGAAAGACGCGATGGAACGTGGGCGGGCCGTCGATGCTCGGAGCCTGAACTTTGTGTTTCAGTCTCGCCCGTCCCACGACCAAGGTCACGGCGAAGTAAATTGCCATATCGATCAGCGTGACAAATGCCGTATAGGGTTTCGGCATCTGCCCAAAATCGGCGCTGAAGATGTTCCAAGGATCAATGTTCATCGGACGAACCTTTCGAATCGGAAAGCAAAGCTAACATTCGCATTCTGGCCTGAGAAGCGCGAATTCTTGATGGTCGGTGGCAACAACTAGATATTGAATTTGTGTCGGAGCGCGTGCATCCTTTCAATAAGGATGGGGCTCTTTTTGCAATGATTTCATCATGAAAAAATGCTGCAGGCTATACAGTTTCTGCATTCTTGCAGCGCTCTGCGTTGCTTTGGTGCCGGGGTGCGCGCGTCCTGCTGCTGCCGCCGTTTTCTATCCGACCAGTTTTACGTTGGCGAATGGGTTGCAGGTTGTCGTTGTACCCAATCATTTGGCGCCGGCGGTGACGCAGATGGTCTGGTACAAGGTTGGCTCGACGGACGAAACGTCAGGCAAGACCGGACTGGCGCATTATCTCGAACACCTGATGTTCCGCGGCACGAGCACGACTCCGCCCGGCGATTTCAGCAAAATCATTGCGGCGCAGGGTGGTAACGACAATGCATTCACGTCCTATGACTACACCGCCTTCTTTGAAACCGTCGCTGCCGATCGCCTGCCGCTGATCATGCAGATGGAAGCCGACCGGATGCAGAATCTACGCATCATGCCGGAGACGGCGACGCCGGAACTCAGCGTCGTTCTGGACGAGAGGCAGCAACGCACGGACAACAGCCCGCAGGGGCGATTCGCTGAAAAAGTTGGCCATTTGCTGATGCCGCATTATCCTTATGGCACGCCGGTGATCGGTTGGAAAAAAGAGATTGAAAAACTCACAGTTGCCGATGCCCGCCAGTTTTATGAACGCCACTATGCGCCGAATAATGCGGTCGTCGTTATCTCTGGAGATGTGACGCCGGAGAACGTGATGCGTCTCTCTGCCGCCATTTATGGCTCTGTGCCTAATCACGATGTCGTGCCGCGCAAGCCGATGCCGATGCTTGAGCTTCCAGTTAAAAAGCGGTTCGTCATGCTTGATGCCGGAGTTGAGCAACCGGAAATCGAAATGCAAACCGTTGTTCCGTCCTATAACACGCAAAAAAACCGTGAGGCTTACGCGTTTGAGGTTTTGGCCGAAGCGCTGGACGGCGGTGAGGTTGGGCTTTTGTATCCTCGTTTGGTCAAGGATCAAAAACTTGCGACTGGGGTTGGAACGAATTACGATCCCGACGCGCGCGGCGATACCATTTTTATGATAGCGCTCAGCCCTGTTTCGGCGAAGTCTGAACCTAAGCTTGAAAGAGCGCTTCAGGATTATCTGGTCGATTTGGCGAAAGCGGGGCTTGCTCCGGAAGCCGTCGATGCCGCCAAGAATCGGCTCAAACGTTCGGCGATTTTCGCGCGCGACAGTTTGATGATGCCGGGCTATAGCTTCGGCATGGCGCTGGCGACGGGACACACGGTATCCGATGTTGAGGAATGGCCAGATCGGATCGATGCCGTGACGGTTGAACAGGTTAACGCCGCATTGCGCGATCTAATCGATAATCCGCACAAGATCATGGCTGCATTGCTGCCTGATCCTCACGCCTCGGCGGCGGCGCGTGAGGCGGCGCATCCTATGATCGGCCACGATATGGGGATACGATGATAACACAATACGGACGACAGGCGTCGGACATTAGAAGATGGGCGACTGAGACAAGGGGACTTGTCTTTTGTCTTGTGATGTCTGTTGTTTGTCTTCTGTTGTCCGTTCCAGCTAACGCGACGACGCCGCGCGAAGTTACGAGTCCGGGCGGGATAAAGGCTTGGCTCGTCGAAGATCACAAACTGCCCCTGATCGCGATGAATTTCGCCTTTCGCGGCGGGGTCGAACAGGATCCTGCCGACAAACAGGGGTTGGCTACGCTCGCGATGGATTTGCTGACCGAAGGGGCGGGGGATTTCGATGCTGCGGCGTTCCAGCAGCAACTGGCCGACCATTCGATCGAACTAAATTTCAGCGCGGGGCGCGACTGTCTGTCGGGGGGGATGAAAGCGCTTAGTGCTGATCGTGACAAGGCATTTGATCTGACACGATTGGCCTTGACCAAACCTCGCCTCGATCCTGCCGATCTTGAGCGTTTGCGCGCTCAGCAGGGGGCTGCATTGCGCTCTCAACTCGGTAATCCGGATTGGCAGGCGCGTTACGCCCTATTCCAGAAAATTTTTGGCAGTCATCCTTATGGCCGCAGGCGTCTGGGGTCGGTCAAAACGCTCGCCGCTATTACGCGCGACGATGTGGCTTCCTTTATCGTCCGGCATTTGGCGCAGGATAATCTTGTCATAGCCGTTGCCGGAGACATCACGCCAAAGCAACTTGCTACCGCTCTCGATGCGATGTTCGGTGCTTTGCCTAAACATGCAAGAATGGCGTCCATCGATGAAACGGCTTGGCCGCAGGACTCCGCCATTATCCTGTCGCCGCGTGAGGGGACGCAGACCGAATTATTGTTCGCAATGTCTGGGCCGAAGCGCGACGATGCCGATTGGTATGCCGCTGAAATCGCCAATTACATTCTGGGCGGCGGCGGGTTTTCTTCGCGCCTGATGCAGGATGTGCGTGACAAAAAAGGTCTAACCTATGGCATCCAGACGGGGCTGACTCCATCGGTGCATGCGGGTCTGATTGTCGGGCAGGCCGCAACCGACAACCCCAAAACGGCGGAGGCATGGAAGATTGCTCTCGATACCATGCGTCGTTTTTACGACGATGGCGCGACCGATAAGGAAATCAACGCCGCCAAGGATTATTTAACGGGTTCGTTGCCGCTGGAACTAACTTCAACGGATAAGATCTCGGCGGCACTGGTTGAAATTCAGCTTGATCGTCTCGGCCTTGATTATCTGGATCGCCGTAACGATCTGATTCGCAAGGTGACGACCGATGATATTGATCGTGTCATCAAACGCTGGTTCAATCCGGATCGTTTGACATTAAGCATGATCGGTAAACCGGAGGGCATGACACCCACGGAAACCCGATCCTTGGTGCGCGAGTGATGACGCCGCCTTTGACGCAAAGCTCCAGCTGGCGCAACTTGCTTCAACATCGTGATGTTATGCGCCGTAAAAGGCTGCTGGACATTGCTTTGGTGGAACCTGATCGTCTCAAAAGTTTTGAATTATCGCTGGATGGTTTGCGCCTCAATTACGCCCTGAACGCCGTGACGGCGGAGACGATTGCGCTTCTTATGAAGCTCGCGCGTGAACGTGATGTTGAATCTTGGCGCGAACGCATGTTTAAGGGCGAGAAAATCAATGAAACCGAAAACCGCGCTGTGTTGCATGTCGCGTTACGCCGGAAGGAGACGACGCCCCTGCTTCTGGACGGACATGATGTCATGCAAGACGTCAAAGCGATGCGGCAGAAAATGGCGCGCCATGTGACGGCTATTCGCAATGGGCAATGGACAGGCGCTACGGGCAAGCCAATTCGTCATATCGTCAATATCGGCATTGGCGGTTCCGATCTTGGGCCGCGTTTGGTGACGATGGCGCTGCAATCGTATGCCTCAGGACCGCAGGCGCATTTTGTCGCCAATGTTGATGCTGCCGATCTTTTTTCGAAGCTCAAGATTCTTGATCCGGCAGAAACCCTGTTTCTCGTCGTGTCCAAAACCTTCACTACGCAGGAAACCTTACTCAATGCTCGGACGGCGCGGCAATGGCTCGTCGAGCATTTGGGAGAGCAAGCGGTAGGCAAGCATTTTCTGGCCGTTTCGACCAATTATGAGGCGATGAAGGCCTTCGGTATCGATGCCGAGAATGCCTTGCCGATGTGGGATTGGGTCGGTGGACGCTTCAGCCTGTGGTCGGCAGTCGGATTAAGCGCGGCGATTGCCGTTGGCATGGATCATTTCCAGCAATTACTCAGTGGTGCGGCGGCGATGGATGAGCATTTTCGCTCGGCGCCGCTGGAACAAAACATGCCGGTTATGCTGGCAATGCTTGGTGTCTGGAATGGGACGGTTATGGGCGCGCGCGTCCAAGCTGTTTTGCCTTATAACGAAAGACTGCGAGATCTGCCGCGCTATCTCCAGCAGCTGGAAATGGAGAGCAACGGCAAAACGGCGACGCGTGGAGGTGGCGAGGTTGATTGTGTCACTGCTCCTGTGCTTTTTGGCGAGCCGGGTACGATTGGCCAGCACAGTTTCCATCAGTGGCTGCATCAGGGATCCGACGCCATTATGGCCGATTTCATCGGTGTCGCGCAGGACGCGGATCATCAACCGGAGCATCATCGGGTTTTGCTCGCCAATATGGTGGCTCAGGCGGGCGCTCTGGCTTTTGGGCAGACGCAAACGACTGCGCGACACGAGCTATATCCCGGTAACCGGCCAAGCAATTTGATTATCCTTGATCGACTGGATCCTTTTCATCTTGGGCTTTTGCTGGCGCTTTTTGAACATAAGGTTTTTGTGCAGAGCGTCATCTGGAATATTAACGCGTTCGACCAACCGGGCGTCGAGCTTGGCAAGCGGCTTGCGACCAAACTTTTGTCCGGAGAAAACCCGGTCGATCCGGCATGGAATTTGCTGATGAATCTCTATAATCAAATTGCTGTTTACTGCAAGACGTAATAACATCTGTCTTCATCTTGCATCGTGATCCCCGCCGATGGCTGAATCAAAAAAGCTCAAATCCCTCACTCAGGCTGAACTTGACTCTATCGTTCAACGGCACGGCATGTTTCGTGTCGCGCGTCTGGGGGGCGTACGAGCTATTCTTTCGTACCACGATTTATCCCGACTGACTCTTAACAACGTCGATCTTTCCCATGCCGATCTGACCGGAGCCTCGCTCTATCAAACGAATTTGCAGGATTGCAATCTGGACTACGCGATCATGTTCGGGACTGATTTGCGTTTTGTCAATTTGCAGGGCGCAAGCCTCGTGCGTGCCGACATGCGCGGGACGTGCTTGCGTGGCGCCATAATGATTGGGGCGGATATGACTGGTGTCGATCTGCGCGAAGGTGTGCTGACCAGTTCCGACAGCAAAGGCAATCTGGTTTCGTTGCATGAAGGGATCGATCAATCGGGGCATGGCGCCGACCTCAGCGGCGCCAACCTGACCGATGCGCGGCTGTCCGGTTCGGTGGCCACAGACGCGATTTTCAGTGATGCGACGATGCGCGGATGCAAGATCGTGCGCGCCAATCTGGCGGGTGCCAATTTTTCGGGTGCGGATCTGGAAGGTGCCGATCTCAGCATGTGTGACATGCAGTCGGCCAATATGAAGGGGGCAGTACTCGTTAACGCTGCGATGGATCTAGCCAATATGAGCGGCGCGAACCTGACCGGGGTTTTGACCAATGAACCGCAAGGCTTGTCGCTCAAGGACTTGTCGGTGCCGATTGAGGAGCTGTTGCGCTTGCATACGTCCTGGGTAGGTAGTTCGGCTCAGCAAGGCAAACAGCTGGACATCAGTGGCTTTGACCTGCGTCGAGGCGTCAATTTCATGCGTGCCTGTCTGACGATGATGAAGGGCAGCAGGGCGATGCTTTATGGCGTCAATTTCAGCGACTCGCAATTACAGGCCGCCGATCTGCGCGAGTGCGATCTGCGTCACGCTAATTTTCATTCGGCGGATTTGCGCGGCTGCGATCTGACCGGTGCGAAGCTCAACAACGCCAACCTGCAGGGGGCGCGGTTACACCCTCTTCTGTTGGCGGAAAATCGTACCCTATCGGTTGAATTGTCCGGCGCGACTTTACGCTATGCTAATTTGTCGGGCGCGAACTTGCGGCAAGCCAATTTCAGGGGAGCCGATTTGTCTTATGCCAACCTGCTTGGGGCGGATTTGACCGGCGCTAATCTGGAGGGCGCCGATTTGCAAGGTACGCGCCTCAATCCCAGCCAGCAGGTTCTATTAAGCAAAAAATAAGAGTGATGCCATGACGGCGAATGAAAATTTCAGCGCCAACCTCAACCGCATCGGGAAGCTTTACCGTGCGGACGAAGATGAATGTCTGAAACGCCAGTTTTCTCCGGCGCGGCTGGCTTCGGAATCCGCCGCGCGTGCGCGTGCCAAAGCCGTCGTCTGGATTAATGAGATTAGGCAAACGCATCAACCGCAAGCGAGCGCGACTGATTTCTTGTCGCATTTTGGTCTGACCAGTCAGGAGGGCTTCGCGCTGATGTGCCTCGCCGAGGCTTTGTTGCGCATACCTGATCGCGCCACGGCCGATGCCTTAATCCGCGACAAACTTACCGAAACCCATTGGAACGAAGCGCTCGGTAGCGAAGCGCCGTGGACCGTCAATGCCGCCGGATGGGCGCTATCATTGACGGGCAAGATTATCCAGCTGGACGATCCATCGACGCATAATCCGGGCGCTACGCTTGGGCGGCTGGTCTCGCGGCTTGGACAGCCTGTGATCCGCAAGGCTCTGCGGCATGCAATGCAATGGCTTGCCGATCAATTTGTGATGGGTGAAACGATCGAAGGTGCGTTATCCCGCGCTGAGCCCGACATGAAAAAAGACATCATCTTTTCATTCGATATGCTCGGTGAGGGAGCGCGTTCCGCCGAAGATGCGGCGCGGTATCATCAGGATTATGTCCGCGCGATTGCGGCGATTGGCACGGCGCAATCCGGACGTAATTATGTGCGTTCTTCAGGGATTTCAGTCAAGCTTTCGGCGCTGCATCCACGTTATGAAATGGCTCAGCGCGAGCGCGTTATGCGTGAGATGATTCCACGTCTCATCGAATTATGCGAGCAAGCGGCGAAGTTTAATATCCCTCTCACAATCGATGCCGAGGAAGCGGATCGTCTTCATTTGTCGCTAGAGGTCGCCGACGCGTTGCTGCGGCAATCAAGACTGGGGGCGTGGGAAGGACTTGGCTTCGCGGTTCAGGCTTATATGAAACGCGCACCTGCCGTAATCGACGCTTTCGCCGACATGGCCGAAGGGCATAAACGGCGTCTGCATCTGCGGCTGGTCAAGGGCGCGTATTGGGACAGCGAAATCAAACGCGCGCAGGAACGTGGACTTGATGATTTTCCAGTATACACGAGGAAATCGGGCACCGATGTGTCTTATCTTGCTTGCGCGCGGCGGATGCTGGAACTAGGCAGTTATATCAAACCGGTATTCGGCACGCACAACGTTCTGACCGTTGCGCATCTGTTGGAGCTTGCGGACGATCCGAACAGCATCGAGTTTCAACGTTTGCGCGGCATGGGCGGAGATCTTGGCCGCCTGATGCACAGCGAAGGCTTGAAATGCTGCGTCTACGCGCCGGTCGGTAGTCATGATGTTTTGCTCGGCTATCTCGTGCGGCGCATTCTGGAAAACGGCGCGAACAGTTCCTTCGTGCATCGGCTTTTGGATCGCAACGTTCCAGTTGACGCGCTGGTCGCCG
Source organism: uncultured Pseudomonadota bacterium (assembly GCA_903875345.1). Taxonomy (GTDB): domain Bacteria; phylum Pseudomonadota; class Alphaproteobacteria; order UBA9219; family UBA9219; genus CAIQVS01. The sequence goes on along the minus strand of CAIQVS010000366.1, from coordinate 11,944 downwards.
ATCCGGTCGATGAAGTCCAGTTGCATCCGACGTTACGGCATCCGCTTGTTGTCCGCGCACCGGATTTGTACAAGCCGGAACGCCTCAACTCTGTCGGACTTGATCTCAACGATCCTTTTGTAACGGAACCGCTGCTTGAGCAGATTGCGATGTTTCGACAAGAAACATACAGCATGGCTTCGGTTATCAATGGGAAAGATCAGACTGGTCTGTCCGTCGATCAAACCGTATCTCAAGTCTTTGCCAGCGCAACGCAGGGCTTTGCCGTCTGGAACAATACCGTTGTTTCCGTTCGAGCCGCCTGTCTTGAGAAGCTTGCCGATGCGCTGGAAGAAAATCGCGCCGAAGCGATGGCGTTGCTGATCGCCGAAGGCGGCAAGACGATTCCTGACGCGCTAGCCGAAGTGCGTGAGGCGGTTGATTTCTGTCGTTACTATGCCGCCCGCGCGCGGCAGGATTTTAAACCTGTTGAATTGCCGGGGCCGACGGGCGAGCGCAATACGTTGCAACTCATGGGGCGCGGCGTTTTCGTATGCATCAGCCCGTGGAATTTCCCGCTGGCGATTTTTCTTGGGCAAATCGCGGCAGCTTTGGTCGCGGGCAATGCCGTCATCGCCAAGCCTGCTCCGCAGACGCCGCGCATCGCGACGTGGACGGCGCGCCTCATCCATAAATCCGGCGTTCCGGTAAATGTCTTTCATGTCCTGAATGGAGGCGCCGACATGGGCGAGGCGCTTGTCAATCATTCTGCCGTCGCGGGCGTGGCCTTCACCGGATCGACGGCGACAGGCCGAGCGATCAACCGCGCTTTGGCGGCCAAAGATGCGCCGATTGTGCCGTTGATCGCCGAGACGGGCGGGCAGAACGCTATGATTGTTGATAGCTCCGCTTTGCCTGAGCAGGTGATCGACGATGTGTTGACAAGTTGCTTTCGATCAGCGGGGCAGCGTTGCTCGGCGTTGCGCCTGTTGTGCTTACCGGAATCGACGGCGGAGAAATTGATTGCCGGATTGAAAGGCGCGATGCGTGAATTGTGTCTCGGCGATCCGGCTTTGCTGGAAACCGATGTCGGTCCCGTGATTGACGCCGAGGCGCAAAAACGCCTGCTCGATCATGTCGAACGATTGAAGATAGAGGCGAAGGAGATATTCACAACGCCGCTTGGTAATAATCACATAAACAAATTTTTTGTCGCGCCCCAAGCATGGGAAATCCCATCGATCGAATGGCTGAAGGGCGAGGTGTTCGGTCCTATTCTGCACGTTATCCGCTACAAATCGGATGCGCTTGGCGATTTGATCCAGCGTATTAATGCGACCGGCTTCGGACTCACGGGCGGGTTGCACAGCCGTATCGATGGGACGGTGCGGCGAGTTGGGCGTGAGCTTCAGGTTGGGAATTTCTATGTTAACCGCTCAATGATCGGCGCGGTCGTGGGCGTTCAGCCTTTCGGCGGGCAGGGGCTTTCCGGCACGGGACCGAAAGCCGGAGGCCCGCATTATCTGCCGCGCTTTGCTGCCGAGCGCGTGACCTCGACCAACACCACAGCGGCGGGCGGCAACGCCAGCCTGCTGATGACAGCGGCGGTGTGAAAACGACGAGCATCCCCCTCCGGAAGGGTGTTAAGGATGTTGGCGAAGAGCTTGTCTTCACCCATCGCCTCACGCATCGATATTCGTTACATTCAACGCGTTTTCGACGATGAAGTCGCGGCGCGGTTCGACCACGTCGCCCATCAGGGTTGAAAAAACCTGCTCGGCGACGTCGGTCTGATGCACTTTGACTTGCAGCAATGTGCGGTTCTGTGGATTGAGCGTCGTCTCCCACAGCTGCTCCGGATTCATTTCGCCGAGGCCTTTGTAGCGTTGCATCGTCAGCCCTTGCTTGCCTTGCGCGAGGATGGCGTCAACCAATCCAATTGGTCCGGAGAGGGTCGTCGTCTTGTCCTTAATCGTGAGCTTGGCGGGAGCCTGAAACCATGCTTGCAAATCGCCGGTCATGTTGTCGAGGCGCAGCGCTTCCGCCGAGCGCAACGTATCGACATCGATCGGATAGCGATGCGTGACTCCGTGCCGCGTGCGGCTGAAAACCATGCCACCTTTTTTGGCGGCTTCGCCTTTCCAACCGCGCTCGGCGGCGGGTAATAGCGTATCGAGCCGCTTGGCGACATAGGTCGCCGCGACGTCCGCCTGTTCAGCGTTCCCCGTCAATCCCGCGTTTAATGCTCCGGCAATCGCTGCTTGTTCGACAATCGCCAGATGGCCGACCTTGCGGTTAAGCGCATGGATCGCGGTTTTCATGCCGCGTGCTTGTTCGACCAGATTGCGAAGCGTTTCGCCTTGATACAGCGTGCCGTCGTGCAGCGTGACTTGCGCGTCCTCGTTGCCCGCTTCAAGGAGGAAATCCTCCATTGCGCGGTCGTCCTTTAGGTAGCGTTCCTTGCTGTTGCCCCTTTTAATACGATAAAGCGGCGGCTGCGCGATGTAGATGTACCCGCGTTCGATCAGCTCTGGCATTTGGCGGAAGAAGAAGGTCAAAAGTAAAGTGCGGATATGGCTGCCGTCGACATCGGCGTCGGTCATGATGATGATACGGTGGTAACGCGCCTTGTCGGGATTGAACTCCTCGCGCCCGATGCCGCAGCCGATGGCCGTAATCAACGTGCCGATTTCCGCCGAGGACAGCATTTTGTCAAAGCGCGCGCGCTCGACGTTGAGGATTTTACCGCGCAACGGCAGGATCGCCTGAAACTGCCGCGAGCGTCCCTGCTTTGCGGAGCCTCCGGCGCTGTCGCCCTCGACGATAAAGATTTCCGATTTCGCCGGATCGCGTTCCTGACAATCCGCAAGCTTGCCGGGTAGGGAGGTTGGATCGAGCGCGCCCTTGCGTCGCGTCAGTTCGCGTGCTTTTCGTGCCGCTTCGCGTGCGGCGGCAGCTTCCGCGACCTTGCCGATGATGCGCTTGGCGTCGGCAGGATGTTCCTCGAACCACGTCTTGAGCATTTCGCCAATGACGGATTCGACGACCGGTTTGACTTCCGACGACACCAGTTTTTCCTTGGTCTGCGACGAGAATTTAGGGTCGGGAACCTTTACCGACAAGACGCAGGTCAGTCCTTCGCGCATATCCTCGCCGGTCAGGGCGATCTTGTCCTTTTTAGTGATGCCCGATGCTTCGGCATAGCTGTTGACGGCGCGGGTCAGAGCGGCGCGGAAACCCGCCAGATGCGTGCCGCCGTCCTTCTGTGGAATGTTGTTGGTGAAGCACAGCATGTTTTCGTGATAGCTGTCGTTCCACTGCATCGAACATTCGATGGTGATGCCGTCCTGTTCTTTGCGCGCCATAATGATCGCATGCACCGATTGCTTGGAGCGATCAAGGTAGGCAACGAATTCCTTCAACCCGCCTTCGTAGCACAGATGAACGGTGCGCGGCTCGACGCCGCGCGCGTCAGTAAGATTCAGATTGACGCCGGAATTGAGGAACGCGAGTTCGCGCAGGCGATGCTCCAGCGTGTCGAAGTCGAACACGGTCTTGGTAAAGATGTTGGGCGAGGGCAGGAAAGTGACCTCGGTTCCTGTTTGGTCCGATGCACCGATGGATTTCAACGGTGCTTCGGCGTTGCCATTGCGGAAACGCATGCGCCATTCCGCGCCTTGCCGCCAGACTTTCAGATCGAGGAATTCCGACAGCGCGTTGACGACCGAAACGCCGACGCCGTGCAACCCTCCGGAGACTTTGTACGAATTCTGGTTGAACTTGCCGCCCGCGTGAAGTTGCGTCATCACGACTTCGGCGGCGGAGATTCCTTCCTCCGAATGAATATCGACCGGAATGCCGCGTCCGTTGTCGCGCACGGTACACGACCCGTCGGCGTTCAGGATCACGTCGATGCGCGTGCAATGTCCCGCGAGCGACTCGTCCACCGCATTATCGACGACTTCGTAGACCATATGATGCAGTCCCGACCCGTCGTCGGTGTCACCGATATACATGCCCGGGCGTTTGCGCACGGCGTCAAGCCCGCGCAAGACGGTGATGGAATCAGCGCCATAATCTTGGGCTTCGGCTGAGGGATCGACGGCGGCTTGGGTCATGAGTTTTATACCTGACTTTGATCATCGACAGAAGGCGTCTAACCCTCTGCCCTGTTTGAAAAATCCTGTATTTCAGGATGATTTCGTATCCTAAGGCATCGGTCTTCGAATGGCTAATGATTTATAAAGATCCCGATGCTTTGGCGGGCAAAAATAATCATGACAAATCATATAGTTAAATGATGCTTTTATTCCCCAGCCAAACTGGTAAGCAGAGGGGCATGACGAAGCGTTTTTTTCTCCCTTTTCTGACACTCGTGCTGGTCGTGTTCTCCGGAGCTGCTATCGCTCAGGAAGCCACCGATGGCACGCTGCGCGTAGTGCGTCCGATCATTCATGCCGAGCAAGACGTGCCGGAGTTGTGCCTTGAGTTCGACCATCCTTTGGCGACAGCACATCCGGCGAAAATCGCCGAAAATATTCGTCTGACTCTCGAAGGCAAGACTGTTCCTGTTTCATCGAAAATGCTCGACATCACCAGCAGCCAGCTTTGCGTTACGCTGACGGAGCATCGCAAGACATACCGTATCGCTTTGGCGGATATGCGCGGTAAGAAAGGCGAGAAGCTTGCCAGTGCCTATAGTCTGTCCTTTGTCATGCCAGCCCGCCAGACCGAACTGACCTTCGTCAATGACGGCAATGATGAAGGTTTGATGCGCGGCATGAAGGCGATGCCCGTACTTCGCGCTCTGAACGTCACGGGCGTCAAGCTGGAATTGTTTCGCCTGACCGATCCCGCGCGTATGGTCGAGGCTTGGGAGCGGAGGCGGCAAACGGCTCTCGCGCCGTCGGAAACGGCAACCTATGCGCGGACAAATGGCACTCTGGTCTGGCAGGGGAAAACCACATTCGATTTTGTGCCGGACGCTCTTGTCGATCAGCCGTTGACGCTTGACGGCAAACTCGATGATCTACCGCCGGGGCTTTATCTAATCGTCGCCAGTGCTCCTGATCTGCGCGAAAAGGAAACCGACCTCGCGCCTGTTGCGGCGACATGGTTGTTGCGATCATCCTTGCGCATTCACGCGCAGTCGGATGGGCAGGGTTTGCGTGTCTTCGCGGAAAAAACGGATGCGACGATCCCGGCCAAGGGCGTGCGCTTTTCGCTCTTTGATCCGCAGCAAAAATTTCTGGCCGAAACGGTCGGCGACGCGAACGGCGTGGCGACTCTCACGTTGAAACCAGACAATCGGAACAAAGCTTTAATCGTTATGGCCTTTCTTGACTCCGGCGATGTGGATTTCGTCGATGTGTCGCCTGATGCCGCAAGCCATGTTGTTTTCCCATCGTTGCAGGCCGATGCAGGATTTGATAAAAGTTTTTATGCGCCGGGCGAGACCGTTCATCTGACGTTGATGGCGCACGACATTCATAATCGTTCCGTCCCGACGCAAGCGGGCGAGTTCCATGTTTTGCGTGCCGATCACAGCCTATATTCTGTTGCGCCCGTTCCCGCCGCTCCCGACGGTAAGGTGGTTGCCGAGTTTTCTGCGCCGTTACGAGATGGCCTGTGGCCGGTCGTTTGGCAACAGGCGGATGGCGCTGTTTTGGCAGAGTCGAGCTTTCGCGTCAGCGCCAATCCGCAAGCGCCGCATGTTGAAATAACGGCGGATCGTTCTCTCCTGTCGCAGGACGGTGCGGTAGGGTTGACAATTAAATCCTTCGATGGCGCGAACGATCCGGCAGCGTATGTAGCCGGGCGCGTCGCCGTCAAATGGATAACAACGGATCACGTTTTTCCGGGATGGAAGGGTTACCATTTCGGCCTAGGTGGTTCAGATGACAAACCCGAAGAAACCGTCGCTTCATTTGTAACTGATGCCAAGGGCATCGCGCGTGTTCAGCTGAATCTTTCCCATTCCGAAGATGAGTCGCAGCTTTGCGCAGCGGTCATTGATGTCATCAGCGATCCTGCCTCCGGGGCAGTTGACCCGCCGAACTTGACTTTACCGTTGAAGCCGAAAGACATGATCATTGGCATTAAACCGTCGGTGGCGGGCGGGCGCTTTGCCGAAAACAGTCTGGCGCATTTCGACATCGTCGCGCTTGGTCATGACGGTAATTCCAAGTCAAACAATGATCTTAGCTATCACATCTATGAAATCGGTCGTAACTTCGACTGGTATCAATCCGAAGGAGCTTGGCAATATAAGCCGCTGCAGCAGCAACGCTTGATAGGTGACGATGATTTGGCTTTTTCCGCCGACGGAATTGCCAAGGTGGAGTGGCCGGTTGCAACCGGAACCTATCGGCTTGACGTCACCGATGCGGACGGCGACAAGCTGGCATCGTTAGATTTTAGCTCAGGTTGGCAAGGCGAGATGTCCGCAGTCGAAAACGCGGATAACCTGTCTCTGTTATTGTCGCATCCGTTCTTGACGTTAGGGCAGCAGGACAAGATTCAATTTACGTTGGCAAAACCTTCCGTCGTGACGGCGATCGTTGCCGATGATCATGTGCGCATGATCGTACATGAAGCTAGGCCGGTTGGGGTGAACGAACTAGCGCTGACTCCTTCGGCGGATTGGGGTAATCGTGTTCGTGTGTGGATCGAAGCACGATCGGTCGATGCCGTGACAAGCCGTATGGCATTGGCCTCTGGGCAAATCGAAATGCCGGTCGTTGCGGCGGACTCTGTGCCGAAAGCCAAACCGACTCTGAAGCCTGCGCCTGTACCCGTCAAGCCTATCGCTGTTGTGCCGGATGAAGAGGCGTATGTTTTGAAGGATACGGAGCATCACGTACTTGCCTCCAGACAAGTCCTGACGATGGAGGCTCCCGCCAAGCCGCAGGACAAAAAGACTCCGGATAAACGGGACGGTATGGCTGAACGTGCGATATTGATTTCAGCGCTACCGATCAATGGTTTGATTTCCATGCTTAGCGAAGTTGTCAATCGAATTCCGTTTGCGACGCAAGAAATAGGAATTTGGTTGCAGACCGGAAATCAATGGGCTGAAATTTTGACAATGACGAAGATATTGCCGAAACAGGCATGGGAGCGGCGTAAGCGTGAAATGATAACGCGCCTTGCAAAGCGGCAGAATCTGGACGGAAGTTTTCCGTCCCAGCCTGACGAGTCGGGCGATCTTGCAGATACAGCAGCCGCTCTTCAGGCGCTCAGCGCCTCCGACGAACTTGTCGCCAAACCTGTCGTTGATCGCGCCGCCGATTGGCTTCGCCGCCGGTTGGAAAATACATGGTTCGACGAGACGGAGCGTGCCGAGCGCGCGGCAGGCTACGCGGCGCTTGCGGCGGCGGGAAAGCTTGACGCCGCCAACTTGCATTACTTCTCCGACTCCAGCGCCGACAAGAATTTGCCGCCTCTGGCCGCGTTGCAACTTGCTTCGGCTTTCGCGGCGATCAAGGACAAAGACAAAACGCAGTTCTGGCTCGATGCGGCGAAAATCAACAAGGCATCGCCAGACATTGCTCCCGATTTGCTGCCGTTGCTGGCGGCGAATCCCGCAGTCAATCCTGAGGATGTGCGTCCTGCGTTGGAGAAACTGGGGCAATCGCTTCAGCAAAAACCGCAATCCCTGTCGTTGATTGCGAATTTTCTGGTGACGATTGGGCATCTCCAGGAGCGATCTCAGGCTTGGGAAGCCGAGATCAACGGCGTCAGCACCAAGGCGCGGACTATTGAAGCGATCACCGTGTCGCCTAAAACACCGGCAATGACAATTCGTAATGCTGCAGATCGGCCCCTTTATGTGACGGAAGCCGCAATGGATGTTGAGTCAGGTATGGTGGTGTCCTCGCCTTCCCTGATGCGGCATATCTATCTTCCGACCGGCGGCGAGGTGAAAGACGGGTTGAAAAAAGAGGGCACTTATGTCGTCGTAATTGAAGGTAATCAGCCGATAAAATCAAAGACCAGTCTGATAATCCGCGACGATGTGGGGGCGGGTTTGCATCCTCTTACCTGCGCTCTGCAGAACTCTGGCGGCAATCCGGAGCTTGTCTGGTTGTCGCCGACTTCGGTTGCATCATGCGAGGTTGCAGATGGTATTCTTGAGGCTGTCGTCACCGCAGGCGCCGCTGGTCCGTGGCGCATGGTCTATCTTGTTCGCGCGGAGCAGGAGGGCTCCTACGATCTCGCCGCACCGGTTGCGCAATTCTCAGACAATAGGGACAGTCTTACCGGAGAGCGCATGCGGATCACTATTCGCTGACTCGTCGTGTTAGTCTCGATGATAGGGATGGCCGTTGTTGATTTGTTGGGCGCGGTAGAGTTGTTCCAGCAGCATGACGCGCACGAGGCGATGCGGCCAAGTCGCGTGGCCGAAGCTCAGGGCAAAATTGGCGCGTTGTTTGACGCTCTCCGTCAGGCCGTCCGCGCCGCCGATCAGGAAAACAAGTTGGCCGAATCCTTGCTCCTGCCAGCCTTTCATCTTTGTCGCCAGCTCGCGGCTCGATATATCCTTGCCGCGTTCATCCAGCGCGACGACGAAAGATTTGGCCGGAATGTTTTTCAGCAGCAACTCGCCTTCGACCTTCTGCGTCTCTGCGGGTGGCAAGGATTTAGACGCTGCCAGCTCTTTCACGGTCATGTCGGAGATTAGCCGTTTGGCGTACTCCGCGCACCATTCGGCCTCGATGCCGCGCGCTTTGCCGATGGCGAGGATTGTGATCTTCATTCCTTTGCGCGTTCGGCCCACATGGTTTCAAGATTGTAGTAATGCCGAACCTCAGGACGGAACAGATGCACGATGATGTCGCCGCCGTCGACGAGAACCCAGTTGGCTTCGGGCAATCCTTCGATGCGTGCTTTTTGGATGCCGAGTGTTTCGAACGCTTCGCGTAGGTAATCGGCCATGGCAGCGATTTGCCGCGTTGCCCGTCCCGATGCAATCACCAGATAATCCGCGACACTGTGGCGGTCGCCTAGGTGGATCGTGACGATGTCTTCGGCTTGCCGTTCATCCAGAACTTTCAAGGTCGCGTAGAGCAACTGTTCGGCAAAAGCGGAGGATTTCTTCGCAACGGTTTTTGCCGCAGGCTTTAAAACTTTTTTGACCGGAGTTTTTGCGGGAGCGGATTTTTTGGCCACGCTCTTCTTTTTTACCGGAGATTTAACCTTATTCTTTGCCGTTTTTTTCACGTTCGCTTTTGCTTTTGCCACGTTGCCTTTTCCTTTCGAAGTCTGGTTGCCGAAATCGGATTCAAGGGATTATCGAAAACACGCCAAGCCGGAAGAGCTATTTTCCGCCGACTCAGGCCGCGTTCATCGCGCAGCCAATTCTGGCTAAAATGTTGCGCTGCTTGACCGATGCCACGTCCGGCAGGATAGCCGGGACGGCGGAAAACGGCAACTGGAACGAGATGAAAGATTTCCGTCCAGTCGCGCCACAAAGGAATTTGCCGCAGATTGTCGGCCCCCATCAGCCAGATGAAATGCGCGTAGGGGAAACGTTGGCGCAGCGCGCGCAGGGTTTCGACCGTGTAGCGTGTGCCGAGTTGCGCCTCAATGTCGGTTATCACGATGCGCGGATGGTGCGCGGTCCGTCGAGCTTGAGCGAGGCGTTGGCTTAAAGGAGCCATATCGTCGCTGGATTTCAAGGGATTTTGTGGACTAACGAGCCACCAGACCTGATTGAGGCCAAGCCTCTTTAATGCGTAAAGGCTCATCTGCCGGTGGCCTTCATGCGCCGGATTGAACGAACCGCCGAGCAGGCCGATGCGCAAGCCCTTGCCAGTCATTCTGTTGTGGAGGTGCGGCGCTATGGTCATTAATGTCCTGCGGAGGTTTCCTAAAGGGCAAAAAAATGTTCCTATCATAACCCCTTGATCGGCGTGTAAAATCGGGCAATTCTGGCACAAATGCAACTTGAACCACAAGCGAACATGTCACAGCTCGAACGTCATGGACAGCCTTGGAGCGCGGAGGAGGAAAAGCGGCTCTATGACGCTTTCACGGCGGGCAAGACCGTAGCCGAATGCAGCGCGGCGCATCAAAGAAGGCTTGGCGGCATTACCTCGCATCTAAAGCAACTGGGATTGCTCGACGAGGAAGGGCAGACGATTTCACCGACGCCGGAATTCGTGCCGACGCAAGCGGCGCAAAAGCGTGCCTTGAAATCCGCTGCTGAAGTCGAGCGGAAAGCCGCGCGCGTCGTCCAGAAAGAAAGCGCCGTATCGCCGGAGCTTAACGAGAGGTTCCGTGAAGCGCTGCATCTGATGGAGGATACGGACGAGAATCTTTTCATCACCGGCAAGGCCGGAACAGGCAAATCGACGTTGTTGTCCTACTTCTGCCGCACGACCGACAAACCACACGTAGTCCTTGCGCCGACCGGAGTCGCGGCGCTGAACGTCAAAGGGCAGACGATCCATCGCTTTTTTAATTTTTACGTCGATGTGACGCCGGAAAAAATCCGCCAGAAGAAAGCGAGACCGCGCAACGCCAAACTTTATAAGAAACTCAAGACGATCATTATTGACGAAGTTTCAATGGTGCGCGCCGATCTTCTGGACTGCATCCATACTTTTCTGGCCATGTATGGTCCCGCGCCCGGAAAATTATTCGGCGGCGTGCAAATGATCTTCGTCGGCGACTTGTACCAGCTGCCGCCAGTGGTGACCTCGCAGGAGAAGGAGCTTTTCTCGACGCATTACAAGACGCCTTATTTCTTCAGCGCGAAAGTTCTTGAGAACAACGAGCCGAAGATCGTCGAATTGGACAAAGTCTATCGCCAAAAAGATCAGGCTTTCGTCGATCTGTTGAATAAGATCCGCAACAATTCTGTTGACGACAGAGACATCGCGCGCGTCAACAGCCGCTTGACGAAATCGTCCGTACCCGCAGGAAATGGCGTGCATATCACTCTGACGACGACCAACGCGATAGCGGACGGCATCAATCAATCGCATCTCGTGGCGCTCAAGGGAAAGCTCTATGCACGTGTTGCGCAGGTGAGTGGCGATTTCGGCAAGGAATATTTTCCGACTGCTCCTGAGCTGTCTTTTAAAATCGGGGCGCAGATTATGCTGCTGAACAACGACAGCGATCGCCGTTGGGTCAATGGCAGCATCGGCGTGATCGAGGCCGTCAAGGAGGATGAAGATGGCGATGAATATCTCGCCGTGCGTCTGCAAGACAACAAGGCCAGCGTTGCGGTTTATCCGCATACATGGGAGGTTTTTCGCTTCGGCGTCGATGACGATACGATCGTGTCCGAACCGGCGGGGAGCTTCACTCAATATCCGTTCCGCCTCGCATGGGGCATCACCATTCACAAAAGCCAAGGCAAAACCTTCGATCGCGTCGTTATCGACATTGGGCGCGGCGCGTTCGCGGCGGGGCAGATGTATGTCGCGCTCAGCCGCTGCACTTCGTTCGAGGGCGTGACGTTAAAAACCCCGATCCGGGCGCAGGATATTCGTACCGATCACCGCATCTTCGCCTTTCACACAGGACATCAGTACCGCCAGTCAGAAGACGACATGCCGCTGTCGGAGAAAATCACCTTGATCCGGACGGCGATTAAGGAAAAAGCAGCGCTCGATATGGTTTACCTGAAGGCTGACGATACCAAAACTTCGCGCAAGGTCATCCCGCTCGTCGTCGGCGCGGCAAGGTATCAGGGCAAGGACTATGATGGCATGAAGGCGTTCTGCACGATCCGTCAGGAAGAACGCATGTTTCGCGTCGACAGGATTTTGAAGTTGGCAAAGGTAAAGAAGTGATGCGAAAAGATTCGCCGATCATTACCTCCGGAGTAGGTGGAATGGCTTCTTTGTATGCTATAAGCGAGAGCAAATGATCCAGATAAAAAACAAAAAATTATGCAATCAGGTCGGCTGATTCAAATCAAGATCTAGACTGGGGCTATGCTGTTTTTAAG
>CAIQVS010000365.1 GCA_903875345.1 uncultured Pseudomonadota bacterium | reverse complement strand
TTGAAACTGTGTCTCCTCATTTGACTTGCTGAGCGTGCTGAACATGGGGGCATTGGGTGAACGTGAGTTTTTGTCTGGCGCTGCCTCAATAAACCACGACAAGACATCACATGACAGGGACTTGAAGCTACCGCATTCCCGATTGAGATTGCAATGCGTCATCGCAGCGCGGCTTTGTGATTTCCTGTCTTGACTTTTATTCTTTCAAAATGGAGAGTTTTTCTGAACCAAGCTGCGTCATTGTGACTTCGTATGCTTGAACATAACGTCCCTTACCCTCCTGAAAAATATATGATCTATATGGCGGCGGAGGTATGGTATCAAGAAAAGGGCAGCCTTCATGTGGCGTATTTCGAATTTCCATTTCATGACCATTCTTTTGACAGCGTGTTTGTCGATTCCGTTTTTACCCATATGCCAATCGAGGAAACAGGAAATTATCTGAAGCATATCGACCGCGTTTTAAGTCAGCAAGGACAAGTCTTGCTTGCCCGTATGACAGGAAGGGTACATTCATCACCATTACTTGTTGACCAAGGCTAATTCGACGCCTTAGTCTTGAAGGGGGCGTCTGTAACGTGCGTTCCCTAAAGCGGATGCAGCGTGCGGGATAGTCGCGTCAGCTGGGGTTAGCTTATGTTTGAAAAATAGAGAGGCATTCTGAAATGGACGAAGCCGACATAATCAAAGCCGTAGTGAAAGCTCTGGAATCGCCTGAAGCCGAAGCCGCCATCAAGAAGGCGGTCAAAAATACCGTTCATGAAATGTCGCGTAATGTCGATAATCTGTTCGGTATTATCGAAGCCGTTAGCGCGGCGCGGTTCGTGCTGGATAACATGTCGCTCAGCCTCGCCAAGCAGCATTATTACTTGCGTACCGATGCCATTGTGGCGGCTCCTCCAGAAGGGCTGTTTATCGAATTCGGCGTGTGGGAAGGGTTTTGGTTAAATCAATTGGCGCGTGCTTTCCCCGACAAGACGTTTTACGGATTTGACAGTTTCGAGGGCTTGCCGGAACAGTGGTCAATCCGCCCGAAGGGCTATTTCAGTCTGGGCGGTAAATTGCCGGAAGTGGAAAAGAATATACGCCTCGTGAAAGGATATTTTGATCGCAGCCTACCCGTCTTCCTTGCCGAGCATCCCGATGAGAAAATCTCGTTCATCCATATGGATTGCGATCTGTACACTTCGACTATGACCGCATTGACGTTGATCCGTGATCGTCTGCAGGTGGGCACCCAGATCGTTCTGGATGACTTTATGCTCGAGCCCGGCTGGGCTACGCAGGAACACAAGGCATTCATGGACTTTTGCAAAGCAGCGCGTATTGAGTTTTCCTATACAGGCTATTCAAATCAGGATCCGTCAGTGAGCGCATCGGTGGTGTTGACCAAGGTCTAGTTTGGCTTGCTTTAAGATGCATTTCCTCTGGAAATTTGACATGGTATTTGTTAAAGCTTCCGTGCCTGCTTCTTTGTTCACTGCCTTTGGAATCGCGCTCCGGATGCTGCCTTCCCCCTCCAACCCGATTCCTGATGGCGCTTAAGGACTCAAAGGATTTTATAGAAAGTCTATCGGCACCATGACATTCGCTCCGGATCTGGATACCAGTTGGACTCCTGTCAAAGTGCCTGCCGGTCCTCAACGCCCCTATCTTGTTGTTGTGCGAAGCGGGAAATCCAGTTTGCATCAGCAATGGCAACAGGAGCTTCGCGGTCAGGAACGCAACTGGGATTTGTTGCTGAGCCATTATGATGATTCAGATATCAACCCTGAAGGCGGAGACATTATCGTTCGTCAAGGAGCGTTTAAGTTCTCCGCGTCATACCGAATGTTTCAGGATATCGCATGGCTTCGGAATTATCAGGCGGTTTGGTTTTGTGACGATGACATTATGACAAGTTGGGAAGATATTAACCACTTGTTTAATGTTTTCTCCGCCTATGATTTGCTGCTTGCCCAACCTACATTGACGCACGATTCCTATTGGTATCATCCCATCACGCTTAACCGAACCGATACGCTTGTTCGTTTTTCTAATTTTGCTGAAATTATGGCGCCTCTTTTTTCCATGCAGGCGCTGCAGACCTGTCTGCCAAGCTTCAAAAACATTGTTGCGGGATGGGGGCTGGACTGGCTATGGCCAAAAATGCTTGGCCAGCCGCGCAACAAGATTGCTTTGATAGATATGGTGACGGTTCGGCATACCCGCCCCGTTGCAAGCGGACCAACATATAGCGATGCAAAAAAGGTGGCTGTCAGCGCCGCTGATGAGATGCGCTATATTATGAATACGCATGGCCTGACCATGGATATTCTTGAATACGGAGTCATTCATGCAACGCCTAAACCTATTAATCGAGAACAACGTGTTGCCTCATGCAGGTCAACGATAAGTCCATTCCTTGAGGCGTTTTTTCTACATCATTTTGGCATCTCCCAAAATCGCGATTGGATTGATTTTCCATGCGGGTTTTCGATTTCGGAAAAGTGGCAAAATGGTCATGCCATATTTTATGGCATTCCACCCTTCAAACCAGAAGATCCGGCGCTAAGTTTCACAATGACGATGAAATTTGAGGCATGGCTTAATAAAGAGTGTGCCGAAGTTCTTCAGATCGGTACACAGCGGGATAGCGCTCAACTTATCATGCATTTAAATCCATTCAACGAGAATGGACATAGCTTCGGAGTTTGCATCAAAGACGCTGGTGGAAGAGAATTTTTGCATACGACGCCTTATGTTAATCATCATGAAGAAATTACCATCCTTGCGCAATTTTTGCCTGCTGCCGGTTGGGTGCGATGGTTTGTTAATGGACAGCTTGTCGATAATGCGCAGTATTCCTCATGGGCGTGGGCGGGAACAGATCGAATTTGGTTGGGCAGCAAGAGGCTTCATGCCGAGATCAGCAATTTTAGAATTGCCCCCTTTCTGACCGAGTTTACTTGATTAACACTCGTGCCATCTGAAGGGCTTGATGATGTACAGTTTCCTTGAATCCGGTGATCTTCCTCAAATTTCTTTAAATATGCTCAGCGATCAACTTACACTGGCCGGACAGGGACGTTCCGTCTGCCTTGTAAGTGATACGCGCGGAACAGTTGCTCCCACAGCAGATCAACTGGCGCGTTTATTGATAGCTGACGGTTGGTCTGTTGTTCTTTTAGATTTATCTCCTTTCGCGACACATCGAACCGTGACGTTCTCCGGCGATAGTGAAAAAGGATGGCCTCCCGGTAGTTATGAAGTTGTCCGCATGAACAATTATTTTGAAGAAGACAACTGGCATGTACCGATGCAGGCTCTTTGTACTTACCACTGGCTACGCCAGAAGCCATTCCAACTTATAATTTTCCAACATGGTTTTGCCGCCGGACGTTTTTGTGCCTTGGCGCGACAACAGGGGCTTGCCTTTGTCTTTACGCCAATCATTGTTTGGGCAGATGCGCCTTATATGTATGCTTTGGAACGGGCTGAGTTGATCCCTTCTTCGCCGCGCACCGATATCGAAATAGATTTTTTTGAACAAGAAACGGTAGCCCGTGCTGATGCCATTATTACAACCAACTCTGCTTGTCTGGGGTGGATGAAATCAATCGGCTGGACGTTGCCTTTTGCCCCAGATGCATGCGCTCTATTTGGCGATGATGATGGTGCCCCTTCGTGGGGCGTATGGATGGTAGAACGTGTCGCAAAAGCGTCCGCTCCGATTCCTGTGCGTCTAAACAACACACCAACATTTACTGTCTGTATAGCAACGCATAACCAGCCCCATTTATTGGCGGAAGTCCTTGATTCATTGGTTGTCCAAACACATCAGGATTTTGAAGTGGTTATCGTTGACGCAAATAGTACGGAAAAAGGTGTCGGCCTCATCCAGAGCAAATTAGTAGAGTTTGCTACGCCTCATAAATGGCGTTGGGAAAGACTAACGTCTCCAGATATTAATCTGGCTTTTAATTATGCTGTGAAATTGGCAAGTGGTAGCCATGTTCTTGTTCTGGATGATCATACGGTGCTGATGCCGGATGCGATCGCCATACTGGCGAAGGCGGCCAGCCATAATGCAGACGTCCTGATTTCTATGCCCGGCATTCATCAGAAAATCGGAGCGTTGTGGGCATCTGCCTTTCTGCCTTCCCGAGAAGGCCTGATGAATGAGAAAATAGCGCTTTCTTCAGTCACTGTTGGCGCCAACCTTAGTCTTAGTATGTATTTTAATACGTTAGGTAACGGCGCCGCCTTGTTCAAGCGTGAAATATTTCTGAGTCTGGGCGGGTTTGCGAATTATGACCAAGCCGTCAGTTATCGTGAGTTGTTATTGCGCGCGCTTGTTAAACAGTGCGATATTCAGGTTGTACCGGAAATTCTGGCGCTTAATCGATTGTCCGTTTCGCGTCGCACGCCCGAAGATCAATATCGTGATGTGCAACGCCTTATGAAAACGCTGAATGAGAGCTTTCCTGTAAATTTTCAACCCTATTTATTGTCGAATGCTTTCAACAATGCCTATGCCAACAATTGTGAGGTGGGACGTTTTCCTGCTCCGCGTCCTTCAGTGCAACGGCGAGCCGCAGTCCCTCGTGCCTTCTGCAATCATTTTGTTGCACCCGAAGTCATCCATGTTGTTTTTGCGCTTGATGATAACTACTGCAATCCAACGTGTTCGATGCTTGCGTCTCTACTCTCAAATACCAAAGAGCGTGTGCAATTGCATGGTATTGCAACGTTAAAACCAGAAAATGAATCCTATTTGCAATCGATTGCAAAACATTTTGGCGCCACAATTGATTTTGTCCCGATCAACAATCCTATATTTGATAGTTTGCCCAATATCTCCATTCATAGTTATCAAAGTAAAGTGACGTATTGTCGGATGTTTTTGGCTGATTACTTGCCTAAAGTGGATCGCGTTATCTTGCTGGATAGCGATATTATTGTTCGTCATGATATTAAGGAGCTATGGCAAACGAATATAGAGGATGACGTTATTGGAGCAGTATCAGATAGTTTTCTATATACGCAACCGGACTTCTACCATCGTTTTGTGCAGGCGCCGGAGTTTCGAGATATATTGAAAGGGCGCTATTTCAATATGGGGGTTTTGGTTGTAAACCTGAAAAAATGGCGACAAGTTGATGTCATGGACTCAGCCGTTCAATGGCTTAAATATTTTCAAGAAAAGCCAAGCGCTTTCCAAATCTGGGATCAAAGTCCTATGAATCTTGCTGTGGCTGGACGTTGGCATACCCTGCACCCAACGTGGAACATGCATATTACGGTGCAGAAACATTTAGCGCACCATTATGGCTTGACTTCTGCAGCATTGGAGGACGCTATAAATAACCCGGCGATCTATCATTTCTTAGCCGGGCAAAAGCCGTGGTATCCAGAATGTACCCAACACATGCATTTCACGCATGAATATCGAGTGTACGAAAAGATGGTTACCAGTCTGAAAAAATCCTAGGCGCATTATACCAGTGACTTATGTAGAATGGCCACGCTTTGATAGGCATGCCCCTGTGGAATTATCTGCTCGATAATTGCATGCTTGCCCCAGACGTCCTTAATGTATTTATCGCTATGAAACATCTGGCAGTTATAGGTTTGTGTGTCAGAGTAGGAGACGCAGATCCGGTCCTCTGGCATAGTGCTCGGAACCTGATATTTTTTGAACGAAGGGATCTCTTTCAAAAATTGATAGAGAAAAATATCCGGCAACAATGCCCATGTTTTGTCGCTATGAAAGGTGAGGTAAAGATAGCCCCCTGGCTTTGTGATACGCAAAAGTTCTAGCAGAGTGGGGATTTCCTGTTGATCAATATGTGTGAAAACCGAGAACGCCATGACTAAATCGAATTGGTTGTCTGGAAAATCCTCTTTGGATAGGGGCGGGATTGCCGGAGCTTTATACGTACTTAATTGTGCCGGAAAATGCTTTCTCAACCAATTGATATGATTGATGTTAACATCAGAGAGTGTTGTGTGGGACTGAGGGGCTTGAGACAAGAAATGCCGTGCGACACGACCCGTTGCTCCTCCAAAATCGAGAATCTTTTTGCCTACAGTACAGGCATCGGGAATGCGCTCATTGACTTTAAGAAAGTCAACCAGACCTGATAGCCAGTAATCTAGCTCCATATCCTTATAATAGAATTCTCGTTCTTGATACTGAGGGATAGGAAGTTGGTCCCGGGCAATCAATTGCCATGTCGCAGGATGTCTAAGAATAGCCTCGTGTTCAGGAACGTGTGCTTTAGGTAGAAAAAAATCGACAGGTTTCTTCAAGGGGTCCGCTAACTCAACCGGCAAATCATAGTATGCGCGCAGCATCTCATTTCTCCGAAATCTTGCATTTGCACGCTTACTCTAAGTGAATAGAGAAAATAAAACAATTGAGTCGCTTGGCTCCGTGACAGTTCGTTTTTTCTTTCCAAAACTCAGGTAATGGCGATATCATGAAACGCTTTTTTTGGTTTGAGAGATGTCATGCGACGCAGTTATAAAAGGGTTCTTGTTACGGGCGGAGCCGGCTTTGTCGGCTCTCATTTATGTGAAAGGCTGTTAAACGAAAACTGCGCTGTGCTTTGCGTTGACAATTTTTATACGGGCACACGCGAAAATATTCAGCATTTGCTTGGCAATCCCAATTTCGAAGTCATTCGCCATGACGTCTGCTTTCCACTTTATGTGGAGGTGGATGAGATCTATAATCTGGCTTGTCCGGCTTCTCCGATCCATTATCAATTTGACCCTGTGCAGACGACGAAGACAAGTGTTTCGGGTGCCATCAACATGTTGGGACTAGCCAAGAGACTGCGCGCAAAAATCCTGCTTTCGTCCACAAGCGAAGTCTATGGAGATCCTGATATCCACCCACAACCAGAAAGCTATTGGGGACACGTCAATCCCATAGGAACGCGCGCTTGCTACGACGAAGGTAAGCGTTGTGCGGAAACGCTTTTTTTCGATTATTATCGCCAGCATAAACTACGTATCAAGGTGGCGCGCATTTTTAACACCTATGGTCCTCGTACTCACCCTAATGACGGTCGCGTTGTTTCCAGCTTTATCATGCAGGCTTTAAAAGCCGATCCCATCACGATTTTTGGTGATGGAGGGCAAACCCGGTCGTTTTGCTATGTTTCGGATCTTGTTGATGGACTGATCAGACTTATGGATTCCGACGATGGGTTTACGGGGCCTGTGAATATAGGTAATTCAGGGGAGTTTACGATTAAAGAGTTGGCGGAAATAGTTATCAAGATGACGGAATCAAACTCAACAATCACTTATCGTCCAAAACCGCCCGATGATCCTCGGGTGCGACGCCCTGACATTGCGTTGGCGCAGTCAAAGCTTGGGTGGCAGCCGAAAATTCCGCTCGCGGAAGGCTTGGTGCCAACTATTCAATATTTTCGTGACTTGATTACCCATCAGAACGACTAGACAACCATTCTTACAAAGCTCCTGCCCTGAGGAGACGTTTTGCCATTTTGTCAGGGTTTATTTCAGGGATCAGATCAAATTCTGCCGCGCGTTGCTTGTAAAGCTGCGCGATTTCTTTTTCGCTTAACAAACCATCATAGTGAAGGCTAAGGTATATATGCCCTGTGAAGGAGCGACTCGCTAGCCATATCTTATTTGCCGAAGTCATTTTCCATGCATCATGAATGTAGCAAGAAACGGATACGCCATTTAAATAGATTTGGACGATGCCGAGTTCGGATGAAAATACGGCAACCAAATGATCGCGATGTCCGAGCATCGTAGCTCCACAGGGAACAACAAAATTTTCAGTGACTGTTCTTTTTGCATTTTTCGGATCGGGTTTTTCAACTCTGAACGTCAACATTAACCGTTTGTTGTTGAGATAAAGTGTACAGCGATGCGTCTCCTTGCTGTCGCCAATTTGCATTATCTCTGACCATAATGTTTTGGGTTTCTTTTGGGGTTCGATGATGATTTCGAAACTTTCGTCGCGATGGTGTGGCAAAAGTGGCTTGATGGGGCAACATAATGAAGGACGATTGTCCCAGTATGACAGGCTGGGTTTATCAATATCTGCTTTGAGTATAATCTGTCGGCTCAATGCGTTTGTTCTAGGCGTGCGTTCTTGTGACCTAATAATTCCGAACAGATTCTTCTCCCAATTGTTGCTGAGGATGCCGGTTTTGCTTGAAATGTTACCAACAAATTCACTCGCCAATTGATCGGCGAGCCAATTTCCGGCTCGCTTGCGAGTTTTTTGTTTTATTTCATCGAGTCGTTCCGCAACCTCAGTTTTTGTTTGCAAGTCGTAATAATTGGGCAGCTCGGTACCCGTAAAGATTTTATCCTGTGCGGGCTCAACATATCTTTGCGCAAAAGGCGGCAAATTTTCGTTGATCTGCGGAAGGTTGCTTGTTTCTTCCTTCTTTTTCTTTGAGGGCTTTGCAAAGACCCATGCGTGATTTCGGAAAGCTGTTGTGCTTGCCAAAAAGCGAGTCAAGGCTGTATCTGATCGATGGATTTTCCATCCTGAATCATCTACAAGTTCGAAAAGCCGCTTGATCTCTTTTGTGGGATATCCATTGTTTACAACAAGAATTCGTTTCTGGCAGTGCTTTGTGACTATGTGTAAAGCTTCTTGAATAGAGGTCACGTTTTCATTTGCCGTAAATCTAAGAAAGCCAACATCATACATTTGATCTCCAATATGGCGAAACCATTGCGCCATGCTGAAAATATTGACTTGGCATGAGGGAGGTACATTAAGCTCCGATGTGCTTAGGCCAGTTGATTGTTGCCATCCCAAATAGCTTAAGGCGCGTATATATTCGCCTTGGCCACAAAGTGGATTGAGAATGGTCTTGTAATCGCCGCGTTCTAACAAACCTCTCAGGGGAGGCAAATCAAGGGGGCATTGGAAGCTGGATTTTCTCTCTTTTCCTTTGCCAAGCAAGTCAAGGCGAATCATATCCTCGGGATTGGAAAGAAACTGTTCCGCCGTTTTTGTGACCGACACAAGGGCGTTGGTGCCTACGGCGAAATGCCGGTATTTTTGGCGATAGGTGATTTTAAAAGGTTTGTGCTGTATTCTGATTTTCTTCCCTTTGATAATATGCGCATGCAAGGCATAGTTCAGGCTGATTTTATGAAGTTCCTTGGCCGTGAGGTTTTCGCCGCCCATGAATCGAAAATAGAGATCGCGCCAATGAAACTCATAGGGGCCATCGGCTGCATTTGGCGCCATTGCCAAATGTGCCATCCAGCCAGCAAGAATTTTTGATTGAATTTGATCGGGGCTACGCACAGGGAAATGGGCGATGGCGCATTTAGGCAGGTCGCGGTGTTCTGTGCGTTGATTTTCAAGGTCAACGATCATGTGGTTGCCCTGAATAATCTTGAATTTATGAGCGGTTTCTGAATTGCAACGCAAAATGGCCTTGTATTGGGAGAGGTCTTGTTTGGTGAGGGCTTGTTCGTTAACGCGGCATGAAGTTAAATACCGTAAGGGGTCCGCCCCACTTTTAAACTTTCTTTGCTTCTTGTTTACAACGTAAGTTTGCATAGGTACTCGTAGCCATTCTCCAGGTTTGATTGTGCGTAAATATTTTTCAACGTATTCACGCGAAGGTGCGGTGAGGAATTCATCTCCATCCATGAAGAGAATGGCATCAGCAGGAAAAGCTTCCAGCGTTTGTCGCATTAGCGCCGTTAGCCGTTCACACTGGCCATGACCAAGATGGGGGTCATCCAGAATGATAAGCGGCAAACCTTCTTTTTGCAGAGCGCGTAAGATAGACCGGGTGCCGTCGCTAGAATTATTGTCAATGTAACACATTAAGTCGCAAAACTGCCGATTATGACGAACGGATTGCTCAATGATATCGGCCTCGTTTTTTACGACAGATAAGCATGCAATTTTGAGAGGTGGAACAGGGGGCGCGCTTCTCAGCATGAGGTGCTACCTTATTTTGATTGAAATTTATGGCTAGGTGGACAAGATAGTGGACTCTAATTTTTTCAAGATCATTTTACAAGTAATGTTTAAGTTTCATCAGTGCTGTCCGGCAATTAGTCGAAGAGATTCAATTGGATAGGGTTTTCTTCGTTTAAATTTTGCAACGCTCTATCATTAAGCAGTTGATCCAACGGCGTTTTCTCAAAAAGCGTGAGGCTCAAAATCTGTAGGATTGAGTAGAGCGAGGCTTCGACGCCGAGACGTTTTTTGACGATGGCGACGAGAACATAAACGCTGATGGCGATCCAGATTTGAGTTTTCACTGTGTTTTCGTTGGTGCCGAAAAACGCCTTAATGCGCAGGTATTGCTTGATCCATTTGAAAAACAGCTCGACCTGCCAGCGGCATTTATAAAGCTGCGCGATGACCAAAGCGGGAAGCTCGAAATGCCGAGATGATAGAGCTTCGATGCGTGTGCGCGCAGACAAACTGTAAGCGTCATTCTGACGCACGGGATTAGAGCTTGACGTTCCAAGGGAGAAGTTCGTCGGTCCGCTTGATGGGATGATTGGGGATGACGTTGATGACGTGGCGGAGATGCATGAAGATGGCGGTGAAATGCGCATCGATGAAATACCCAAACTCGCCCCGCAGGGCGTATGTGGAATGAAGCTTGCCGGAAGCGAGGTTGAAACCAATGTCGGGTTTATTCACGATGCGGGACACACAGAACCGTGGTTTATTGCGATG
>CAIQVS010000364.1 GCA_903875345.1 uncultured Pseudomonadota bacterium | reverse complement strand
AGATCGTGCGGCAGGCGTTGATCAAGCGCGCGCTGCTGGATCACCCGAACGAACGCAGCTCGCACAGCGTTCCGACGCCGCGCGGCGGCGGGTGGGCGATTGTCCTTGTTCTGATTCCCGGCCTTGTGATTGCGACGTTGTCGACCAACGCTTTCGCAACCTATGCGCCCCTGATCGGGGGGATCGTCGTGCTCGCGTTCGTGTCTTGGCGCGACGATTTGCGCGGCCTCAGTCCCCTGCTACGTCTTTTGGCGCATCTCGCCGCCGCTACGCTTGGAAGTTTGGCTCTGCCGGACGGAGCCACGCTCTTTGATAACGCTTTGCCGTTCGGACTCGATCGCGCCGTGATGATCGTCGGTTGGGCGTGGTTCATGAATCTGTACAATTTTATGGACGGCATCGACGGCATCACGGGAGTCGAAACCGTATCGATTGCCACCGGCGTCTGTCTGGCGATGACCGCCGCAGGATTGAGCGATCCGTTTACGGATTGGCTAACGCTCCTGCTGACGGGGGCGAGCCTCGGCTTCCTCGCGCACAACTGGCATCCGGCGAAAATCTTTCTCGGCGATATCGGCAGCGTGCCTTTGGGATTCCTCAGCGGTTTTGCCTTGATCGTCCTTGCGGCGCACGGGCATATGATCGCCGCCTTGATTCTGCCGCTCTATTATCTGGCCGACAGCGGCCTCACGATCGCCAAACGCGCGCTGCGCGGCGAGAAAATCTGGCAAGCCCACCGGCAGCATTTCTACCAACGCGCCGCCGCCGGACTTGGGCGGCATGACAAAGTGGTTTACCGGATTATTGCCGCGAATAGCATACTGATCGCTTTGTCTGTATTCGCGATTCAGTCGCCGTGGCTTGCCCTTGGCCTCGCCGTCGTCACAGTTGCGCTTTTGCTGATCTGGATGCATAAATCCGGCATTAGAAAAGGCTAGCCCATGCCCTCTCCCCGTATCAGCCGCCGCGCGCTTGCTTTCACGCACGATCTTATCGTGTCGGTCATCGCCTTTTCTCTGGCGTTGTGGCTGCGTATGGGCGACGACATCACCGCCCTGCCCGCCGTTCCCGTCTTCGAATCCCTTGCGCTTTTCACAATGACTTGCGGCGCGACGTTCTGGATTGGCGGCCTGTACCGCAGCATCTGGGCTTTTTCCTCGCTCGGCGACCTGATGAAGATTTTCCGCGCCGCGACGATTGCCGTCGTGGCTTTTCTCATCCTCGCTTTTCTCGTCACGCGGCTTGAGGGCGTGCCGCGCGCGGTTCCCTTTATGGCGTGGTTTATCCTGCTGGCCGGACTCGGCGGCTCGCGCATGGCGCTGCGGTTGCTGCGCGAGCGCCGCCTCAGCGTTCTGTGGGAACGTTCCGGCGGCGGGCGCGTGCAGGTGCTGCTGGTCGGAGCGGGCGACGAAGCCGATCTGTTTCTGCGCGCCGTCAGCGCCAATCCGCAAGCGCCCTTTCACGTCGTCGGCATCGTCGGCGAGAACGCCAAGCGCGTCGGGCGTTCGATTCACGGCGTCGAGGTTCTGGGCAGCATCGAGGAGTTGCCGCGCATCGTCGAAACCCTGCGCCAGCGCGGGAAAGCTCCAAGCCGCCTGATCCTCACCCGCGCCATTACCCGTTTTAACGGCGCGCTGGTGGCGCAACTGCTCGATCAAGCCGGAACGCTCGGCCTGACCCTGTCGCGTTTGCCCGCGCTGACGGAACTCCGCGACGATGTGGCAGGCACCGTCGCCGTGCGCGATCAACCCATCGTGCTGGAGGATTTGCTCGGACGGCCTGAAACCAAGCTCAATCGCCACGACATTCTTACCCTCGTGCATGGCAAGCGCGTGGTGGTGACGGGCGCTGGCGGCACGATAGGCTCGGAACTTGTGCGCCAGATCGCAGCGCTGGAGCCGCAGCATCTGACCCTGATCGACTCGTCCGAATACAATCTCTACCGCATTGATATGGAGATGCGCGAAAACCATCCCTATCAATCGCTGCGGTCACTCATCGCCGATGTGCGCGACGCGGCGCGGATGGAACAGATTTTCGGGGATGAGAAACCGGCGCTGGTTTTCCACGCCGCCGCGATCAAGCACGTCCCCATCGCCGAGGACAACGCGCGCGAAGCCGTCCTGACCAACGTTCACGGCACGCGCGTCGTCGCCGATTGTTGCCTGAGATCGGGCATCGCCGCGATGGTGCAAATCTCGACCGACAAGGCGGTTTATCCCTCCAGCGTCATGGGCGCGACCAAACGCCTCGCCGAGATGTATTGTCAGGCGCTTGATCTGGCCTCGACCACAACGCGCTTTATCACCGTGCGCTTCGGCAACGTGCTGGGATCGACCGGATCGGTCGTGCCGCGCTTTCAGGAGCAACTGGCGAAGGGCGGGCCGCTGACGGTCACGCATCCCGACATCACGCGCTATTTCATGACGGTGCGCGAGGCGGTTGAGCTGGTGCTGCAAGCCTCGACGCTGGGCATGCAGCCGGGCGACCAGCGCGGCAAGGTTCTCGTCCTCGATATGGGACAGCCGGTGAAGATCGCCGATCTGGCGCGGCAGATGATCCGCCTCGCCGGATTCAAACCGGACGAGGATATCCAGATCACCTATACGGGCTTGCGTCCGGGTGAAAAACTGCACGAGGAACTGTTCGCGGACTCGGAGGCGTTGATCCCCTCCACGGCAGACGGAGTCCAGCTTGCGACCTCGCCGACCGTCGATCTGCCGACGCTGCGGCAATCGATCACCGACCTGACCTCCAAGCTGCAAACCGGCGCGGATGAGAATTGCGCAATCGAAGGAATTAAGGCGCTGGTTCCAGATTTTAGGCGAGAAAAGCAGCACTTGCACGCGGCGGGTTGATCCACACGATTGGCGAAGCGTGCACAATCAAACAATGGTCGGAGAGAGAGGATTTGAACCTCCGGCCCCCACGTCCCGAACGTGGTGCTCTACCAAGCTGAGCTACTCTCCGATTGCAAGGCAGGCGGGCTTTATAGCGAGCCTGAACGTCAAGCGCAATCGCGGTTTACGCAACGGCCTCGAATCGCAAAAGGGTTAAAATTCGCGATCCACCGTAAAATCGATAATATCCAGCAAGGCTTGCCGTACCGGACTGGCCGGAAAAAGGCCGAGGGCGTCGCGGGCAATCGCCCCATAATGGCGTGCCCGATCAATGGCATCGCGCAAAGTATTGTGGCGATGAAGGATGTCCTGCGCGTGGTCAAAATCCCCGTCGCGCTGGACGGATTCATCCAGTGTCCGATGCCAAAAGGCGCGTTCGCCTTCTGAACCGCGATGGATGGCAAGGATCACCGGCAGAGTGACTTTGCCTTCGCGGAAATCATCGCCGACGGTCTTGCCGAGACGTTTCTGCTCGGCGGAATAATCCAGAACATCATCGACAATCTGAAACGCGATTCCAAGATTAAGCCCGAAGGTGCGCAAAGCCTCCTCCTCCGAGGCCGGACGTCCTGCTACGACCGCGCCGATGCGGCACGCCGCCGCGAACAGTTCGGCGGTCTTGGCGCGCACGACTTCGAGATAGGCTTGTTCGCTCGTCGTGCTGTCGTTGGTCGTTGTGAGTTGCAGCACTTCGCCTTCGGCGATGACGGCGGAAGCATTGGACAGAATACGCAGCACGTCGATCGAGCCGTCTTCCACCATCAACTGAAAGGCGCGGCTGAACAGAAAATCGCCGACGAGGACGCTGGCCTCATTGCCAAACAGAACATTGGCCGAGGGGCCGCCGCGCCGCAGATCGCTCGCGTCGACCACGTCGTCGTGCAACAGCGTCGCGGTATGAATGAACTCGACACAAGCCGCGAGCTTGCGGTGACGCTGGCCTTCATAGCCGCAGAGACGCGATGCCGCGAGCGTCAGCACCGGACGCAGCCGTTTCCCGCCAGCGGCGATGATATGCCCGGCCAGTTGCGGAATCAGCGGCACATTGCTTTCCATGCGCTGGATGATGAGTTGATTAACAGCCGCCATATCCTCGGCGGTCAGGGCGGTCAAAACATCAAATGCTTTGTCGCCCGTCCTGCGATGCGGTATTTCCAGAGAAACGACGTTATTCATTTGGGACCGCCTCGTGGCATCGGCATTCAGGGCGGGAACGCGCCGAACGTCGATCCCTGAATGCTTGTTAAAGGTTACTCCAAGGCAGTATACAGGTGCCCTATGACAGAAACAACGTGCGATGGATTGCTCAATCGCCGCCTGATGCTTGAGCAGCCGAAACGAGGCTATCGCATTGCGGTCGATACGGTCTTGTTGGCGGCGGGCGTTCCGGCGGAGGCCGGACAGACCATCCTTGATCTCGGCTGCGGCGTCGGCGGCGCGATGCTGTGCGTGGCCTGCCGCGTGCCGGACACGCATGTCACCGGCGTTGAGATACAGCAGGAACTTGCCGAGCTATGCCAACGCAATATTCAACGCAACGGCTTCGGCGACCGCGCCGAGATTTTGCGCGCCGATATAGTCCGCTTTGAAAGCCGGTCCGCCTTCGATCATGTGATGATGAACCCGCCCTATCACGACGAAGCGCGGCATGACGTGTCGGAACATGCAGGAAAGCGCCTTGCCAATTCAGGCAAGGAAAGCGATGTGTCTTTATGGATCAGCAAGGCCGTTGAAGTTCTGAATTCCGAAGGCGCGATGACGATTATTCATCGCGCCGATGTACTGGACAGGATCGTGACGGAGGCGCAGCGGTATTTTGGCAGGATCGAAATCCTGCCCATTTTACCGAAAATCGACGCGCCGCCGAAGCGGGTGATCGTCCGCGCTCGGCGAGGAAAAACCGAACCGCCGAGGATCTTTCAAGCGCTTATTTTGCATAATCAGGATGGCCATTACACCGAACAAGCCGAACGGATATTACGGCATGCGGAAACGTTGTTCGCGTCGGTATAGGCACGAGCGCCATCGGACAGATTCGAACTTTGCTGTCGCGCTTCAAGGGTACGGACATAACGCGTAACGGGTTACGCCACCGGCCTTTTAAACCGAAGCCGGAGAATGAGGCTTACCGCCCCATCCCGGCCTGTTCGACTTCGGCGCTGACTTTACCGGCGAATTTCTTAAAGTTTTCGGCAAACAGCCCGATGAGCTTTTTCGCCGTCGCGTCATAGGCGGCGCGATCCTGCCACATCTCGCGCGGATGCAGAATCGTATCGTCAACGCCCTTGACCGACTTCGGCACCATCAGGCCGAAGCTTTCGTCCTTGATGAACTCGGCCTTCGCCAATTCGCCCGACAGCGCGGCGCGAAGCAGCGTGCGCGTAACGTTGATCGGCATCCGTTGACCTGTCCCGTAAGCGCCGCCGCTCCAACCGGTGTTGACCAGCCAGCAGTTGACCTTGTGGAACTTGATCTTGTTGCCAAGCAGCGAGGCGTAGGTTTCCGGCGGGCGCGGCATGAAGGGCGCACCGAAACAAGCGGAGAACGTCGCCTGAGGCTCGGTGACGCCTTTTTCCGTTCCGGCGACACGGGCGGTATAGCCCGACAGGAAGTGGTACATCGCCTGTTCCGCCGTCATCTTGCTGATCGGAGGCAGGACGCCGTAAGCGTCGCAGGTCAGCATGATAATGTTGGTCGGCAGACCGCCGGTTCCCGTCGCGCTCGCGTTCGGAATGAAATCGAGCGGATAGCAGGCGCGGCTGTTCTCGGCCAACGTCGCGTCGTCGAAATCGACCGCGCGGGTTTTCGGATCGATCACCACGTTTTCCAACACCGTGCCGAAACGGCGCGACGCGGCATAGATTTCCGGCTCATGCTTGGCGCTGAGGCGAATGACCTTGGCGTAGCAGCCGCCTTCGAAGTTGAATACGGCGCTGTCGCTCCAGCCATGCTCGTCATCGCCGATAAGGGTGCGCGAGCCGTCGGCGGACAAGGTCGTCTTGCCGGTTCCCGACAATCCGAAGAAGATCGCCGTGTCGCCCGCTTCGCCGATATTGGCCGAAGCGTGCATCGGCAGAACGCCCTTGGTCGGCAGGATATAATTCATAACGGTGAAGATGGTTTTCTTGACTTCGCCCGCGTAGGACGTGCCGCCGACCATCGCCAATTTCTGGCCGAAGTTCAGCATGACGAAGGTGCCGCTGCGGGTTTTGTCGAGGGCGGGATCGGCCTCGAAATCCGGAATATGCAGGACGGTGAAGGCCGGTTCATGCCCCTTCGCCAGTTGCTCCGCCGTCGGGCGAATGAACATATTGCGCGCGAACAGGTTATGCCACGCATAGGTGCTGATGACACGGATCGGCAAGCGATAGGTCGCGTCGGCCCCGGCGTACAAATCCTGCACGAACACTTCGCGGCCTTTCAGCCATTCGGTGACACGCTTCTTGATCGCGTTGAATTGTTCGTTTTCATAGGGCTGATTGACCTTGCCCCAGTCGATGTCGTTGATGTTCGAGCTGTCGCGCACGACGTATTTGTCGTTCGGCGAGCGGCCTGTGTGCTGCCCTGTCCGCGCGACAACGGCGCCGTCGGCGCTCAGTTGCACTTCGTTGCGCGCCAGAGCGCGTTCGTACAGGCAAGCCGGAGATAAATTGGCATGGACGGCGGCGAGCCCCGTGATTCCGAGCTTGTCCTGAAGGGCTTTTTCCATAGCGGCAGAGTCCGGGCTGGTTGGATGGGAAGAAGAAGCGTCGTCCGATTTAAGTTTAACAACATTCTGCGTGCGCATCGGTAATCTCCAAATACGGGGCATGACGCCGATTGCATGAATAGGCGTCTTAATGCACGAGGTCTTATCATGGATGGCGATTGAATCTCAATCAGTTTCCGAGATTTATTGCTTGCAAAGGGTCTGATCGACAGTAAATCGCGAAAAAGCAAGTGTTTACAAACCACTAACGGAATGATGAATTCTGCGCAAAAATTAACCAAAAACAATTAGGAGGCATTGTATCCGTTGAACATAAGCCTATATATACCTCCGTTCGCAGTTTCCTGAAAATCAAAGCGAGGCTTTAGCCATGAACGACCCCTTCTTTCCGTCCAGCGTTTCCAGCGCCGATCGCGTCAGCTTCGACGCCGGGCTCCGCACCCACATGCAGCGCGTGTTCAACTATATGACCGGCGGTTTGGGCGTAACGGGACTTGTCGCCTACATCTTCGCCAACACGCCCTTGATGGCCATTATGATGTCACCGCTGAAATGGCTGGTTATTCTCGCACCGCTCGGCATCGCCATGTATATGGGCATGCGTTTGCAGACGGCGCGCATGGGGACGTTGCAGGCCATGTTCTGGGCGTTCTGCGTCCTGATGGGCATGTCGATGGCGTCGATCTTCCTGATCTACACGGGCGCCAGCATCGCCAACACGTTCTTTATCACAGCGGCGACGTTCGGAACGATGAGCCTCTGGGGTTACGTCACCAAGCGCGATCTGACCGCAATGGGATCGTTCCTGGTGATGGGGCTGTTCGGAATTATCATCGCCAGCCTCGTGAATATGTTCCTCATGTCGCCGATGCTGCATTGGGTCACGTCGGTCATCGGCGTCCTGATCTTCACCGGCCTGACGGCGTTCGACACGCAGTGGATCAAGCAGAACTACGCCGAAAGCTGGGGCGCAGACGCGAATGAGCGGCTGGCGATCATGGGAGCCTTGCAGCTCTACCTCGACTTCATAAACATGTTCGTCCACCTGCTGCAGTTCATGGGCGTCAGCCGGAGGGATTAGCAGCAAGGGCGTTCACAGGGACAAACTTCTATGCTCTTCGTACTTGAGAAGAGCCGGAATTGTGAAAGGGTTCCCTCCCCCTCGCGGGGAGGGTTAGGGAGGGGGGAGAACGACCGGGGAACCGCGATTTAGATTCTGAAACAGCGCTCAGAGCCTCACTCCCCCACCCCTGCCCCCTCCCGCGAGGGGAGGGGAAACCTCTCTTATCCTGCCAACTTTTCAAGTGCGAGAGATGTACCGAACATCGCCACCAAACATACTCACAATTGTGAGTGATCGCTCGACGCAGCGGCGATGCATTCCACCAAATAGTCGCCGACACGCCCAAGCTCATCGGCGATTTCTTTCAGCATGATCGCTTTATCGTCCTCGGCGGCGCGATTGTCGCCTTGCGCCAAGGCGCACAAATCGCCCAGTCCCTTGGCGCCTAAATTATAAGACAATCCTTTCAGAGCATGCGCCTCGCGCCGCCATGCCCCCTCATCGCTCGCATTGAACGCCCTGCGCATACCAAGAAGGCATGTCGCCGCACTGTCGAGAAACTGGGTGAACAGTTCGGTCTCGAAAACAGGGTTGTTATCCGTAAGAACGTGGAGATTGCTAAGATCGACCGGAGATTCCGCCATGTTTTCCTTCAATCAGACCGTGAAGACTAGTGGACCGTGTCAGCTTAATTTTAGAGAATTAACTTTGAAGCAAGAGCGGAGGAGCCACTCTCCCGCTTGCGGGAGAGGTTGGGTGAGGGAGGGTGAGGATAGAAAATGCCTCAACATTTTGGGCCCGCCCCTACCCCCTCCCGTAAACGGGAGGGGGATTCCACCGCCCTCATGTCAAATTTAATTCCCATCATTTAAGACGACGCAATCCGCTAGCGGCAACGCAGTGTTCAACGCAATCCAGAATCTGTTTTTTGTTGTAGGGCTTGGTAATAAAATGATCGACATTGTTTTGGCGCGCCACGCCCAGCTCTTCCTCGTAATTATTGGCCGTGACGATGGCGACGCGCGCTTGCGGATCAAGTTCCTTGATCGCGCGCGCCAGCGTGTGGCCGCTGCCGTCGGTAAGATTGAGGTCGATGAACGTAATGTCGGGCGCTTTTTTGACAAAAATCTTCCATGCCTCATGAAGCCCTTGCACGGCATCAATGACGGGATTCTCGCTTTTATTGCGAAGACGGATACCGCGCAAAACATCGCAGAGCAGTTTCTGCGAAAACAGCTGATCTTCCACAATCAGGATATGCAGATTGTTGCGATAGCTTTTGTGATGGCAAACGTCGTGATACAGGTCCTCCTGCTCCGTCGTGGCGCGCAACGCCATCGCAGGTTCGTCGGATCGCGACGGATCGCCGGAGTCATCGTCGGGCAAGCTCTCGATCAACGCCTCGTCGCGCCGATCGAGCTTGTCGGGAGATTTTTTTTCGCCCAACGCTTTCAACGACGCCCCCTGACTGTGAGGATCGACGTAGCCGACAAGCACCGCCGGATCGACTTCCATCCCCTGCAGCATCAGGTTCGTGCTGATCAGGCTTCGCAGGTCGAGGTAAATGCTTTTTTGTTTGCCCCGCCATAACAGGCACAGGCTTTTATCGCTGATGAAGAACACATGCGTTTCCGAAGCGGCCTGAATCACGGGACGAACCGCCATGACGAAAGCCTCATTCGTCATAGGATGCAAAAACTCGCGGCGAATAATGACGGCGCCCCACGCCTCATTCTGAGACTTGATGTGATCAATCAGGGCATCCAGCCCCGCCGTCATGTTATGCTCGACAATTTCGGACATCAAATTCACCGCGAACGACGCAAGATATTACATCATTATTGTATTATCTGATTAATAATGAATAGATAACAGAAGCATACAATAGTATGACTTAGCGAATTGTTATTCATTGCAAGATACTGTCTGATTGTTCGGCCTTGTTTGCTGGTTATCCCGATCATCATGACCCTCATCACCTTCATTTTGTTTGCTGACGCGCTGGCGATTGCCGCATGGATTTATGTCCGCCGTTCAACCAAGAAACGGGATGGGGATATAGAAACCCTGCGCGCAACGCTCGCGGCGCGCGAGGCGGAATTGCAAAACACGATTGATGACATGAAGCAGTCGCAGACCGAAGCGCTGCGGGCGCGCGAAGCGGCGGAACGCGCCAACGCGGCCAAAAGCGATTTTCTCGCCAACATGAGTCATGAAATTCGCACGCCCATGAATGGGCTATTGGGCATGGCGGAATTGTTGCTGGGGACCAAGCTGGATCCTGAACAACGCGCTTGGGTCGAGATTGTCCATTCCGGCGGCGAAAACTTGATGAGCATCATCAACGATATTCTCGATTTCTCCAAAATCGAGGCCGGTCGCCTGAAGCTGGAATCGATCCCGTTCGACCTGAACGCAGCCGTCGCCGAGGTTGCGGATGTTCTCGTGATGCGCGCCGAGGAGAAAAATCTCCGCCTCCTCGTCGCCATCAGCCCTATCGTTCCGCGTTACGTAAAGGGCGACGCGGGACGGCTGAAACAGATTTTATTGAACCTGCTGAGCAACGCCATCAAGTTCACCACGGAGGGGCATATTCGCATTGATATTGACGCGAAAGACGCGGAAAGCGGCGACGCGCGCCTGACCTTCCGCGTCGCGGATACGGGCATCGGAATTCCACCGGATAAAATCGATTGTATTTTTGAGAAATTCACGCAGGCGGAAACCTCAACAACGCGGCAGTTCGGCGGCACCGGATTAGGGCTGACGATTTGCCGCAGACTTGCCACGCTGATGAAAGGCGATATTCATGTCGCCAGCGTGGTTGGCAAAGGCTCGGTCTTTACCGTTGATCTCGTCCTGTCGAAAGCGCCCGCGCCGACCGCTTCGTTGATTCCCGCCATTGATGTCCGGTCGCTTGCCGTCATGACGGTTTGCGACGATCCCTGCATGCGCGAGATCGTTTCCGGATATATTCAGAATTGGGGAATGACGGGACATGCCTGCGTTTCCTTTGACGACGCCCTGACAAAGTTATCCGCACTTCAATCTGCAGGGCAGACTCTCTCATTCCTTTATCTCGATTGCAGAACCAGTCTGCAAAAGCTGATGGGATTTGTTGAGCGGATGCGAATTTATCCCGCTTTTCAAAACGTTCACGTCCTTGTCAGCGTTTCGCTCGGCTCGACCCTAGCGGCGCGTATTCTCAACAGCGCCGAGTTTTCCGCGCTTCTGGTTCCACCGCTCTTGCCCAACCATTTGCTGGATAGTTTCCGGATATTGCTTGACGCCGATCAACGCGGGTTGAGACCGGGCTTGGTCACGCGCAATATGATCGCTCGGCTGGAAGCGGGCGATACGGCCATGAATGGCGCAGCCCCACAATTTCACGGCGCGCCTATTCTGGTGGTTGAGGACGTGAAGGTGAACCAACTCCTCATGATCAAAGTTCTGGAGAAATTGGGCTGTCGGGTCGATAGCGCCTATGACGGTCAGGAGGCCGTCAGGATGACTCGGGAACGAGCCTATAACGCTGTCTTTATGGATTGCCAAATGCCGGTCATGGATGGGTTTGAGGCCACCCGTCACATTCGCCAAGACGAAAGCGCTACCGGGCGGCATACCGTCATCATAGCCCTGACGGCGGACGCCATGATGGGGGATCGGGAAATATGTTTCGCGGCGGGCATGGACGATTATCTCAACAAGCCCTTTAAGCAGGAGCAAATCACGGCGCTGCTGAAAAAGTGGGTCGCCCCTGATTAATCAGGCAAAATCCGCGCTTCCGACGCCAATTCAAGCGCATTGCCTTGAGCCTTCCGGCTGCGTATAGTGCCCGCCTTCCTAAGGTCGGGATGTAGCGCAGCCTGGTAGCGCATCAGTCTGGGGGACTGGGGGTCGCAGGTTCAAATCCTGT
>CAIQVS010000363.1 GCA_903875345.1 uncultured Pseudomonadota bacterium | reverse complement strand
CCCCAAGTCTACAAGATCTGCGGTCACATGAACAAACAGACCCAACCGGGCAATGCTGGATCGAGCGTGGATGATAGGAACAAAATAATCACTGCCTATGATTTCGGCAGTATGTCCGACAAGAAAATCCCCTTTCTTCATAACAATGCCCCGCTCATCCGCGATTATTTCGCGGTATTCAGGAGGCACTTTGGGGTCGATAACGGAAGATGTGTACTGGACGAACCTATTTCCCAATGCAAGATCGTATGAGTTTGTTGTGGCTCGCTCAGGATGAAATGGCTGTATATCGATCTTTCCTAAGTTCCACTGATTAATAATTTCTTTTCCGGTCAAAATCATAAAGTCACCTCAGAAGATCTTTTAACGATAAAGCAGCTCTCTGGAGGGCGCAGAACGCCCCCCAGACTGCCCCAATTATCCACAGTTACAGCCAGTCCCCTTCTTGCAGGCCGGTGGCTGAATATCTTTTCTCCGATCCTCCCATTTGAGTTTTTCAGTCCAAACAGGTTCGTCCTGCTTTGGCTTAAACGAAACGCAGAGAGGAACGTATTTGCCAAAATGCTTGCCCTTATGCTGATTGGTGCATGGTGTATCGGTATCCATGTTGTGCCCCAATATCTCATTCGTCGGAGTATCGTTCCAATACATGCGGTTCTGATCGAAAAAGCCCACACAATACGGAGAACCAATCATCAGGGAGCAAACGCGCAGCATTCCATTCGGAAACGCTAACACGCGATCATACTGCTTAACTGAACAGTAGCCGTAGTATTCCTTGTTTCTCTCGAATTCTTCCTGAACCGTGAAACACTGCGGCATGCGAATCGAAATATCCTTCTCCGTAGCCTTGTGGTCGAGCACCGCCGTATATGCCTGCATATAATCTTCAAGTGATGTGCTGACGTCGCCAGACCAGATGTCACGTGGAATTCCAGCCTTGAAAAGGTCATGCATATTGAGAGTCCTAACGCCCAACCCCTCCATAAAATCAACCATCCGAAGAATGCCCAACCTACCTTCATCGGACTGAACAAGATCCTTATGCACACAGCTCGTCACGTGGACTTTGTACCCTTTTTCGATGGCTCTCTTGATGTTTGCCACACAATTCTTATAGGAATTCTTTCCGCGAACAGCATCGTTCATTTCTTCGGTGTATCCATCCAAGCTGAAGGTAATCTCGTCCAGCTTACGGAAATTAGGATTATCCAACATTGTTGGCTTGAACATGCCGTTTGTGTCGATCCTGACATAAGTGTAGCCAATTCTCTTTGCTTCAGCGATCAAGTCCGGAAGCTTTTCATAGAGCGTTGGCTCGCCACCCATGAACGTCATTTTTCGTGCGCCCAGCTCATGAAGGTTTTCCATCAGCGCTACGGCTTGCGGATACGGGATTTCTTTCTGAGCCAACTGGAACGTCAGTTCTGATTTGTACAAACACTGCACACAACTTAAGTTGCAGGAGTCGGTTAAATACAAAAAGGCCTGCCCAACTCGGCCATTGAATTTTTCTACGAATTTTGGATCCATAACCATCGCACTCATTGTCTTTCCTTCCATTGAAATTACGCCATGCGCGCATATTTGCGCCAACATTGTATTCACTGTGCAAATAAGGCGCTCACCTTAGTTCAGCGTGCTTATCTGCTTCAAGTTTTAAATGTTTGTGACAACTCAATACATGTTCGCCTCCAGTTAAGGTTAATGTGTATCTTTCATGCGGCGCACAGGAACACCTTATTTCGAAGGGGCTCGGCGTTTTCTCTTAACCGATATAGCCCCGCTGTCGATTAATAGCGAACCTGTGCTCTGCGGAATATTCCCCTTTTGGGGGATATTTTTATTATTCTCTCGCACTTGATTTTCTGCAGGCTTAAAAAAGCTTGGTTTGATCAGACCAAGCGATAACGCGATGATTGCGGCATGCGTTTTATTATTTGCACTTAACTTGCGACATACTTGTTCTATATGAGCCTTAACAGTCTCCTTTGAAATTCCAAGAATTTCAGAAATCTCACCACGTGTCTTTCCGTATGCAGTGAGCGTTATAACTTCGACCTCACGCTTGGTGATTTTATTTGTTGGCTTCTGCCATATTTGAAGAATTATTTTTTTCATTCAGCGACCACTCTCATCAGCTTTCTTTAGCTTTTTATAGACGCTTTCTGCTTCCTGTTCTGCCTCCCATGTCAGTCCGCCGCAGTCCAAGCACAACTCTAATGCATTCAACATTTGTGCCATAAGCTCTTTTGTCTGCTCATGCCCGTTCACCGCATGAACAATAGCCTCTGCGTTATGCTTGGCGTTCGCGCCTGGCAGGCTGAAAGTTTCAGCGATCACCTGTGGCACGCCGTTCGGCTCTGTATACGCAAAGATTTCGGAAACATCTGCGTGATGACGACACGACCATGGAGCGGGTGAATGCGTTGGCTTTTTCACAGATGCGGGTTTCTTTTGTGGTTTTGGCATTTTTTATTCCTTTTTGTCGAACGGTGCTCATTGGTTTGTTCGCCTATTCCTTCATCAGATCG
Organism: uncultured Pseudomonadota bacterium; assembly: GCA_903875345.1. Taxonomy (GTDB): domain Bacteria; phylum Pseudomonadota; class Alphaproteobacteria; order UBA9219; family UBA9219; genus CAIQVS01. Next base: position 152 of record CAIQVS010000363.1, on the reverse strand, counting down.
ATATGAGCGAGACCAAACGCAGTGTTCCAGCACCGTTCGATTTCCTGTGCTGAAAAACCTTTTGGCTGAATGTCAGCGCGTGTGCACTTGCCCTTGTCTTTCAAAATATCGACGATGGCGGTTGCCATGCGCTCATACGGTTCGAAGGCGTG
>CAIQVS010000362.1 GCA_903875345.1 uncultured Pseudomonadota bacterium | reverse complement strand
TTCATCTGGCAGCCCCAGGTTTTAATATGAAGTTTCTTGGTCATTGTTTCGTCCGCTTATACCTCTCGCACCTGAAAAGTTGGCAGGATTGAGAGAGATTTCCCCTCCCCTCGCGGGAGGGGTCAGGGGTGGGGGAGTGAGGCTTGGAGCGCTGTTTAAGAATCTGAAGTGCGGTTCCCGGTCGTTCTCCCCCCTCCCTAACCCTCCCCGCAAGGGGGAGGGAAACCTTTCATAATCCCAACTCTTCAGGTGCGAAGAATATGATTACGCCTTGGCCGGAGCCGGAAGGCTCGGCAATGCTTGCGCGCCGCCCGTCAACCGCCCCGTTATGCAGCGTTCAATGCCACGCGCGACCTGCTCTTGGCAAGTGGCGGCCAGAACCTTGCGGTTGGGAAAATCTTGCGGCGTGACGGCGGGATGAAAAACCACATCGACGGTTATCGTCCCGATCCGGAACACATTCCACAAATGGCCGACCAGCGTCATGTCGCCGTACCACGCGTAAATCGAGCGTAAGGCGCGGGTTACGGGCAAGCCTTCAAGCTCGGAGCACGTGACGGAAATCGGTTGAATGCTGAGAGTCCCGTCTCCAATATTTTCGGCGAGGCTGAAGAAACTGCTCTTGAAGGGCAGGACGCCCCGACCGTCGGAGGAGGTTCCTTCGGGAAATAAAATCAGGCTTTCGCCTGCCGCCAAGCGGTCGCGCATGACGTTGGCCTGTTCCCCCGTGCGCATGATCTGGCGCTGGACGAAAACCGTTCTTTGCAGCTTGGCCATAAAGCCGAAGAACGGCCAGTCGGCGACGTCGGATTTGGCGACGAACGCCGCCGGAAGAAGCGAACCGAGAATGGGAATGTCGAGATAGGACGAATGGTTGGAGACGTACAGTGTCGGATGATTCCGACACGCCGCGCCGTGAACGCGGACGCGAAAGCCAAGCGCTTTGAGCAAGTTTGAATAGAAGATTTTGCCGATACGGTAAGGATCGCCGGGTTTGGCCATGCGGTAAAAAAATTGCGCGGGCAACAGCACGACAATCAGACTAACGAAACCGAAGAGCCTTAGGATCGCCAATATCTGCGAGCCAACGCTCGACAGCCAATCATCATTCCTTGAATTCATGCAAAACCATAGCGCGGAATTGGAAAGTCAGAGCCGGATATACATCCATCTGCGAACGATACACTCATCCGACCGGCAGGATAATATCTTTTTTGTTGCTGCGTTCATAATGCCGCGAATAGCGGCTGGTCATCAGGTCGGTCTTGACGATAATGAAAATATCCGTCGTGTTGAACTGCGGATCGATCACGGCACCGTCGCCGACAAAACCGCCGACGCGGATATAGCCTTTGATAAGCGGCGGGAGACTGTTGCTGCCGCTGCGCGGATCGAGTCTCATGCTGTTAAAGGCCGTGTTGGGATCGAACGCCTCCTTCGGCAAAAGGCGCATATCGATGTAACGATCCGGCAACGCTTTCGGCCTTAAGGCCGGAGGCGCGAGATGATGATAGTAAAGATACGACAAGGGCAGGGCGTGCGCTTGCGGATCCGTTCCGGGCAAACTGGCGCAACCGAACATCAGCGCGACGTCATAGCGGAAAATATAAGCCGATAGACCGCGCCAAAGAATTTGCATCACTTGTCCGGTGCGGTACTCGGCGTCGATACAGGAACGCCCAAGCTCCAGAATTTCTCCCGGATATTCCAAGATCGGGGTGATGTCGTATTCGCCGCGCGAATAAAAACCGCCCGAAGCCTGCGCCGCTTCGCGGCGGATTAAGCGATAGGTCCCGACGATCGGATTTTTGTCTTTACGGGTATGATCGATGACCAGCAAATGATCGCAATGCTCATCGTAAATGTCGAAGTCGCGTTTCCGCGTTTGCATTTCGGGTGTGGGACGCGCGCCCATTTCGTCGTAAAAGACGCTGTAACGCAAGGCTTGGGCGGCATCGATATCCGCAGCGCTTGACGCGAGCCGAACCTCAAGGCTCCCGACGCGTAGGTCTGCATCGCCAAGATCGGCAAATTTATGTATCGTTGCGCTCAAGCAGTCTATCCCATTCCGTCACACGCTCGTCCTCGCGCGGCCTGAACTATCCACCAATAAAACTTCGTAGAATCAAGCGTCCTTTTTATACCATAATTGTTAATCTGGAGCCATATAATCCGCATAATAACTTACTAACCATTAAAGGGAGTGTCATTCTGGAAAAATTGCCTTCTTGCTTTGGTAAAAAGGCGATTTTATCCGGAATCCCATCTTATGTTAACCCACAGAAAACAAATGGGATTCCGCATAAATTTCCTTTCGTCGGCTTACGCTGCCGAAGAGAAAATTTTGCGGAATAACGCCGTTCCATCATTTTAACGAGTATAAGTTTCCTCGAGATACTCCTCAGAACGGCATGAGAATATCGATAAGCTGATCGCCGTAGCGCGGTTGCTGAACGTCCTGAATTTCGCCGTGGCCGCCGTAGTTGATCCGAGCTTCCGCGATCTGGTTATAGGAAATGGTGTTGCTTGAGGAAATGTCCTGAGGACGGATGACGCCCTTGATGTCCAATTCGCGTAAATCGAAATTCACGTTGATCTGCTGTTTGCCTTCGATGACCAGATTGCCATTGGGCAGGACCTGCGTGATCGTCGCCGCAAGTTGCAAATCAATTTGTTCCTTCCGGCCAACGGACCCGCTGCCGTCATTGCTCAGAGTGCTGCCTGTGTTGATGAGGCTGGAGGGCGCAACGGCGGCTGGCAGGAGGTTATGCAACTGGCTTTCAAAGCCAAAAAGATTTGTTGCGTTAGCAGTGTCGGAATTATTGCGAGAACGTTTCGTTTCGTTGGCGATTTGCGCTTGATCATCGACGGTAACGACGACGGTTAGAATATCGCCGACACGGCTGGCGCGTTGGTCGCGGAAGAAGGCGCGCGCTCCGGGCTGCCAAAGGGAATTGGGCTGGTTTTCATGCAAGCTCGGCGCCGGCATCGGCATGCGCACGGGAATATAGCCGGGCGATTGGGTCGGATCCTGAATGGACGACATTTGAGGGGAGTCGCCAATTCCCTCAACGCGATCAAAAGCGTTGCAGGCCGAAAGCGCAAAGACGCAACCGATAAAAAAAAGCGTTTTGAGGTGCGTTTGCAATTTCGCCGTCATCGTAGTCCTACCGCCTTTCAGAATTTCTGTGTTTAAAGAAAAACAACGTCATTCCGGAAAAATCGCTGCGCAAATTTTGCGGAATGACGTTCTTAGAGTTCGCCACGTAATTTTGAAGGATGGTAGGCATGCGCTTGTCCTTCACTTCTGATGCTTATTCCGCCGACGCCAGCTTGCTTGCCGTCGCCACGACAACCGTGCCGGAGCCGTCAACGACGCCTTCGATCATCCGGTTGCTCTGCAAATTCAACACCCGCACGGTTTCGCCGAGCGCGCCATCCTGCAACGCACGCCCTTGCGTCGTCACCGACATGAACGACGTCTCGATCTTCATCGTCACCGTCGATCCGCGCGTCACAAGACGCGGCGGCACGACATCGTTGACGCGCAACACGTCGCCTTCCGCCGTCGTATGCCGCAGCTCCCGCCCGATAAGTTGTTTGGCCTCCGTGATCGTGGCCTCGTTCACATGCTCCTCGGCCACGTCGATCCAGTCGATGTCGGATGCCGCGATGACGGTTCCGCCTTCGAGCTTGTGAGCCAAAACCGGAACCTTGAGACGAATAAAGATGCGTCCGGCCAAAGGCGCGGTGACGGGATTCTGGCTGCTGTCGGAAACAAACTCGGTGCGAAAACGCTTGCTGACCGGGTCGTAATCGAAATTACTTAGGGTAAAAGACGGAGGCTGATCCGCTGGCAAATCGATTTCCAACGCGCGCGTGTCGAACCCGACATCGATTTCACCCCGCGCGCCGCTGTCTCTGGCCCGCTTGATCACGGCGTCGCGCAACATTTCAATGGTTATGCGCGTGCAGGCGGACTTGACGGTAACGTGATCGGCATAGGATTGCGGTTGCCAATCGAGCCGGTACTTGTCGGCAAGTTGCGCCAACACCTTGGCGTCGTACACGGCTTGCTGGCCGGGCAGGGGAGCTTGGGCGATATCGCGGTCGATTTCCGTCGGCACGCCGTTGAAAAGATCGCTGAGCTTGACTGTGGCGTGACGCAATTCGATCTCGCCGCGAGCGGTCACCGGCGCGTCGGCGAAGCACGGCGTCGGCGAGCCGACGCACCATCCGAAGACCATCCACAACGTTAGAAAAAAGCGCGTCCGGTTGCTCATGTTACGACTTCAGTTGGTTGGCGGAGTTCAGCATCTGATCGGCTGTGTTGATGACCTTGGAGTTCATCTCGTAGGCGCGTTGCGCGGTGATCAGGTTGGTCACTTCGGAGACCACGTCGACGTTCGACGATTCAAGCGAGCCCTGCACCAGACTGCCGAAATTCGTCGATTGAGGGTTGCCGGTGGTCGGCGTGCCGGATGCCGTCGTTTCCCTGTACAAATTGTTGCCGATCGCGTCCAGACCTGCGGGATTGACGAAATTGGCCAACTGCAGCTGGCCAAGAGTCTGCTGCGCCGTTTGTCCGGAAATCGCCGCCACAACTTGTCCGCTGGCGTTGACGGTGACCGATGTCGCCGTCGCGGGAACGGTAATGCTCGGCAACACCGTGTATCCGTCAGCCGTGACCAACTGACCGGTCGAATTCAGCTGCATCGATCCGGCGCGGGAAAAGCCGGTCGTGCCATCCGGCAGTTGCACTTGGAAATAGCCCAAGCCATTAATGGCGAGATCGAGAGGATTGTTGGTAACCGACAAATTGCCTTGCGTGTTGATGCGATAGGTCGCGGCAGGACGGACGCCGAGGCCGACTTGCAGACCGGAGGGAAGGATCGTGCCGGTGTCCGACGACGCCGAGCCGACGCTGCGCATATTCTGGTAAAGCAAATCCTGAAACTCGGCGCGCGAACTTTTGAAGCCTGTCGTCGACAGGTTGGCGATATTGTTCGAGATGACTTCGACATTCAGCTGTTGGGCTTCCATGCCGGTGGCGGCGATACTCAGGGCTCTCATGCTGTGACACTCCTTGGCTTAAATCGTTGTCTTCGACAACCTTTCAACCGCTTGCTGGCTGCGATCACGTTCCGAAGAAATCAGGTTGATGATTTGCTGATAGGATCTTGAAACCTCGATCATCGAAGTCATTTCGGCGATCGGATTGACATTGGATTGCTCAACCGCGCCTTGCACGATCGATCCGTCCGTCGAGGGCTGGGCGGCCTGATTGGTCGTGTAAGCGCCGTTGCCCACGGGTTGCAGGCCTTGCTCGTTGTCGAACTTGACCACAGCGATCTGCCCCAGCTGCGCCAAGGCGTTGCCATTGTCGACGCGCCCGCTGACGGAACCGTCGCCGGAAATGTTGATTTGGGATGTCGTCGAGGGGACAAGAATAGGCTGGCCGCTTTGACTCAAAACGGGCTCGCCGGAATGGGTCACCAACTGCCCCTGATTGTCGAGCTGAAACGATCCCGCGCGCGTGTAGGCGGTCGTCCCGTCCGCGCGCTGGACTTCAAAGTAACCCTTGCCGGATATGGCCAGATCGAGATCGTTGCCGGTCTTCGTTATCGCGCCGTTGCTCGTGTCGCGATAGGTGGCGCCGTTGCCGATCAACTGCAGCGGCTTTGTGTTGTTCGGCACCTGTGAAAGAATTGTGTTGAAGGAAATATTCTCACGCTTGAAGCCAACGGTACTGGCGTTCGCGACGTTGTTGGCGATAACGTCCAGCGACTTTTGCAGGGCTTGCTCACCCGAAAGCAGTATGATGTTCGATGGCTGCATGACCTCTTCCTTTTCCTCCACAGCCTGATATGCATCTTGTGTGCCAACATAAAGTTTGTTGTTTATCAATGCGATACGCTGCCTAATGGATTGCCGTTGGCGTATCGGATTGGCTCTGTTATGCACAATATGTGCGGCAGGAATTGCCTTAGCTTTCGTAATCCCGGCAATAAGGAATGCGTCGATGGCCTATGACTCGAACAACGTTTTTGCCAAAATTCTGCGCGGGGAAATTCCCTGCAAGAAACTCTTTGAGGATGATTTCGCTCTGGCGTTTCACGATATTCATCCCAAAGCGCCGATCCATGTCCTCGTCATCCCGAAGGGACCATATGTTTCGTACGACGATTTCATTCAGAATGCCGAAGCGAACGAGATCGTCGGCCTTGAACGCGCGATCCTGAAGGCCGTTCAGGATACGGGAGCGGCTACGAATGGCTACCGGCTTATCTCCAATTCGGGCGCCAATGCCCATCAGGAAGTGCCGCATTACCACGTTCACGTCCTCGGCGGGCGCGCCTTGGGAGCGATGCTGGGGCAGGAGGGGTAAAAAACTACGAATTGCCAAGGTTATTTTCATTATGTTAATAAGCCCGTGCTAAGTTTTTGAAAAGCAAGGATCGGGGCGTAGCGCAGTCTGGTAGCGCGCAAGTTTTGGGTACTTGAGGCCCCGAGTTCGAATCTCGGCGCCCCGACCATCTTTCTATGTCAGAACTCCGCCGGAGAAGGTGCGATGAAAGTACGGATTTACAGACCGGCCAGAACAGCGGCGCAATCCGGGCGGGCGTTGACGTATGAATGGCTTGTGGAGCCGGAGCTTCCGACGCCGCGCACGCCCGAATTTCTGATGGGCTGGACGAGCGCCGGAGATACTTTCAGTGAACTGCGTCGGCGGTTGCGTTTCGGCTCGGTCGAGGAGGCCGTGTCTTTTGCGAACCGCAAGGGCTGGGCTTACACCGTCGAGGAACCCGCCGAACGCCGCATCGTGCCACGGAATTATCTGGATAATTTCCGCGCCGTGCGCCCGGAAGACGAGGAACGGCAAGCTTTGGCGCGTTCCTGAACGCGGCAACGAATTTTTAGCTTCTTCGCCGCATGATACCCCTTGGGTGCCCTTAGCTCAGCTGGATAGAGCAGCTGCCTTCTAAGCAGCAGGTCAGTGGTTCGAATCCACTAGGGCACGCCATTCAGGATTTCGGGGTACTTGTTGCAGTAGCTCGAACGGTTTTCTCAAAGAATAACCGAACATCGTTATCAGAGACAAATATCCCCAGAGATTCAATGCTTCCTCCCTGTAACGAGTTCTAACTGTGACGATCAGGGCACACCACTTTGTTTAACAAATTATTTCAATAAGCCAGTAACCTCC
>CAIQVS010000361.1 GCA_903875345.1 uncultured Pseudomonadota bacterium | reverse complement strand
GTGCAACTCAAGGGGTGATGACGAGTGCATCTTTGGCGGTGTGTACGATTGGCCAAGGGCTGGCTTTAGAGCATGAATCGATTAGGTAGGCGCATAACCAGAGTTGAGGAAGTAGTTTGAGCATTCGGCTGGAGGGAAGAGAACAAGAGCCTCGCCGATGGCATCCCAAAGAGAAGCAATGGTACGTTTGGCGACTTTGCGGAGCCAAGATTTAAGTTTTGAGAACACCTGCTCGATTGGATCAAGATCGGGGCTATAGGGTGGTAGATAAAGCAACCTTGCCCCCGCCGCCTCGATGGCTTCACGAACGCCGGCTACTTTGTGAGAGGCCAGATTGTCGACTATCACAATATCACCTGGGCCCAGGGTTGGGATAAGGGCCTGACGCACATAAGCTAAAAAACCGTCACCATTGATGGGGCCATCCAAAACCCAAGGTGCCGTCAAGCGATCATGGCGTAGGGCGGCGATAAAGGTCGTCGTTTTCCAATGTCCACCCGGCGCAAACCCTAACAGCCGTTCACAAGATGGAGCACGACCGTAGCGCCTGGTCATCGCGGTCGATGCCCATGTCTCATCTATAAAAACCAGTTTGGTTGGATCGAGTGTTTTCTGCAGCTCCCGCCAAGCAGCCCTGGCCTCAACGACGTCGGCCCTTTGCTGCTCGGTGGCGAATAGAGTTTTTTTTATAGGTGATCTTCGAGACTTTCAGAAAACGATCAATCGCCGAGGCACTCACCTTGATGTTTACCTTTTCTAGCTTAACCTGTAGTTCTGCCAGCGTTTGATCGGGTTCGGCTTTGACAAAAGCCTTAACCGTGGCCGCATGTTCCGCCAGCTTATGCTTCTTGTGGCCACCGAACTTTCTGGGCTTAACACTTCCTGTCTTACGCCACTTTTCGACATAGCGAACAACGGTCCGACGACCAATCTTGAGTAATGTCGCTACGTCAATTTGCGAGTGACCGGCCTCAATAGCCTGTATCACGCGATCTCGTAAATCCGATGAGTAGGGTTTTGCCATTCATGCTGACCTCCATTCCAGCCACCATGATGAATCATAATGTAGCCGCGGGCGCGGTTCCATAAATTAGCTAGGCAAGAGATAGTACCTCTCCCGCAACGTGCAATCACAGGAGAGGCACATGGAATATTACATTGGCTTGGACGTATCACAACGTCAAACAGCAATATGCATCCTTGATAACAAAGGTGCCCGCGTGGCCGAAGGAAAAGCGCTAACAATACCAGCAGACATACAGACCTGGATTAAAAAGCATGTGGATCTTGCAGCCATTGCCAAAGTTGGACACGAAGCCGGCCCGTTGAGTAACTGGCTGCACATCGAGTTAATAAAACTTGGCCTGCCCATTGTTTGTCTCGAATCCTATCAGACAGCAAAAATCCTTGAAGCGCAGCGCAATAAGACAGATAAAAATGATGCTCGTGCATTAGCCGAGCTCATGCGCATGGGTGGCACGTTCATCAGGCCTGTCATCGTACGCAGCCAGACAAGCCAAGAGGCTCGCGCGTTGCTCTCCCTTCGTCAGAATCTTGTACAACACAAAGTTAATATCGAGAACTGTATCACGGGAACGCTGAAGCCATTTGGACTTATTACCGCCCGCGGCAATGCCAGCACAAAAATATTTCGTGAACGCGTTTTGGCAAACTTACTCAGAGCCGACGAGCGTGGACTCAACTTGCGCACCATCTTGATGCCGTTGTTGGATTCCCACGAATATCTCTGTAACCAGCTTGCTGTGCTTTCTAAGCAAGTTGAAACGACCTCCAAGGCCAATCCAATCTGCCAGCGTCTGATGACAGCTCCGGGTGTTGGGCCAATCGTCGCCTTGTCTTTTCTCACAGCCGTCGACAATCCGGAGAGGTTTGCTACATCAAGCGATGTTGGAGCCTACTTTGGCCTTACGCCAAGGCAATACCAATCTGGGGAAACTGATATCAGAAAAAGTGCTTCTCGACGCGGCGACACCATGACTCGTTTCCATCTCGTCCAGGCGGCAACCGTGTTGCTTACAGCAACCAAGTCTTGGTGCCCGTTAAAAGCTT
>CAIQVS010000360.1 GCA_903875345.1 uncultured Pseudomonadota bacterium | reverse complement strand
CTCTCCTGTGGTTGGTGGTGGTTTGACTCCGGCGACTTTGCCGTTCTGGCAGTTACAGCCGCGCCAGGATCGGCTGGTACCGAGCAGAAGGAGCATTCCAGCAACTCCCACTTGGTAAAGCGTTGGCCGCCGTAAGGTTTCTTCGGATCAAGCGGCTCACTATCGAGAACGTCAAAACCGACCGAAACGCCCGACACGATCCCTGTTTTGACAAGCCCGCGCACTTCATCGGCCTTGGCCGATACACCCGCAGGTGCAAACAGAATGCGCGCCTGAATACGATCACCTTGAATCGCCAGATCGGCGGCGCGACCCACAGGCACATCTGGGTTGTGTTGCCAAAGGACGATGGGGTTGGTGCGGTAATTGGTCAGATCGCAGCCGGACGGTTCAAGGATATGACCGTCGCGTGCCAGTGCCGAGGTTGAGATGATGACTTCCACCTCGTTTTCGCCCAGTGTCTTGATCTCGGCATTAACAGCCGCGCGTATCATCGTCATACTCAGTTCTCCCAAAAATTTAGAGTTCGCCTTGTGGATCCAGTTGAGGATCGGGGTCGCCGCTTGTCGAAACGCCAGGTTGAGGCAAAGTGCCGCTTTCAGGTCGACCAGCACCATCCGGTGCTGTACCGGTCATATCGGAGCCGAGGGCTGCGGTATTGGCAGGAACCATAAGTTTGTCGCCACCTTCCATCGGCGGCAGGCCTTCGGAGCGGCGCACTTCGTTTGGCGTTAGGATGCCAGTCAACACGCCAAGGCGTGCCGCGTTGTAGCGGGTCATAATGTCGGCGCGGAGCAATTGCCCTTCGTCGAAATCAACCTCAATGCCTTCGTGGTCAAGACCAAACACCTGCATGAATTTCTGTTCGGCGACGACAAGATCGGGCATCACCGTGTGATTGACATAGGCCTGTTCTTCTTCGGCGGGCGTGATCTTGCTTGAACCACTGCTCACCACGCCGAGACGGCTTAACGGCACGTCGTAGTAACGGGCGATATCGGCAATCTGCAGATTGCGTTGCTGGATAAATTCAAGATCGACAGATGTCAGCTGCACCTGTTGCCATTCAACACCTTCTTCCAGAACCGCCGTCTGTCCGACATTCTGCAAACCACCAGTAAAGGCTTGCCATTGCTGCTTAAGGCGCATGGCCGCCGGTTCCGAGAGCCGCGTCTTGGATTTCAACACACCGGAGGGACGAGCGCCATTACCGACCCAGCGTGAAGCTTGCTGCTCAAGACCCATCGCAAGACCGATGGCATCACGCCCCAGACCGATGGTCGATACACCGACCAGCGAATTGAAACTGATGCCCCGCAGATGGAACATATCCTCTTCGGGAACCGCCACCGGCATATTGCGCAGCATGGCGATCTGCCATAGGCCGATGCGGTTGACGTTGTAGAAGATCGAACCGTCAGAGGCTTCCAACACCATGACGGCATCGGGATTGATCGGTATTAGCTCGACCGGATTGCCGCGCCGGTCGCGCAAGATGGCGGCATAAGCATTGCCGCGCAGCAGATAGCCGATCATCATCTGTTGCCAGAATTCAAACCAGGTCTGCTGGCGGTTAGGCCGCATGAACAGTTTGGCAATGACGTGATCAGTAACGAGATCGCGTCCACCGGCCTTGTTCCTAACAAACAGACGCGGTGCGCAACGCGCTACATCCTTTGCCCGAATGGAAACGCAGGCATAGACAGCGGACACCGCCATTGCCGTCGCCTGCGAAATCATCAGCCCCGATGCGCTTGGCACGGATCCGAGCGGCGGGATCATCCCGTAGGACGGCACACCTGCAGACGCGCGCGATTGCTTTGGAGCGAAGGCACGACCGATTGCAGTGAAGAGTACTGGTAATTTCAT
>CAIQVS010000359.1 GCA_903875345.1 uncultured Pseudomonadota bacterium | reverse complement strand
GGGCGCGGACGGCGCAGTCCTCTGGCATATCTGGAGACGTTGAGAGCCGCGCTGGTGCTGTCCATGCCAAGCATCCGCGCGAATTCCGCGTGGGAGAGATTTTTCTCTGTGAGGTAATCAGCTAGTTTCATGGGATAATCACATATCCCATTTGGACTAGTTAAGGCAAGATTAAAAATGCCTATTTGGATGTATTGATGAAACTATTTGCATTAACCATCCAATTCGGATAGGGTGCTTAATCCGAATTGGATAGGGTGAAGCAGATGAACCGATTGAAAACCATACGAGAAGATGCGGGTTTTACCCAAGAGCAAGTCGCCAAAGCGCATAAGGTGACGCCTCAAACGATTCAGCGTTTCGAAAAGGGAACGCGCAATATCAGCCTCGCCTGGCTCGAAAAGCTGGCGAAGTTTTATAACGTCCGCGTGTCCGCTTTGGTTGATGAAGTTAATGCACAGGACATCAAGTCGGTCGACAACGATGTCGACGAGGCAATTCTGCGCGAAATACTTACCTACGCGCAAACCCGCTGCAAAGGCTTCGATGTTGATCCGGCTACCCTCGCCAAAGTCGTGTGCAAAACCTACAAAAAATGCCGCAAAATGAGCGGCACACAGAAGGAAACGGAAATCAAAGAACGCGTAGACGACATGCTCACCTGCGTCGTCGATTAGAACATTCGTTGCCATCGCCCGCACTCATATGTGGGACGCTCCATGCAGAAGCGCCCACATATAAGCTTTGCTTGGCTCAGCCTCACATATACGCCGGTTTAAAATAATCATATTCGGAGCGCGTGCGGAACGGCATCGAGGTAGCGTAGATCATTGTGCTCTCGATAAAGGAATGACCGAGCTGGTTTTTTATCATGATCAGGCTCGCGCCTCGGTTCAGCAGATTTGTTGCCAACGAGTGTCGGAACAGGTGCGGGAATACTCGCCGTCCGATATTGGCACGTTTGGCAACGGTTCTTATCAGCTTGCGCGTGTCGCAGGTTGCCAACCGGTTATTGTTTACAATGGTTGTAAACAGGAAACTTTCAGGCTCCCTCTTGTAAGCTACCAGATAGTCGATAAGGGTCTTGGTGCATTCGGCAGCAATGTTGGTACGCCGGTCTTTGTTGTTCTTGCCGCCTTTGATGGTGATGTGGTTGTCGCCAAGATTCACGTGCTCCACGCGCAGGCCACATAGCTCGCTATTGCGAATGCCGGAATAGGCTAGCAGGCAGATGATGGCTTTTTCGCGCACTCCCTTCGCGGCTTGGATTAGCCGCGACACCTCGGATTCCGTCAGGATGTCCTGCACAACCCGTGTGGGTTTGCGCGGGCGTCCCAATTTTATAGTCATGCCATGGGAACGTGCATATTGTTCGATCGCCAAGCTGGTATTAACGATGTGGCTGTAGCTGTACTCATTTGCATGCATCCACAAGAGATGCTTTTTCACGTCATCATATTGAGGCACAAATTTGTGCATCCGTCGCAAGGCAATGCTCACGGCTCGGCAATAACCACCCACAGTTGTTTTACTCAACCCTTGATCGACGATCAGAAATTCCTCGAATTTCTTAATCTGATTGGCCAGTTTAGTTTTATCCATCACTCATTCTCCCTTGAATAGGTGACGGCTTTTTCGTCACCCTAAACGACCGGCCGCCACGAAACGGCACGTTTAAAGAACTGGTGCGCGCTTATGGTATGCATTGAGTCATCAAAGCCGCTAACCGGCAGGAAGAATTTCTTGAAAAATTAGGCTTTCTGGTTGTGGTTCGCCGCTAACTCAGTTCGCGCCAACAAACCCAGCCAGATGCCGTATGGCATCGTCAAATAAGTGACGCGGCAGGTCATTCAAATCGTCAATGTTGAATGCATCGATAAAAGCTTCGCGCAAAAGCATCGGGCTGCAATGCAATCTGAGCTGGCCCCCGAAAACTGGACAGGTAGCTAAGAGAGAGTCGCGCCCCTAAAATGGCGGAAAGCCAAGGGGATAGAGATGACAAACATCCGAAAGAAACACAGCGCAGAGTTTAAGGCGAAAGTGGCTATGGCGGC
>CAIQVS010000358.1 GCA_903875345.1 uncultured Pseudomonadota bacterium | reverse complement strand
GCCGCCATAGCCACTTTCGCCTTAAACTCTGCGCTGTGTTTCTTTCGGATGTTTGTCATCTCTATCCCCTTGGCTTTCCGCCATTTTAGGGGCGCGACTCTCTCTTAGCTACCTGTCCAGTTTTCGGGGGCCAGCTCAGTCTCAAGCGGTTTAGCATCCGCGATCAACGTGCGCACGACGTCTGCTCCTTCAAGCTGAAGCAGATCGTTAAAATCCTTGCCTTCAGGCGGCGCGGCGACCAGAATCTTGTGACCGCGTGCCTGTAGCTTGGCAACCACCTGTTTGATCTGGCGATCGGCCTTGCTGCCCGGCACGTCGCCGTCGCGCGCGATGATGACATCGGCTCCTTCCGGTACAGCCGCTCTGCTCATATTGCTGACGCCGAGACATGCCCATGTTTCATGCCCCGTCGCTTGCCAGATCGACAGCGCGGTCTCAACCCCCTCGGCTAAAACCAACGGCGTATTGCCCGGCAATCGTACCGAGGCCTGTTCGGCCCATTTATCGACTGCCTTGTTGGTGCGCTTGACTACCTCCAGATCGGCTTTCTTTCCATCGGCGGTAAGATAAATCTGCTGCAGCGCCAAAACATTGCCGTTGTTATCGGTTGCCAGCGCCACCATCGCGCCGATGCTGCCCCAAGCATAAGGCCTAAAACGGATGCTTACGGGAGGTGGTATGGTAATGCCGCGCCGCTTGAGATAAAACTCTGCCGGAGTTCCCTCAATGGTGTCGCAACATCCGGCGATGATGTCGGCAACCTTTTCGGCGCGCTGTTTCGGCGAGAGATTTTTATTCTGCTTCACGTCCGGCGAAGTCGCCGTTTTGATATCCGGTTTCTGCGACGGCAGTCCCAGCCAATTCCGCGCCCAATCGTAAGTCGCGCCGTTATGCAATTTCAGTGTATGCCGGATCAGTTCCAGCCCGTCGCCGCCGACACCATGTTCATGGTCATACCATGTGCCAATCTTTTCCCCTTCGATCTCAATCGCCAGACTGCCTTTATTGCCGTAACGTAGTTGCCTCATGGTGCTGAGATTTGGGTTAGGCGCGCCAAGAAGCTCTAGCGCCAGATCCCGCATTCGTCCATTCAATAGGGCTGCAAGCGCTGCAATGCTGTGGTTGGCGCTCATAGCCATTCCCTATCTCTCCACAAACGGCTACCACGCAGGATGAATGATGCAGGCGCCATGCTTTCGGCATAGCGTAGCCACTCTTGTTCATATTCAGGTCTGGTTTCGATCACCATGGTCATGCATCGATGCATCCCCGCCATCAGACTGATGTAAGTGTATATGTCCGGATATGAGCCATCGCAGATCACCGCGATGCAATCGGAGCCGGTGGTCAAATGATTGAGCGCACTACTCTCAAATCCTTTGGGACCACAAGGCCAGTCGCCTTGATCATCGATCAGAACAACAGCAGATTTGATAGATTTAAGGACATCGATATCAAGGAATGGATGATTGGGTTGAAAAGTCAGGAAGTTAACGCCGTAATCGCGCATCGCGCGGAATATGGCCTTTTTATACATCGGCGTGGAGTCGGCTGAGATAGCGGCTTCAAGCGTATCGCGTGTCATGCCGTGTTTGAACAACTCTGCTTTGGTCGCATCTATGGTCATCGCGTCACCCGCCGGGCAAAACTTTGAGACTGGCGCTCTTCAACGCGTTCGTGCTTAATCAGCCATTCGCGCACAGCTTCCAGCCTATAGTAAACCTGCCGACCAATGATGACGTAAGGTGGGGATTGGCGCAGGGCGCGGTCGCGCTGGCAGGTGCGGAGCGACACGCCGCGTTGGCGCGCATATTCATCTTCACTGAGATACCCCTGCAGAAAATCAGGGGCAGAATCGGCGACAGCGCCGGATAACGGGGCTTCCATCTTTCATCCTCCTTGCGGTTGCAGCGTCTTGCGCTGACATGCTTGGAGGGTGACCGAGATTCGATGCCCAAAAAAGAACCCTAAACCCACCCCGAAATTATAATATTGGGGGTTTACTTGGATTTGCTTTTCAGTTCGCGATACAACGACCGCATCTTGTTTTCAACAGCCTTTGCTGTTGGCGATTTCTTGTCGGGATGATTAACTTTGAACCATTCTACCAAAACTTCAGATTCTTTGGTGAGAGATTTTTCCATTTCTCGAGTAGTCAATCGTTGCCGCATTTTTTGTTCGATCAAGTGCATATTGGAGGGGCGCCCCGGCATCCTGTCATCGGCATGATGGACGTCAACATCACCAGCCGCGTATTGTTTCACCAAATCAAGCTGATCTTCCGTCAATCGTGCATGAGATATGATGCGGACATGGGAATATTCCTTGTGCGCCAGCACAACTTTTTCTGCATCCCAATCAATGTTGCCGGACCATGCTCGCGACGGAACGATCAGCATTTCTCCATCGAGATAAGCCGTCGCATAAAATTCTCCGTGGAGAAGACATTTAGCAGCGTTCTTTTTAGCAAGATTGCTGACCTGCTGTTGCACTTCCTTCAGCAATCTCACTTGTGCCTCCGCCATAACAGCTTCGTCTTTTGTTTTGGCCAGAAGTATTTGGTTGTTCGTTTTTCTGATTTTCTGCATCAACCACTTGTTCAGCTTCCAGTAACCGGATTCAACAAACTCCTCATCTATCAACAAATAGGATTGAAGCAACAAGGTTTCCAGCAATGATGATATCGATGAGGTCGGCAGCTTTTTGATCCAGTCTGCGGTCATGTCACGCCTTTCTTGTTTTCTTTGACGGATTTTCCTCGCTGGTGATGAGCATCGGCATGGCCTGTCCGACCAGATCGGCGGCTTTGCGAAGCGGATCATCATAAAGATGGGCGTAGCGTTGGGTCGTTGTGACTTGGGTGTGCCCAAGCATCTGGCCGATCAGCGGCAGCGACGCGCCCGACGAAACCAGAATGCTGGCGAACGAATGGCGCAGATCATGAATGCGGACATTTGGCCAGTCGATCATGACGACATTGCCTTTGTCATCTTTCACAATCTTGCCTTCCCGATCCTTTTTCGGGGTTTTGTCGGTAAGGCCTGCGGCCTTGCAGACGGAAAGCCAAGTTTTCTTGATCTCCGTTAATGGCTTGCCATTGAGACCGGGGAAGACATAGGGCGATTTGCTGGTTACGGCTTTTTGCTTGATATCGATGAGAAGTTTTAAAGCGGGTGCGCTCAACGGCACACGGTGAAGTTTACGTTGCTTGGTGTGCGCGCTGGGTTTTGTCCAGATACCGTTTTCAAGATCGAACATGTCCCATGTAGCGCTTAACACCTCATTCTTTCGGGCGCCGGTGAGCATCAACAGTTTAATGGCATTCGCAGAACCATGTTCGTGATGCGCGTTCAGCGCCATCGCCAGGGCTGCAATCTCATTTTTGTTGAGATAGCGGTTGCGCCGTTCCTCATGATTGCGGCGCACGCCGACAACTGGATTCTTGTCGATCCAGTTCCAGCGAATGGCGAGGTTGAAGGCTTTTCT
>CAIQVS010000357.1 GCA_903875345.1 uncultured Pseudomonadota bacterium | reverse complement strand
GAGTCTATGTTGGATGCAGAAAAAGACATTGCAACGGTCGAGGAATATGAACGCATCTTCGAGCGTTATCTTGACATATGCAATCAGGCCATCGAAAAAAACAAAGACAAGTTTCCTTACATGGAGATATGGCGAGCACGTTGGAAAAATCTGGGGCCGGATAACATTCTCCAATGTGCGGTTTATGACGACCGCCCCAAAATCATCTATACGCTCCAACTCACCGAAGACATGAAAATTCGCATCATCGAAAAAACGCGTATCGCTCCGAAAGACGTGTGGCCGTTCAAATACAGCTATTTGAAACATGTGGTCGAGAATCCGCAGGAGTATATCGATCACCCCGCCAACCTCGACTGGGGATGGCTGAATACCATTTTCGGATAATCACATGTCGGCGGATATGTACTTTGTTCCCAACGAGCCGTAGACGTATTTCGCCAATAGCGGCACGGATTCAACTGTAACGCACGCACCGTCAATGTGAATTTTCGTTTTTTGTCGTAATATGTTCAGCGCCCGCGAAAAGGTCGCCCCCTTCATGCCGAGCGTGTCGGCAATCAATGTTTTGTCGTAAGGCAGATTGAACGTGACATTCTTTTTGTTATCGCCGGGTGGACATAACTGCAGCAGAAAGCAGCCGATACGTTGCGGCGCGCTCAGCATCGTGTTGAAGGCCAGCGCGCTCACATGATGGCGATGATGCCGCGACATGGTGGACAACATGTTCAGTGCCAGCGTGGAGTTGCTGCGTATTTGTTCTTTAAGCACCCCTGAAGGAATGCTGAGCAGCGACACATCTTCGACGACTTGAGCGCTGCACATCTGGCAGTCTTGCTCGAAGATGGCGCTCTCGCCGAACGTGTGCCCGGTCGTGAGCATGTCGACGATGACTTCGTCGCCTTCCGGCATGGTGCGAAATAATTTTATCCATCCGCCGCCGATGATATAGAAAAACTTCGGCGTTTCGCCCTGAAGAAATATGATTTTGCCTTTTTTATAGGATCGGATTTGAGCTGCCTTGTCAAAATAGGCGATCTCTTCGTCGGTGAGATTGGAAAGAAGCGGAACACTTTTTAGATAGCCGAGAGTTGAACCTGAAATTTTAGGGGCGGTCGTCTCGCTGACTTCTGTTCTGGTATTCATAAGGCTTAAGTTATACCACACTTGGCCTTCAGAGTCTTGCTCTGACCGCAGCAAGGCTAAACCGTCAGTTTTGACGACGATTGGGGCTGACAGGTTCAGGCAGTTCATTTCACATAAGTCAAAATAGCGCTCTCCAAAATATGCTTCTAATGACACGATGCAGAATAGTCCTTGAGGGTTAAGTAAAAAGCATCACCTCGTACTTTCACGTCAGAGGAATTTCCCATGCAAATCAAACAAGCCCAATCAACGCTTATCATGACTTGCGCCGATCATCATGTCGCCGCCGCCGAACATCACGAGGAAGCTGCGGAGTTTCACCGCAATGCCGCAGCCCATTATGTTTATGGCGATTACCAGCAAGCCAACGAAAACGCCCGTCTAGCCAAAGACTATGGTCAACAGGCTGAGCAATGTTGCGCTTTAGCGATGAAATAACTCATGCGCGACACGTCGTGCTTGTTCAAAGCACGAAAAGAAAAGCTCCTTTGATAAATGTCAAAATGACTTTTGAAAGAAGGGTAATGGATTGCCTTAGGCTGTCGGCTTGCAGTCATGTTTTGCAGATCATCTTCACCACAAACGTCAGAAGGTTTCCCCATGAACATCCCGGCGCGAACAGCAACCGTCACGAAACTTTTTTCCGAACAGGATCAGCGCGATCATTGGCATGCCGAGGGGGCTGCGGATGGTAAAGCTCCGAAATGGGCGAAATATCATGCCAAAATGATCGGCGAATTTCCTTCGCCTTATCGCGGCGGCAAAGACCCTTTGGCGCAGCAAATTGAGAAGTTTGTTGAAAAAATCGACATGCTTCGTCCGGAAAAAGGCGGTCCCGCCTATCTCGGTGAGAACCCGGCACTGACTTATAAATATCCTGCCGTGAAGAATGTTAAAATCAATCAGGAGATGGGCGATCTCGATACCGTTATCGACGATTGCATCAAATTGTTCGAAGGCGCCCCCAACTGGGGCCACCCGATGACCATGTTTAACGTGGCGCCTCAGGCCAACACGGCTGCGATCATCGCTTCCATGTTGTCGCAGGTTTTTGCCGTCAATTGCATCGAGGGCGAAAGCGCATGGAATGTGCACATCGCCGAACTCGAATCCGCAGGCATGCTTGGCAATCTGATCGGCTGGGATCCCGTCAAAACCGGCGCGATCTATACCTATGGCGGCGGCGGATGCTTTAACTACGGCGTCAAATATGGCCTAACGCGCGTTATGCCCGATATACGGCAAAAAGGGCTGCGTACTGACGTCAAGATTATCTGCTCGCAGCAAGCGCATTATGTACAACAGACCGTGACGGATTGGTTAGGCATCGGCATGGATAACATCGTCCATGTGCGCACCGATGAGAAAAGCAATGTCATGGATTTGGCACATCTTGAAGAAATCCTCATAGATTTGACGGCCAAGAAAATACCCGTTGCCACGATCATCTGCACAATGGGAACGACGGACGCCAACGCCTTTGACCCGATTGCGAAAGTGCGGGCGCTGCTGGATCGCTACCCCAATCCAAAAGGTTACGGAAAAGCCATCCTTTACGCCGACGCCGTCTGCGGCTGGTCATGGGTTTATTTTAAGGATTATGATTTCGAGAAAAATCCTTTGGAATTTTCCGAACGTATTCTGCCGATCCTGAAACAGAACGGTCAGGCGATGGCGGAACTTAGCCATGCCGATGCCGCCGGAATAGATTTTCATAAGATGGGTTGGGCACCCTATGTCAGCAGTTGTTTCATATACAAGAACGCGGAGGAATTTGAATCCATCCATAGGCGCGGAGAGAATGCTTATTTGCAGGCGCGCACGCCCTACAGCCCCTTGTATTACACGCTTGAAGTCTCACGCACGGCGTCCGGCCCCCTCGCCGGTTGGGCAACCTTAAAGTATTTCGGCAAAGAGGGCATGCAAGCCATACTTGGCGGAATTCTGGAATCCAAATATGCCCTTGTCGATCTTCTGGACTCACAAAAAGACATGGTCTGCGTCAATCATGAAGATTCCGGCATCGTGACCTTGTTCCGAATTTACGAGAAAGACACGGACGCCAAAGCCCAATTCGAGAAAGAACTAACGAACGCCTCATCGCGCGATGAGTTGGTCAAACACAACAAACTGACGCAAGCCGTTGGCGATAAATTGTTCGAATGGTTCCGCTCAGGCAAAAAGATCGATGGCAAATATACCCCCTATACGAGCTATACGACCGGATTCCGTAACGCCGATTATAACCGCGACGGCAAGGATGCGGAGGCCTTGATCTACGCGCTGAAATCCTACCCCATGAATGTCTTCATCACGCCTGAAGTCATGCAATGGGTGCTGACCTGCGTACACATTGCACGCGATGAAGTGATGAAAGCCTAAAATATGGCTGGCTTTTCCGGACAGTCGGACGATGCGTTCGACTGTTTTTCCCCGGCATGAAAGAACAGACAACGATGTCCAACATAAATAGTGAGCACGCGGCGCAAACGAGCACAGCTCCGCAAGGGACAAAGAAAAAAGTCATTATCAGCATGATGACTTTTGCCATCATGAATGTAACGACAATCGTCAGTTTGCGCGGCATGCCCTCAATGGCGGAATATGGGTTGACCTCCATTTTCTATTATCTTTTTGCCGCGCTCGTTTTTCTTATTCCGATGTCACTGGTAGCTGCAGAACTTGCGAGCACCTTCCCCAATAAAGGGGGCGTTTTTCGTTGGGTTGCGGAAGCCTTCGGCCCTAAATGGGGATTTGCCGCCCTTTATTATGAATGGCAAACAATTGTGATTTGGTTCCCGACGGTGCTCGTCTTTGCTGCCGCCGCGCTTGCATATATTTTTGGATCACCCGCGTTCGACGCATCGCTCGCAGATAATAAAATCTATACAACCATAATGTTATTGGCCGTATTCTGGTTTGTGACTCTGTTTACGTTTCGCGGTATGGGGGCTTCAGCCAAACTCAGCTCCCTCGGTGGCTTGTTCGGCACGATCATTCCCGGCGTTATCCTCATTCTTCTCGCCGTCGTTTATGTGATGATGGGAAAACCGATCCAGATGCCATTGGATACGGGTTATCTGCCTGATTTCAGCCATTTCAAAAACATGGTTCTGGCCGCTGGCGTGTTTCTTTATTTTGGCGGTATCGAAACTCAGGCTGTGCATATTCAGGATTTAAAAAACCCGACGCGGGACTATCCGCTGGCGATCCTGGTCGCCACAACCATCGTTGTCGTCATCTTTGTTCTCGGCACACTCGCTGTCGGTGTAGTCATCCCGCATGCGGACATTAATCTCAACCGCAGTTTGCTGATCGCCTACCGCGATTTATGGGCATCGTTCGGCTTGCCGTGGACCGGCAATATCATGGCGGCCATGTTGGCGTTCGGCGTGCTGGGTCAAGTCAGCGCCATCGTCGCCGGACCTTCCACAGGTTTGCTGGCGGTAGGAAAAGCCGGTTATTTGCCCCACATTTTTCAGAAAACAAATGCCAATGGTATCCCCACCAATATCCTGATTACCCAAGGCGTTATTGTCACGATACTCAGCGCGGCTTTTACGATTTTACCGTCGGTGCAGTCCGCTTATCAAATCCTTAGCCAGATGGCGACGATTGTCTATCTGCTGATGTGTCTGATCATGTTTGTGGCCGGTATATCTCTCCGTTACAGCCAGCCTGACAAGTTGCGGCCTTTCAAAATACCCGGTGGCAATTACGGCATGTGGATTGTCGGCGGCATTGGCGTGATCGGTTGCGCCATCGCGGCTGTCTTCAGTTTCATTCCACCGGCGCAGATACCTACCGGCAGCCCAGTCATTTATGTTGGAATCTTGATGGCGGGCACGGTGATCTTTGCCGCCATTCCCTTTATTCTCTTCACCTTCCATAAACCGAGCTGGAAAGCGCCTGACTCCGATTTTGAGCCACTGTCGTGGCAAAACACAGACGTAAGGCCAACGTCCAAATCATTTCAAGGGAAGCCGTTGCTTGTGCCAATAAAACCGCCGCCTTTATCTGGCGTCAATAGAGGCTTGTAAAATGGAAGTTGCATCTTTTCTTACAATGGCCGTCAGTTTATTCGCGATCACTGGCACCATCGCCATTATCCCGATCTTTGTCGCCGCGACGAATGGCCAGAGCGGCGCACAACAGCGCAAAACGGCTCTGATCGCTGCGGCGACTTACACGGCCGCCGCCGTACTGGCGCTTTTTATCGGCAACGCCATTTTGGGATTCTTTGGCATTAGCGTAGCCGCGTTACGCGTGGCGGGTATGGCGATTGTTGCCGTTATCGGCTGGAAGATGATGAACGCCCCGACACCGACAAAACAAACCGCGCCGAACGAAGATACTACGCATCATCTGCACGTTGCCTCAAATACGATGATTATGAAAGCAAGCGCTGTTGAGACAAAAGGCATACCAACGCCATCCGGAGTCGGCATCATGCCCTTGGGCTTTCCCATTTACGGCGGCCCCGGCGTGTTGTCGGTCGTGATCGCGTGGGGCACAGGGGATAAGCCCGTTTATATCGCAGCGCTTCTCGCCATCCTCCTTAACGCCGCGCTTATTATTATTCTGGATTTCCTGGCCATACCCATCACCAAACTGGTTGGCGCCGAAGGTTTGTTGGCGACAGAAAAAGTTTTCGGATTGCTTGTCGTGGCCATTGCCGTATCCGGCATGACAGGCGCGCTGCTCGTGCTTTTTCCCGGACTGGCTGGCGGAGTTCATTGATATGACAAACAAATGGCTACCTATTGTACTCGTAACCTTCTGCGTATCGTCAGCGGCTTCCGCGCACGACTACAATGATACGACGGTGCAAGACCAGTGGTTCACCGGATCGCTTGAATCGCCGTCGCCAGCAATTCCCAAGGCCGGAATTCTTGGGGTTGAGCCTTACCTCATCTTTCAAGGCAATAACGGCACTTATGATGCTAATTGGGCTCGTCATTCGGTTCAGCACGACAGCAGCCAGATACAAGAGGCGACCCTGTTGAAGTATAGCATTACTGATCAGCTTTCCGTGCAGGCGGTTCCTGTTTTTGCTTTTACATGGAACGGTCAGACAACATCGCAAGGGGTGAGGATTGCCGATTTACCGATTGAGTTCGATTATCGAGTGATCAACCAGAATAATAAAACAGGCGCGCCATCGGTCACATTCATTCTTGGCATGAGTTTCCCAACCGGAGAATATGAGCGTCTGCACAGCGGGCTTGATGGACTTGGCAGCGGCGCCTTTACGGCCAAGGAAGGCGTTTTGCTTCAATCGTTGTTCGACACGTGGGATGACCATCCTTTGCGGTTGCGATTCTGGGGATCGGTTTATGAGCCTCTGGCCAATGCGCCGGTGCATGATGTGAGCGTGTATGGAACCAGCCAAGGCTTCCAGGGAAATGCCCTGCCAGGCATTTCGACGCAAGCCGGTATAGGCGCTGAGTATGGCCTCAACCAAAGATGGGTTCTGGCGCTCGATGTCGTTGGAAATTACGCTGACACGGCACACCTCAGCGGCACCGATGGATATGGCAATTTGGTGCACACCAATCTGGCAAGCAGCACGAGTTTAGCCTTAGCGCCAGCACTTGAATATAATTGGTCGGATACGTTAGGCATCATCGGCGGCGTTGAATTCTCAGCAGCAGGACGCAACTCGGCGTCTTACATCGCTCCACAGATAGCCCTTAATCTGGCTTTTTAATTCTATTTCGCTGTTATTTGATAATTCAGAACTGCTAATCAAGGCCATTAGCAGTATAGAATTGTGCGTGCTTCCGTGTGTGTGTTAGAAAATTAGTCTGTGGCTTGATCAGACATTAAAGAAGAAGCCTGTTTTCCTTTTGACAAATATTTTGATTCTTGTC
>CAIQVS010000356.1 GCA_903875345.1 uncultured Pseudomonadota bacterium | reverse complement strand
GCGTTTTTTCTTAACAAAGAATATAATAAAGGACACTCAATCAAACCATCCTGTGTATGAACTGCTTTGCAAAATGATATAACCCAACAAGTAACTCTTCGATATTAAAAACGCTGTATATGGCTATGACCTTAACAAAGCTTTCCGCTCTGGCTCCCAGTGCAAACAATCAGGTGTTCACACAAGTTGTCAGCAATCGCTCCATCCGTTTCGGTGATCTTGTCAAAAGCACTGGCTTTGACCGCACTGTGACAAAGCAGGCTCTGCAAGAATTGGAACAAGCCAATCTGATTGCCGAAAAAAACGCTGGAATTGAAGATTTTAATATCTATTTTGTCACTGCGGATGGTTTGGAAGCAGAACGCGAGGTGCGACGGTATGAGTGACATTCTGATAGCCGTAGCACTTGCAGCGGTATTCAGTATATTAATCGGCATCATTGAGTTGCAATACATATCCAAGTCAGGCTTCCGGCCCTGTTTGACCGGAAACTCGGCTACCTACTTCACTATTTTGTTGCTTGGCAACATTGCTACCACTCTTACCGCTGGCGCAACCTCTAAAAATATTGTTGAGCCTGCAAGTGCGTTTGAATCATCTATAAAACAAGATTCGCCTTCAACGGCAAAAACAAAGGATATCAATGAAACTAAGCATTGGCCACCTGAACAAATAGAGTTCGCATGGTTTTGGTTTGCATTCATAGGCGTTTTTGGCTTTGAGGCATTGTTGCAGAAAATCAACCTAACTTTCGATGGTAAGGGTGTATTAACTATCAATGATTGGATTGTCAAAGCGCGCAATAATGCAGTGGCCTCGGCCATTAAGGCCCAAGCGGATGCGGAACATGAACGGGCACAGTTACTGGCGCAGCGTTTGAGGACTATTCCTGAAGACGAATTAAACGCTCATATTCTCACTCTGCTGGGCAAAAGCCCGCTTGAACTCGATAACGCAGCTAGGGCCGCTGCTGCCAATCCCATCCTTTACAAAGCGTTGGCTCTAGCCTACGGAGTTCCAGAAAGAGCGGCAGCAATCGTGACTTAGCCGGGGTTGATTGTCTGGCAACGTCTATCGCCCGAACTAAGCGGCGCGGCGGGAAAGCCTCGCCACGGAGCCAAAATGTCACCCCGCGTCCGCTTGAGCGAAGAACGGTTGGGCGGCCGAGGGTGCATGGCTTTTCTCTTTGCCCTTGCTCTTTTGTCGGGCAACAAAGAGACGTTGCCCGACCGGGCGTTCCATTTTAGCTTCAACGCATAAGATTTTTTCAACAAAATCTTGAAAAAAATTACTCATGTTTTCAACTTTAACTCTGAGGGATAAGTAGTTACTCACAAATGCTGCTTTTTTTAGGGTTGCTTTATCTTCTGTGACGTAATATTTTGCTTGAGAAGCGAAGAAGAAGTTTTTTAAATCCCTTCCGATATTAGATGGTCGATTCTTCTTATTCACTTTATCTCTAAATCGAGGATGGAAGTCCAATAACATATAGGCGACTTGTATTTTTTCACCAGTTTTCATGTTATTTATATTTCTTCCATCAATAGCTAAAAAAGCTTTTAACGCTTCATCAAACTTGTGTTCTAAAACATTCTCGTCATCAATATCAAAAAAATCTAAGAATGGAATAATTTTGTTAAAGTAGTCCGATTCTTGATTTAGAATAGTGTCTGTTTTGCTGAATTTCTCTTTTAGTTTCGCAACACCATTTCTGAATTTTTTGTAGTAGTCTGGATCATCCCTCAATTGCCAAATATTGGAGAGAAAATTTTGCATAACATTCCAATCAAGGTATATATAGTTCATTTCTACTTTATCGTAAATGTGGTATTAAACGCCTAACGCCGATGTTGAGGGGCGTTTTGCCGTAGCCCGTACTGCCTGACGTTTGCGGCATCCAACTGTTGCCTGATACAAGAGCCAAACCCAGCACATTTTGCCCCTAATACCTCCTCTGTGTCCAATCGGATGCTTAAGTGGACTCTGGTTGTGCCGAGACCCGACAGGACTCCACCCAGCTTGTACGGATTATGCGGCCTTTAGCACAAAATCCACATGCACAGCGTCGTAAGGGAAAACGATCTTGCCGTCCTCGGTTTTGTCCAGAATGCCAGTATGCAACAAGGCTTTCACATCACTATGCACTGCCTTAACATCACGGTCTACGCGCCTTGCCGCCTCGCGGATGGACACAGGCCCCGCACCGGTCAATACTTTGAGAATTTCCCAGCGCTTCAATGTCAGTGTTTTCCATAACTGCTGTTCGCTTTCAAAATTGATGAAGGTGCCTTGGGGCGTATTCGTTTCAAAAGCCTCGATAAAGCGGGCCGAAACCAACTCCCGGTCGGCCACCCCAATGGTTACATTACCCATGCTCCATTCTCCACGCATCCACATCATTCCAGAAATCAACCAGCAAGCGTTGCGGTGTCGTGAAAACGTAAGTGTATTCAACGTTGCCAATGTGCTTGTGGTCACCCTTGCCGACTTCGTTATCGTAGCGCAGTACGCAAATGCCATCTGCCACGAACGCCAACCTGTATTTGAAAGCGTGTAAACTGCCCTTAACAGACTGAGGCACTCGCCACAGCGTCAATTCTGCAAAGCTGTTGTCATCAATAACAAGACGCTCTTTGATTAACGGTTCTG
>CAIQVS010000355.1 GCA_903875345.1 uncultured Pseudomonadota bacterium | reverse complement strand
GGCGGTGAAATGCGCATCGATGAAATACCCAAACTCGCCCCGCAGGGCGTATGTGGAATGAAGCTTGCCGGAAGCGAGGTTGAAACCAATGTCGGGTTTATTCACGATGCGGGACACACAGAACCGTGGTTTATTGCGATGAACACAGCGCCGTCGCGCACCACGGTGTTGGATTATGGCCTACGTTGGGGCATCGAAACCCTGTTTGCTGATTATAAAAGCCGTGGCTTTGGTTTGGAAAGCACGCATCTGCAAAGACCCGACCGGCTCTCCCGCCTCATTCTTGTCTTATCCATCGGCCTCTATTGGGCAACGGCCAATGGCCGCCAGCTTCAAAAAAAACGCCGCAAAAAGGCAGTTTGAAACAGCATCTTCGCTCTCTCTGCTCCACCGTCAAAGATGGCATCCGTTTCCTTCTTTCCTGCGCACAAGCCCTCACTCCTCCTTACCCTCTAAAAATCATGGGGTGGTAAGAACTGATGAGTTGGAATTGCAATTGGGGAGGATTTATAGTCTAAATTAAATGCAATGTCCCTCCTTCGGCTCCCGGCACCCACATGACAAACAGCTCAGAACTTCGTGAACAGATTCTGCAACTTAGTGATACCTATTTTGAAGCCAGTCAAAAAAATAGTTTCAAACCTGGGGAAACCTACATCCCATGCGCCGGTAAAGTTCTTGATGCGCAGGATTTGCGTCAGCTCATCGATGCTTCGCTGGATCTCTGGCTGACGGCGGGACGGTTCACGACAGAATTTGAGGCCAAGCTTGGTGAGCGGTTGGGATTCCGTCATGTCCGTTTGACGGTTTCGGGGTCGGCGGCGAATTTGCTTGCCTTTACATGCCTGACTTCATGGAAGCTCAACGACAAGCAAGTCAAGGCCGGGAGCGAGGTTATCACCGTTGCTGCCGGATTTCCGACGACCGTTGCTCCCATCATTCAGAACAACTGCATTCCTGTTTTTGTCGATGTGGATCTGGAAACGGCCAATGTGAACATTGACCGTCTTGCCTCGGCCATCACGCCAAAGACCAAAGCGATCATGATCGCGCATACGCTCGGCAACCCGTACAATGTTAAAGCCGTGGCCGAACTGTGTAAGCAGCACGATTTATATCTTGTCGAGGATTGCTGTGATGCTTTTGGCGCGACGTTTGAAGGTCAGAACGTCGGCACTTTTGGCGATGTCGCTACGCTCAGTTTTTATCCAGCTCACCATATGACAATGGGTGAGGGTGGCGCTGTCATGAGTAACCGGAAGTCGCTGATGATGCAGGCCGAGTCTTATCGTGATTGGGGGCGTGATTGCTGGTGTGCGCCGGGCATGGCTAATACTTGCAGTCGGCGTTTCGATTGGCAGTTGGGAAATATGCCTCACGGTTTTGACCACAAGTTCCTCTTTTCGCATATTGGGTATAATCTGAAGGCCACGGACATGCAGGCGGCGATGGGGATCAGCCAGCTGGCTAAGGTGGATGGGTTTATTGCCAAGCGTCGCGAGAATTTTAAATTGCTTTGCGCATTGTTTGAACGCGAAGGTCTAACCGAGCATTTTATGCTGCCTCAAGCCACGCCGGGCAGCGATCCGAGCTGGTTTGGGCTTTTGCTGACCGTGCGTGACGGCAGTAAACTCAAGCGGCGCGAAGTCATCAATTACCTTGAGAATCATAAGGTCGGCACGCGGCTTCTGTTCGGCGGCAACCTGACCAAGCAGCCCGCGTTCAAGGATGTGAATTATCGGGTTGTGGGCGATTTGACGAATACCGACAAAATCATGAATGACAGCTTTTGGATCGGGGTTTGGCCCGGGATCGATGAGGCGCGACGTCACTATATGATCGAAACGTTCAAACAAATGCTCAAGGAACTCCTGCCATGAAAGCTGTCATTCTTGCCGGTGGGCTGGGAACGCGTCTTGGGGAAGAAACCGATCTTATCCCGAAGCCGATGGTCTTGATTGGCGGGCGGCCAATTTTGTGGCACATCATGAAAACATTCAGCCATTACGGTATCAATGAATTTGTCATATGCCTTGGGTACAAAAGCCACGTCATTAAAGATTACTTTGCCAATTATGCGCTGCACACCAGCGACGTGAGTTTTGAGCCGCGAACGGGACAGATGGTTTATCACCATCGCCAAGCTGAGCCGTGGCGCGTGACGTTGATTGATACGGGGCAAGACTCGCAAACCGGAGGACGGTTGCGTCGCGTACGGGATTACATTGGTGACGAAACGTTCTGCTTCACCTATGGCGATGGCGTTAGTGACGTCAGAATCGATACCTTGATCGATTTTCATCGTCGTCACGGGAAACTGGCGACCGTCACCGCCGTTGTGCCTCCGGCGCGATGGGGCGTGTTGCGGCTCGAGAAAGATCAGGTGACGGGTTTCAGTGAAAAGGTCGCGACAGATGACTCGCTGATTAACGGCGGTTACTTTGTTCTGGAACCAAAGGTCATCGATTACATCGATGATGACAATTCGGTATGGGAACAAAAACCGTTGCAGACCCTTGCTGGCGAAAAACAATTGATGGCCTATATGCATCGCGGTTTCTGGCAGTGCATGGATAACCCGCGCGAGAAACGCAAGCTGGAAATTTTATGGCAATCCGGTAAGGCGCCTTGGAAAATATGGAACGACACAAGCGCTTGATCCCGATTTCCCGCACACATGAACACAGCCAATCATAAGGCGAACGACCACATGCGAATTTTACTGACCGGCGCAAATGGTTTTATCGGCAGCCACCTGGCGCAAAAGTTCATCCAAAATCATGAATTGGGTTTGTTGCTGCGCACGGAATCCTCGCAACAACAACTTGGAAAAATATCCGACAAGGCGCAACGTCTGCTATGGGATGGCGAGGCAAAGACAGTGCTTGCCATAATAGAGGGCTTCAAACCGGAACTGGTTATCCACTTGGCCAGCCTTTTTCTGGCTACCCACAAAATTACGGATATTGACGGGTTGATTGCCAGTAATATTCGTTTGCCTACGCTTGTGCTCGAAGCGGCTCTAACATCAGGGTGTAAACACTTTATTCACACGGGATCGGCTTGGCAGCATTTTGGCAACGCTGAGTATGATCCGGTTAACCTGTATGCAGCGACCAAGCAGAGTTTCTCGGATATTCTTAGCTATTACGTGAAGGCGCAGGGGATAAGCGCCCTAACCCTTGAACTTACCGACACCTATGGTCCGGATGACCCTCGCCCCAAGCTGATCCCCATGTTGAGAAAAAGCGCTCTTGAGAACGCGCCTCTGTCGTTTTCGCCCGGCGGTCAGCTGTTGGATCTGGTTCATGTCGACGATGTCGTTGCCGGGTATGAAACTGCGATTCAGAACGTGCTTTCCCTGAAGCCGTATCAGGAAAAAACCTATATGCTGCGCTCCGGTGAACCCTTGACGTTGAAAAGTCTTGTGACGCTTTTTAATGAGCTTAGCCCCCATAAAGTCAAAGCCGAATGGGGTGTGCGCGCGTATCGTGCCCGTGAAACTATGGAGCCGTGGACATGGGGTGAAACATTGCCGAACTGGCGGCCATGCGTGAGGTTAAGGGACGGCTTGGCGCAGATGGTGGGGGGCTGATTATGGAAATCGCAACAACCAAGCTTTCTGGGGTTTATGTCATTCAACCTTTGGTGCGGGGGGATGCTCGTGGTTCTTTCACCAAAACGATTCAAGGGGGTTTTTTCAAAGAACGTGGTCTCAATACGAGGTTTGACGAAATTTATCATTCTGTCTCACACAGTAATGTTCTGCGTGGACTGCACTTTCAAATACCTCCTGCTGACGGCAGCAAGATGGTTTGTTGCCTCAGCGGGACGGTGCATGACGTCTTGCTCGATTTGCGCCGTAGCTCCGCTACTTATGGCCAGCACCTATTGGTTAAATTAGAGGGTGATAAAAACCAGATGGTTTATATGCCAGCCGGTGTTGCGCATGGCTTTTGGGTCGAAAGCGGCCCCTCGATCATGCTTTATTATCAGCAGAAAGAATATGCGGCGCAGCAAGATAGAGGCATTTTGTGGAACAGTGCGGGCATAGTCTGGCCGTGCCAAAATCCTATAATTTCAGATCGCGATGCCGCTTTTCCCATGCTAAAGGACTACGTCAGCCCGTTTGGCTAACCCAATGCAGGGCAGGAGATAATCGTCCTGCTTTGATGTGATTTTCAAGAACGTGCAAACGAATTTGCTGTGAGTTTCGGAAACTACGATCAGCAAAACCCAGTGCTTGTAATCCATTACGCAAGGCAGCGATCGAATCAGTTAGCTTGATGCGTGGCTGGTATTGCGGCGCAAGTGATCGGAAAAGGCTAAAATCAACTTTATAGGATCGTTTATCAGGTGGTGCATCCTTATTGATCGAAACCTTAGTTCCGGGTACAGCAAGCGCTACGGTTTCCGCAAGCTCACGTACTTGAAAATTCCAGTCGTCGGAACCTGCATTAAGAGCCAGGAATTGTTTGTTGTTTTCCGCTGGCCGTTGGATTGCCCATTCGATAGCGCGTGCCATATCCGCTACATCGATTAAAGGCCGCCATGGCGTTCCATCGCTAAGAACTGTGATCTCGCCATGGGCAAGAGCGCAGGCTACAAAGTCATTGACGACTAAATCAAGTCGTAATCGGTCGGAGATACCGCAGGCTGTTGCAAAGCGAAGGCATGTGGCCTTCATGCTCCCAAGATTCATTTCGCGCAGACCATTCTCGGTGCCTATTTTAGAGCGGGCATAGGTCGTTAAGGGATTCAGCGGATCACCTTCTTTGCGTGCGCCGCCTTCAACTGAACCATAAACACTGCAACTTGAAGCAAAAACAAAACTCTTTACCCCTGCCGCCTGAGCTTGCTCAGCGATGCGAAGGCTTGCATTCTGGTTAATGTCTTCTGTTACGGCTTCAAAGCGATTTCCCATAGGGTCATTGGAAACGGCTGCCAAATGGACGACAGCATTAACCCCTTCAAATAAGGACTGCGGCACGTTCCGCACGTCCCCAAAAACCTGTTTGGTGAGCTGGATTTCAGGCAAAGCTCGGAGGGTAGTGAGGCAATGTGCGAAGAAACCACTATCATAACCAATCAATTCTGTTTCCGGAAATTGTCGCCGCAGATGATGGACAAGTGTTGGGCCGACATAACCCATATTGCCCGTTATCAAAATACGCATATCAGGATTTCCCACGCGCCAAAATGTTTAAACGCCATAAGCAGCCATGAGAGTACACTTCTGAACCCTCTTTAACAAGTTGCTCGCTTAATCACGGGAAGTTTCATTCTAAGGTCGGAAATGTGTATATGGGGGAGTTGTGAAAGTTTACGGCACTAAAATACACTATGGGTGATTCAATCTGATCGGGCGGTCTGGTTATTGCGGCTGAGCGGGGATATAGCCGTAAACCAGAAAGTTGGGTTCTGTAATGCCGTATTTGGCAATCGTCGCTTCCATTTCTTCATAAGGATTAAGGCCGACAAGTTTTTGCGCATCAAGATAAATCTCGCTTTGCGAGGGCGGTCGTGTGTGTTGTATGGAGGTTGCGTCGATGATGGCGATCTTGTGTTGCGGTAGGGCTAGGATATGTGGCCATACAACGTCCAATCCCCATCCGGTTACCGCTTCGGCAAAAGTGGGCAGGCAAACTTTCAGCGCGGAGGACGAAAACACGGGAACCATGATTTCAACGAAGTTGGTGAATCGCAGCAATTTGTTGCTTTGTTGTAGGCAGATTTGATGCGAGAAACAGGAATTCGGCGTCAGGGACTGGGGTGGCCCCCGTGAGTTGGACAGAAACTGGGCAAACTTAAGAGAGAGTCCCGCCGGTTAAGTTTCGCTGGTTAAGCGGCCAGCCGCTCGATGTCTGTTTCTACCACTTTCTTTTCATAAATTGAATCCCTTTCT
>CAIQVS010000354.1 GCA_903875345.1 uncultured Pseudomonadota bacterium | reverse complement strand
TGACTTGACCGAAACCCACCAGTGTCGGGCGTTGTGATGTTCATAATCACGTTGACTGGATTGCTCTGCAGGCTGCTGTTCTTCGGCAACACCGTTTCGCCACGTTGCAAAATGGCGGGGATTTCTCCTGGCATAAGCCCCGCGATGCCGCCGCTGTGATAACGTGGCGCACCAGCAAAGACATAGGCCGGAACACGCCGTTGCGGGGTGCTTTCGCCAACCACGCCGCCTTCATGGAAGATCGAGCCGAACAGATCGCCGAGAATGCCGCCACCGCTGCTACCGCCGCCACCACTTCCACCGATGCTGCCGCTGATAAAGTTAAACAGCGGCCCCGTGATCTGCTGTTGCACGATCATTTTAGTGATATCGGCGACGATAGAATTGGCGACATTTTCAAGCTTTTGCAGACTGTCGCCGGATGATGTAACGAGACCGACAATCGCGTCATCGGTGGCCTGCATGGCGCTCATGAACGCTTTTTTGACCGCCGAGGCTGAATTCTCAGCTTGCGCCTGGTATTCCTGAAAGGCCTGTTGCGCACCGGCCTGCGCGTCCGTTCGGGTGTTCAAAAGGTTATTGTTCGCGGACTCCATGGCCTTGTTATAGACGTCTTGGCTTATGGCTCCGGCATCAAGCAGTTCCTTGAGATGCTCAACCTGGTCGGCGTAAGTCTGCGTCGCTGACTTGTTGGCCTCCATGAGCTGCTTGCCTTCTTGTTGCAGCTCGTTGAGATGCTTTTGCGCCTCGGCTTGGTCATAGGCTGCGGCAGCTTCCTTCTTGACTTGGTCGATGCGTTGCTGAGAAACACCTGCAGGCAGGAGACTGACTGCTTGATCGATAGCGGCTTGCCGTTCGTCTTTTAGCTTGGCGACCTGCGCTGTCAGCCCATCAATGTATTTCTGGACATTCGCATCGGCTTGCTGGTCGAACAGCTGAGCCGCCAGCTTGCGCGTTTGTGCGACTTGGGCAGCAGTCGCGTCTTCCGACAAACGGCTGACCGCCTGATCGATGAATTGCTGACGCTTGTCGCTAAGCCCAAGCATTTTCTCTTGCAGATCGGTAATGACCTTCTGATTGGTGTCATAGGCTTTCTGCGCCGCCTCGTTGATCGGCTTTTGAATGGCGTCGATCTGACCTTTGGCGACTTGCTCGGCCTCCTTAATGGCGGCATCGATGCCCGTATTATTGCTGCCGTCCTTTTCCCGCAGGTTTTCGAGGTTCTGCTTTGTAATGATCAACTGGTCATTAACCGCCTTGATCTTGGCGGCAGGATCCGTGACGAGCTTGTCGAGCGCCGCGTCCAGATCGCTTTTTTGCTTCGCCAGCAGTTGCGCGCGCTGGTCGCGTTGGACGGCCTCGGCTCCGGCGTGGGCTTGTGTCTTGGCTTGATCATCTTTCTGCGCTTCAGCGTTGAGGGATTCCAGCTCCTTGCGCAGATCGGCGATTTTTTCTTTCTGGCTGTCGATCAAGGGCGTCATGTCGGTCATGACGCGCGGATTGTAATTCTGCAGCTTGACGAGCGTTTCCTGCGCCGCCGCCAGTTCCTTGTTGGCTTCGGCGATGCGTTCGCCAAGAGGAGCCTTTTCGAACAATCCCGTAATGGAATTGAGAACGCTGGCCAAACCTTTCAGGGAAATTTCGGCGGTTCCGGACACGACGCTGGTCTCGCCGATGGATTCCAGCATGTTCTTCCACGCAATCGCCAACCCATGCGATGCTCCCGCTAACCCTTGATCCACAGCGGCTCCAGAACCACCGACCTTGGCCTGCAATGCGTCGAGAATGACTTTCTGCGCCTCCGCCGTCTGTCCGGTTTCGGCGAGGCTTTTGATAAGGTCGCGTTGATCCTGCGTGAACACGACGCCGACGCGGCGCAGCGAAGTTAAACCATTGACGGGATCTTCCAGTGCTTTACCAAGCTGCATCGCGCTGGCCGACAAATCCTTGCCGAACACGGCAGACATGTCCTGCGCCAGCGTAATCGCGCGGGTGAAGGTTTCACCCGACACGGAATGGAACGTCGCAAGGATGGCGGCTGCATCCTGCACCTTTTCCGAAGTGGTCAAGGTTGTTGCTTCAAGGCTCTTGGAAAGCCCGACGAGTTCGTTGGCGGTCAAACCCGAAGAGTCGCCGGTCGCTTTCAAAACAGCGACAAGCCGATTATAGGACTGCTCGGCCTGCGAGGCTTCTTCGAGGCTTTTGGCCAGCGTTTCGCCGATCAGGGCAAAAGCCGCGCCTGCCGCAAGACCGTAGGGACCGATTTCCGCAAGCGCGGAGCCGAGCGGGCCAAGGCTGCCGGTCATTTCCTCGAAACGGCCTTTGACGTTGGAGGATGCGGCATTAAGGGCTTCCAGCGCCTTCGACGCGGGCGAGCCAGCTAGTTCAATCTTTTGCAGAGCCTTCTGGCCGCTATCGCCGATCTCGGTAAGTTCGGCTTTGACCTTCCCC
>CAIQVS010000353.1 GCA_903875345.1 uncultured Pseudomonadota bacterium | reverse complement strand
TGGTGCTATCATTCCGGTTTCGTCCTTGGGACGGGCCTCCCCGAAGCTTAGACAACTTTCATCGTCGGGGGTGCAACGAAATTGCATGAATGTTGGGCGGGCGGACGATGCGACAACGCCGGAAGTGCAGGGCCGTGGCTCCTCGCTCCCTCCCATTCAACAGGGCAATCGCATGAAGGATAGCTAACCGATTGTTTAATATGAAAATGACCAAAATTTGGTCAATTTCAATTATCAATAAATTCAGTTGGTTAGAGCTTCGTGCGATTGCCCTGTCCCATTCAACGGTCTTCGGTCCTTTATTTTGTGGAACAGATTATCCATTCACGTTCTGATTTAATATTTCCATCCAGCGTAACAATTCCTTTTCCGTTTCTTTGTCTTGTGAAGATTTGCATTTAAACTTAATAAACCATTTGGGGTGGTCTATATCTTTCACTTTTAGCCAAAAGCCAGTATTCTCGATGGCATTAAATGCAAGCGCAACATTTCCAACAACATTTCTGCCTGATATATTGGTAGTACCTGGCATTTCATACCCCCATTCTCTTATGTCTGAAATTGGGTATATTCGGGTGATCAACTGTTTTTTAATGTGCGCCACAAGATGTATTTGTTTGATAGTGGTATCTAGTGCTATACCTGAACCATCCCATGCATATTTAAAATCACAATTAGCAACAGATGAAAGCCATGAATCCATTTTTATTCTGCCAAGGTTGCCGCCTGCATTACAAGCTTTAACCAATATAAATATTCCAACTGCTAAACATATAGCAAAAACCAACCCGCTGTCGTTTTTCATGCCAATGAAAAGGCTACCCACAAGAACGACGAGAGTGCCCAGTGCTGTCGCAAGCCCAAGAAGAATGCCACGCATACGTAGAAGCTCCTTTCGGTATTAAAAGATTGAGTTGCCCAACGCCCGAGCTAAGCGGCGCGGGCGGACTAAACCAGGGGAAAACAGGCCAAAGCATAACCCCGCGTCCCCTTGAACGCCGGGTTTTGGGCTGCGGACTAGAAAAGAGTGGCTTTTGCACTTTGCTTTTCGCTCTTGGCTTTTAACCATCCGGTGCAATACGCGGCAAGCCGCTATTGTGCCGGCCCTATTGCAAATGCTTAGCACGCCATTTACCGTCAAGCTCAGTAAATTGATAACGATCCTGTACTTGCTGCCCTTGCATATCAAGAAGCACTTGGCAATCAAAGATATCGTTGCCTTTCTTTTCGCATTTTATATCTGCCACTTTTACCTGCGGTGCTGGTTGTCCTTGGCTGCCCAAGAATTGCGCGAATTGTGATACCAGTTCGCCAAGAGCCACTTCAGCATCAGATTTTGACGGCCCAGAACCACCGCATGCGATCAGTAATAATGGAAGAGACATGCCAAGTAAACGCTTCGTATACGATGTTTTCATTGATGGATTCCAGATTGTGCCTTGCTGGTTGTAAAACTAAATAAGCTGCTATTGCCGTATAGCCTAACGCTTAATAAAAGCATCACTAAGCCTTTCATGAATTGTTTTAGGGCTTGTAACCATTAAATCAATGGCTCTTGAAAACTTTTGAGAAGGATAGAAATTAGTCATGAAAGTACCAGTATGTAAAAAAAGTAATGCGCCCAACGACCAAGCTAAGCGGCGCGGGCAGAAAAAAGCCGCCACGGAGGTCCGGCGCACAACCCGCGTCCGCTTGAGCGACCGGTTGGGCGGCCGGGAAAGAAGAAAAAGCCGGGGTTGCATGGGTTTTGCTCTTTGCCCCCCATTCGGCGCAATACGCGGAGTACCGCTATTGCGCCTTACGGCCTTTGCTCTTTGCTTTGCGCTCTTGGCTTTCAAACATCCGGCGCAATACGCGGAGAACCGCTATTGCGCCTTACCGCGTTACTAAGTTTAATCTGGCCCTTGTTGATACGTTTCTCTATCGAACGGATTTGTAGTTTGACGATATGTCTCCCTGTCAAATGGATTTGTAGTTTGAGTGTAAGTCTTTCTGTCGAACGGATTCGTAGTTTGTCGATATGTATCCCTGTCGAAGGGATTCGTGGTTTGTCGGTAAGTTCCTCGGTCAAACGGGTTATTCTCTGAACTATGTGAATTTGAATCATCACTATTTGAGCTAGAGGCAG
>CAIQVS010000352.1 GCA_903875345.1 uncultured Pseudomonadota bacterium | reverse complement strand
GCCACGGCTTCGAAACTGACCGCCGAGAGGTGATGGCATTCATCGACGATCAAATGACCGTAATTGGCGACAAGGTCATCGACTTCATTTTTACGACACAGGCTTTGGATGAGGGCAATGTCGATTATGCCTGTCGGCTTGCGTTTGCCACCGCCGATCTGCCCAATTTGTTTTGGATCAATGTTCAGGAACGTCTGCAGACGCGCATGCCATTGTTCCGCCAGTTGTTGGCGATGAACCAGAACAAGGGTATTGGTTTTGCGCTGCGCGATCATATGCGCGGCCACAACCGTTTTGCCGAAAGCCGTAGTTGCCGCGAGGACGCCGGTGTTGTGCGACAGGAGCGCTGTGACGGCTTTCTTCTGCTCCGGCATCAACTCGCCGACGAAGGATGCGTCGAGTCTGTTTCCCGGCAGCCGTTGATCGTCGGCTTCGACTTCAATGCCAAGAGATTTGAACATATCGAGCGCCGCATCCAAACAACCGCGAGGCAGACCGATATGCTGCGAGAAGTTTTCGGCGCAAGCGATGATGCGAGGCTTGTCGAATGTCGAAAGCCGCATGGCTTGCGCGGCATAAAACTCTGGATTCTGAAATGCGGCCAAACGGATCATTCGGTTTATGAGTGGTGGCGGCAGATCCTGTTTCGGGATGTAAAGCTGGTTGCCAATGGTAATCTTAATCGCTGTCGGTAAGATGCCGGAAACGGCAATCGGTTTTTTGCGCGACGGGGGCAATAACCACGGTTCGCCTTCGTCTTCATCAACCGGCATGCGGACGCCGAGGATACGCCCGCGCAGCGAAGCATCATCGACCAAGGTTAAAACTTCGTTCACAGCCACGCGCCGGATTGATTGCAGAAATCCCCATTGATCGGGATAGGGCACGAACCGTTCATCGACAAACACGCTGTTGCCTTTGGCGCGTGGTGTTTTCTGGAACGGCAAGGCGATCAGGTTGCCGAAGCCTCCGGTGGGCATCGTGTCCTGATTTGGGAAAAGCCGGTCATAGGATTCGAAACCGATGTCCGGGCATTGTTCCATTGTCTCGGTCAAAAGCGCCGAGCCAAGCTTCCGCGCAACGGCAGCAGTGATCGCTTGCGCGAAGAAAATCCATGCGTGAGCGCCATTGCCGGAACGCGAGCGTTCCACGGCGACGGGCACATTCTTCTTGCGGCAGGTTGCCGCAAAAGCAGCAACGTCTCGTTGCCAGTTTTCTTTGTCAAAATCGACCGCCAAAAACCAACAAGTTTCATCTTTCAGCATTGGATAGACGCCAATGGTATAATCACGTGGCTGCCAGCCGCTTGTGTCGCCGCACAGATGTTTGCGAATGATATCTTCCGTCACCGGTATCCACGCCTGATGCGTGCAGGCACTGCACGGAATGCGGGGTTTATTGCAAACGCCTTTTGCCCATTCGTTCCCGCAAGTGGGGGAATATCCTGACCTTCCAGTTTTTGCGTTGTCCCAGCGTTTTGGAAAAACATCCGAACGTCCACGGAAAAGGCTCAAAAACAGCTTGATCCTGTCATGCGTTACGGGATCGAGAGAAACAGAAACATTTTTTTTGACTGCTTCGTGTTGCTTTTGTTGAGGCGCAAGCAGCAGGGCGCAAAGCTTCGCCTCTAAACTGCGCTTCTCATCATCCAGAGCCGATAGGCGCCGCTCGATCTCGGCTATGGTTTGATCGTCGTTTTCCATCTTGATCTATTGTGGCTTCCCCACCGCATCATGCTCAAGATTCGAATCGGATGTCGAATCGTTGTATAATCGCCGTTCAAAAACCCTAATAGGAGGCTGAGATGGGTGATAAGAGGCACTATATAGAGCAAAGACCCCAAGGAGATTATGCCGTCAGAAGGGGTAATTCGGAAAGGGCCAGTGTTGTTACGCCAACGCAGGCTGAAGCTATTCAATGGGTAAGGGAAAGAACACCTGGCGTCGCGCCGCACGTTGAACGGGTGCGCCATACCTCGGAGGGGAAGCCTGATCAGTGGCGGAAACCATAAGGCTTTGAAAGAAATGGTGGGCGATCGGAGGCTCGAACTCCGGACCCGGTGATTACATACCACTTCGGCTTTCGCCGCCCCGTAGGGTTCGTGGTCTGGACTATGTCTTCGCCATACGCTTTCGCGTTTAGGCGGGTGCCGTTTAGTCTCTACACCTTCCGCATTTCTGCGGCTTGGCTCGGCGTTGTCGTCGTCATGACACGGACGAGTTCACCGAATTTGACACCTGTTCACTGCGCCGTTTCCAGCGCAGGCTCCCATCGAGAGTCACCTGCTCTACCAACTGAGCTAATCGCCCATTTCTTCATTTCACAAAACCAGACTGGCCCGAAAAGCGCCAGCGATTTTGTTGACACAGTGTTGACACGGACTTTTGCGTCAATACCGCCTACTTTCTTCCCCGACCTATCCATTTGTTATCTTTGGAT
>CAIQVS010000351.1 GCA_903875345.1 uncultured Pseudomonadota bacterium | reverse complement strand
CTCCTCGGCAGGCCTCGCAGCCCATTGTCGGCGGCGAACGAGGCCAGCGATATATCGCTTCGTTTGTCTCGGCTGGCGACTTTAACCCGAATTCCGTAGCGCGCGCGGGACCCGCTGTCTCTGACAAACCCTACTCCTTTGCGATGAAGTAGTATGATATTCCTATCATGGCTCGCGGCGGATTGCAAGAGGAATAATAGCCTATGTAGGAAAATATTCTGCAGAAGCGCTGAGGCGTCGGCAGGAGGCTACGCCACTCTCAACGCCGACACGGCCAGCGCGAGCGGAAGTTGTTCCGGCGCAAGGGGAATCTCGCAGATATGACGCCTTAGCGTGGCGGCGATTGCTGACAAATTCGGCTTTTCATCCTCCCTCAGTATGCGGCTGGAAATTCGTCCGTCGGGGCCGACGGACCCCAGCCAGCGTCCAATCGCCTTGGGAAGCGTTGGCATGTGGGAGGTCGCTAGTGCCAAACACTGGGCGGAGTATGCCCCTCCAATACGGTTCCAGTCTCCAGCTTTGAGTCCATGCTGTTGACTGTGCTTGACGGCTGAAGCAATCAGGCTGGCGGCTTGAACGGGGTCATGGAGCCGACCGGTCATTTCCCGCCCAAGGGCGTAAAATCCCGCAGCGGTTTTGACGACATCGGCGAAGATTCTGCGGGGCAAAGAAATATCTTTGTTTCGAAGAGTAACGGCGCGCAAGTATAAATGGCACGCATGGCAAAACGCCTCGGCTATGCTGAAGTCATCCGGATCAATGCTGCCGTCTTTAGGCAGGTTTTCCATGCGGCAAGGGTCGTCAAATCTTCCATGCAAAATCGTCGCGCCGTGTTCTCTCCCTTTGTGCGCGAACAGGGGTATGTGGTGATCATCAAGCACATAATTTCTATAATCGACATCGACCACAGCACCACATGACCCAGCCCCTAATAATTCTAACTATCACTCCGATGTATGGGAAAAATCAAGCGCGACTCGCTTGAGCGCAAGGCTTTCATATATCTTATTGATAAATAATAATATTCTTGAATTTCTGGTGGCGAAAACAGAAAATAACTCAGAACTTTGTTACCAAAAAGTGGCTGCGATTATAATATTTCGTAGTTGTATGGAGAAAATTAGCAAGTTTCTTTCTCTCCGAACGCTGCATTCGTGGTGTCTTTAGCTAACCCGAGCTACGGGTTCGAGTGAAACAGGAATCATAAAAAACACGTGTCATTCCGGCGAAAGCCGGAATCTAAGGACGCGCTTTCATCAGTGTCCTTTGCCGCAAAGCGGCAAAACGCCGTAAGCGCTTTCTTGCGGCGTTTTGATGCTTCGCATCCAGCGCCCCCTGAAGAAAGTGGGGGCGCTGGATTCCGGCTTGCGCCGGAATGACTCTTTTTTCAATGGGATAAACCCATAGCTTGGGTTAGCTAGCGGTTAAAGCCGTTCCTTTGGGCTGAGCCGCAATAACTCGTCGGTCATATTCATGCAGGGCGGGGGGTATTTGTTTCGGCAAAAGCGAAAAACAACATATGTTTAGCCTCAGGTCGGCAATGATGGGGTTAAAGTTAGGCATTTCCGCGTCTGTTATGATGGTTTTTCCTTCAGAGGCGGCGCTCCCTAACCATCTTAAGACGGTGTTGGGAAGTCGAGCTGTTTTTTTGGCGGTGACTGATCCCGCGAGATTTGATGCCGAGACACGCCAGCAGGCGACACAGTAAGGGATGGCGACTTTTTTCCAGTCCTCGCGTTTAAGCCCCTCTTGTTGGCTGGCGGTAACGGCGACTTGTATCAGCGCGACTGTTCGTCCCTCATCGGGAACGCGGGTTGCCAACTCCCGACCCAAGGCATGGAATGCGGCGGCGGTTTTAACAAGGTCGATAAACAGTCGGCGGCGCAGGATCGTAGGATCTATCTTCAACGTCGCGATGCGCCAGTACAAATGGCAGAATTGGCAAAAGACCTCAGCCAATTTGAAAACGGCGGGATCGACTTCGCTGTTTTGTGGCTGATATGGCGAAGGGGTATCGTCCTTAAATCGCTCCCCCAGCGCCTTCGCAGCTCTTTCCCTGCCAGCTCGTGCCAATCTGGCCGCATCCCGGGGAAGCTTATATACGCTTTCGCTCATAATCGATCACAGTAAAACATAACTCAGAATATCTCTCGCGGTATGCTCGCGCTGCTCAATAAAAATGGCAAGAGCGGAATTTAATTCAATCCCTGACCGGCTTCTTTCTCCTTGATAATGCTTTCGATTTTAGCTTTTTCGGCGGCAGAGAAACGTAGGCTGGCGGATTTGAGTTGCCCGCAAGCGGCCATGATATCGCGTCCGCGCGGGGTGCGGATGGGTGAGGCGTACCCCGCCGCGTTGACGATGTCGCCGAAGGTTTCGATCACGCTCCAATCCGGACATTCGAATGGCGCGCCCGGCCACGGGTTGAACGGGATCAGGTTGATCTTGGCCGGAAGGCCGCGCAGCAATTTGACCAGTTGTCTGGCGTCTGCCGGGCTGTCGTTCACGCCTTTCAGCATGATATATTCGAACGTGATGCGCCGCGCGTTGCTGGAGCCGGGATAGTCGCGACAGGACTTGAGCAAATCCCTGATCGGATATTTGCGGTTGATCGGTACGATTTGGTCGCGCAGCTCGTCGGTCACGGCGTGCAGGCTGACGGCGAGATTGACGCCGAGTTCTTCGCCGCAGCGGTGGATCATCGGCACGACGCCGGAGGTCGAAAGCGTGATCTTGCGTTTGCTGATCGCGATGCCCTCGCCATGCATGACGATGCGCAACGCCTTGGCGACATTGTCGTAATTATACAGCGGCTCGCCCATGCCCATCATGACGATGTTTGTGAGGCGGCGATCTTCCGCCGGAAAAGGCGGCCATTCTTTCAACGCATCCCGCGCCAGCATGATCTGCATGACGATCTCGCTGGCCTCCAGATTGCGCACGAGGCGCTGCGTTCCGGTGTGGCAGAAACGGCAGGTGAGGGTGCAGCCGACTTGGCTTGAGACGCACAACGCGCCGCGATCTTCCTCAGGAATATGGACGCATTCGACTTCTTGCCCGTCCGTCATCTTGAGCAGCCATTTGCGCGTGCCGTCCTCCGATTGCTGATCCTGCGAAATGCTCGGACGGGCGATGACGAAATGCGCGGCGAGCTTGTCGCGTACCGGTTTCGCCAGCGTACTCATCGTGGCGAAGTCGGTCGCGCCGTGATGATAGATCCACGACCAGATTTGCTTGGTGCGGAAAGCTTCGAGGCCGAGCGCGGCCAAAGCCTCGCCCAGTTCGTCATAACTGAGGCCGATCAGATTGCGCTTGCCGTCGCTGTCCAGCGTCGGCGCGAAAGTCTTGGCGTGGTTGGTAATGCCCATAACGGGGCACTGATAACAGAAGAACCGATGAAAGTAATAGTCAAATTAGCTGCTTTTCTTTGTTTTCTTATGCTTTTTCTTGGTTTTTGCGGGCGCGGACGAGGCGCCGGAATCCTCGGCATAGCCGCAGGCTTTGCCGATAGCCTGATAGGCTTTGGCGGAACCCGTCAGGTCGATCGTGTCGATGTTGGGTTTGGCTTTTTTGGCCTTGCCGGAGGCGATCGGCGTTCCCGTGACCGTCATGCTGGTGTTGGCGCGGATGGCGGCTGCCAGCCGATGGTCGGAAACCGCGTCGCGCGTCCATGCCGTGTCGCGCGTCGTGAACAGGTCGAACTTGCCTTTGCCGATATGCACCAGCGCCGCGCTGTCGGCCTTGAAGATATAGCCGGGGCTGTAGCTGACGACATCCTTGCTGTTGTCGCCCGGGCGGTGCGTAATCATCAGATGCCCCGCGCCGCGCACGGAGTTGTTTTTAGCATGTTTCTTGGGGCGTGGCGGATTGTTGGTCAGCGCCATAAAGCAAACCGGTTGGCCGTTTTCGCGGAAGCTGAATGCGCGCCAATTGCCATAGACGCCGAGCAGTTTTTGCGTGTGGTCGGATTTGGTCGCCGCAGGCGAGGCCGCGCCAAGACTCAATACCAAAAATGCAGCCAGAAGGACGCGCCGAGGACTCATGCGCAGAGCATAAAGGCGTCGGCAATAATAAAAAGGCTAAAAATATTCCTGCAACGTTTTTTCTGCTGTAGTGTTTCCTATGCCTTCCCAGCCCCCCTTACGACACAGCGTTTCGGATTCGGCACCACGAATTTTGGCCGAGGCCGTCGCGCATCATCAGGCCGGACGTTTGTCCGAAGCGGAGCGATTATACCGCGCGGTGATAGGGCTTGCGCCACGTCACGGCGATGCCCTGCGTTTGCTTGGCGTGCTTTGTCTTCAGAGGGGAAAGCCCGATCAGGCTTTGCCGCTCTTGCACGACGCCGCACAGCTTCAGCCAAAGAATCCTGAAATTCTCAATCATCTCGGCGTCGCTCTGTCGGAGGCCGGACGCGGAGACGAAGCAATCGAAAAATTCCAGCAAGCGCTGGCGATCAACCCGACATATGCGGGCGCGCTCGGCAATTTCGGCAAAGCGCTCCGCAAACAAGCCGAAGACTTGCGGGAGCAAGGCGAGATCACGCGCGCGCTTGCGTGCTTCAGTAAAGCCCTTCAGGCGCTGCCGAATGATCCGACGCTCCATGTGAGCATGGGGCGGTGTTGGTATGAATTAAGCGACTTCCCGCAAGCCGCGCTTTGTTTCGAGACGGCGCTTGAACAAAGGCCGGACGACGTCGATGCGTTGGGGGGACTGGCGGCGGCGCTGTGGGCAATGGACCGTATCGAGGAGGCGCACAGCAAGCTTGAGCGCGCATTGCAGCTACGGCAGGGCAACTCCGACATCATGGCCAATCTCGGTGAATTGCTGCACGGTCAGGGAAAAATCTCCGAGGCTCTGGCGCTTTACAA
This sequence comes from uncultured Pseudomonadota bacterium, assembly GCA_903875345.1. Lineage (GTDB taxonomy): Bacteria > Pseudomonadota > Alphaproteobacteria > UBA9219 > UBA9219 > CAIQVS01. The sequence continues at coordinate 4,932 of CAIQVS010000351.1, read as the reverse complement.
TCAGATTTTGATCCGGACGCCGGAACACCCGACCGCCCTTTGGAGAAAGGGATTCGCTCTGTTGGCTTTGGGCGAGTATCGCGAGGGCTGGAAACTTTATGCTGAGTCCCTTGGCCAGCGCGCATTGCGCGGCGCCAATATGTTCGCCCCCGCGAGGCCGTGGGACGGCAGTCCGGCGCCCGGCAAACATCTCTTGATCTGGGCCGAGCAGGGGCTTGGCGACTCGCTGCAATTTATCCGCTATGCCGCATTGTGTAAGCAGCGGGTCGGACGAGTCTCGGTCTTTTGCCCGAAGCCCCTCGTGCGGCTGTTCAAGGCCTTGCCCGCCATCGACGATGCGTCCGATGTGATCGGTAACGAAAGCCCTTTTGACGCGCATGTGCCGATGCTGAATTTGCCGCATCTCTTCGACACGGGTTTGGAAACTGTGCCTGCGGCTGTTCCCTATCTGCGGGTTGATCCCGAAGTTCAGGCGAAATGGAACGCGAGGATTGCGAACGACGCCGTTATGAAGGTCGGGCTGGTGTGGGCGGGGGGCAGACACAAAGGCAATGTGCGCGGCGGCCTGACCGACAAACAGCGCAGCGTCGGGCTGGAGCGAATGAAGCCGTGGTTCGACATGCAAGGCATCCGGTTCTACAGCTTGCAGAAAGATGAGCCCGCCGGACAAATCGCCGCGCTCGGTCTCGCGGATCGCATCGTCGATTTTATGGGAGAGGTGGAGGATTTCGCCGACACGGCGGCGCTTGTCGAAAACCTCGATCTTGTGATCACGGTCGATACGTCGATTGCGCATCTTGCGGGAGGCCTCGGCAAGCCGGTCTGGATTCTCTCGCGCTACAATGCCTGTTGGCGTTGGCTGCAAAACCGTCCGACCAGCCCGTGGTATCCGACGGCGCGGATTTTCGGCCAGCCTGCTCTTGGCGATTGGGACAGTGTTATGACTGTGGTCACGCGCGAACTGAAGATTGAGGTAGCGAAAAGAGCGTACCCGTAGCCGCCGTGTTGCCGTCGGACGCAACCTATAGTTTAAAGCGATTCACGACAAGCGCCGCGCTTGCAGGGTTTGCCGCCTCTCCAAATTTGAAACGAGGTCATTGCGCAAAATATTCTTATCGAACCGCGAAGATCGGCGAAAGAAAATATTGCAATGACAACTTTTTCAAGCGATTTAAAATAATTTGAAGAGAAATGAGCCGCGCGCTCCGAAGTTTGTTGTCAAGCATATCGCCAAAGTGGATAATAACTCCTGACAAAAGTCAAAGATCGTTTCCGGCAACATCGTCCCATACGATGGCCTTCGCAAGAATTCCCATAGTTGAAAATTCCCAGAGCGACGTTTGATCAGGTGATGTTGGGGTTTCAATCTTGATGTCAGGAGGTCAACATGAATCGCCAGAATGCTTCCAGTAAAATCGCCAAAGACCATGCCGATTACGACATCGCCATCATCGGCGGCGGACCGGTGGGGTTGGCCTTTGCAGCCGCCTTGAAGGATTCGGGGCTGAAACTGTGCCTGATCGAAAAACAGGCCGAAGCGCCGCTGGCAAGGCCGGACTATGACGGACGCGATATCGCGCTGACTCATTCGGCGCTGAAGATTTTGCAGGATTTGGGCATCGCCGCGCATATTCCCGCGAAAGAGATTTCGCCGATCCGGCAGGCCTCGGTCATGAACGGCACGTCTTTTTACGCGCTCAATTTTGACAGCCGCGACGAGGGGCAGGAGGCTCTGGGCTATCTGGTGTCCAATCATCTGGTGCGCAAGGCGGCGTATGACACGGTTAAAGGTCGGCGCGGTCTGGATCTGAGGACGGGTGTCGAGGTCACGGGCATCGAAACCGGCGAGGCGCGGAACACCGTTCATCTGTCGAAAGGCGGGACGGTTGCCGCGTCGCTGGTCGTCGCAGCCGACAGCCGGTTCTCAACCTCGCGCCGCATGATGGGAATTCCGGTCGGCATGCGCGATTTCGGGCGCACGGTCATCGTGGCAAGGATGAAGCATGAGAAACCGCATGACCAGATCGCCTATGAATGTTTCCATTATGGCCGGACGCTGGCGGTGCTGCCGCTGAACGGCAATGTCTGCTCGGTCGTGGTTACATTGCCGTCGGATCAGGCGGCGGGGCTGCTGGCGATGCCGATGGAGGAATTTAACCGCGATTTGACCGAGCGGTTCGGCGAGAAGCTCGGAGCGATGAAGCTGATGACCGAGCGTCATTCCTATCCGCTTGTCGCCACTTATGCGGATCGTTTCGTCGGGCATCGTTTCGCTCTGTTGGGCGACGCGGCGGTCGGTATGCATCCGGTGACGGCGCACGGCTATAATTTCGGGCTGTACGGCATCCGCGCCTTGTCCGGGAAGATCCACGAGGCTTTGAGCGTTGGTCTCGACATCGGCTCGCCCGTGTTGCTGGAGCGCTTCAACAAAACGCACCGCAAGACGACGTTGCCGATCTATCTCGGCACCAACGCGATTGTCTCGCTCTATACCGACGAGCGTCCCGCCGCCAAGCGCGCGCGCAGCGCGGGCTTGCGTCTCGGCAATTTTGCCAAGCCGTTCAAGCGCATGATCACACGCCAGTTGACGCAGACTGAAATGGTGGCGTGAGATCGCGTGGTTACGCCAATAATTCCGAGATGCGGGTGATGAATTTGTCCGCCGTTTTGATGGCGCCGTCGGCAGTCGGCAGGGTTATGATCGCGCTGGCCCCCACACCGTAGTCTCCGATTTCCTTGTATTTGTAAGCCTGAGCAAGGAAGGCTGTGAATTCTTCGCCGATCTGCGGATCGTTTCTTGTCAGGCGAGAAAATTCGCTGCGCACCCCGCTGTGTGATTTTGCAATCTTGCCGGAACGCGAAATGATCAAGGCTTCGGCGGCATGAAATCCGGCGTAATAAGCCGAACGCGCGGCCACAGCCGCGAGACCGATCGCGTAAATCTTTCGGGCCTCATCGAGGCATTCACGCGCCTTCGCAAGATAAGCGGCAGCCTCCGGCGTCATAGGTCGGAACCATCGCGGCGAACTTCCTGCATGAAGCCCGTTCGCTCCTGATAGGCGCCGACAGGAAAGGGCAGCGCGTTGATGACAGCCCCCGTTTCGTCGAGAATTTTCGTTTCAATTTTGGCCAATGTGCCGGCCTCTTGCCCGAAATCGGCATAGTCCTCAAGAAAGACCGCTATGTCATAGTCGGAGTCGGGGCGATGATCCCCCCGCGCGCGCGAGCCATAGAGGACGACGCGTTTAACCCGGCCGCCATAAACTCCGTCCAGCGCGACGCGCATGCGTTTAAGAATAGGATCGTTATTCGACATGTATGAAATATAACAGATGTTTCGTTAAAAACCAGTGGATGATCACGCGCCAGTTGACGCAGACCGAAATGGTGGCGTGAGGATTCTTTAGCGCCGGTCGTCGATCAGGCACAGCGCGCCTGCGGCATCGAAGCAGCGGATATGTCCGGTTTTTGCCGCATGGTTGCGTTCGGCAAAGCTATCGTCGATTAGCACGGCGTTTGTCTCGGTGATGAAGTTCGCTTTTGGTAACATGTCGTCTGTGATGTGGATGACGCGGTCGAAAAGCTGCGTCAGGCGGAACTTGGTTAGCGTCGATTCCAGATCGCCTTTGTGGCGCGTGATCAGGTAAACCGGAACGCCGCGATTGTGGTTCTGGAACACGAGCGCGACCAGTCGCGTGTTGACCTCGCCGCGCAGGATCAGCGTGTCGTCGAGATCGACATACAGCGCATCAACGGTGAAATAATGCGCGAAGCGCGTGTCGAGGCTGCGTCCCATCGTCATCGGCGGCGATGCCGGTTCGGTCGGGATCGTGACCGGATGATCGGCGGCTTCGTATAATGTCAAAAGCGGAAAATTCGGTCCCGTCATGCGGCTCAACGCCATGCTGCCCGCTATGCGCGGCGCGATTTCCAGCAAGCGTAATTCGCCCTCCCTGTCGGCCTTCATTTGAAAGAACCACGCGCCGCGCAGCGGAATATTGCGCATGATGATCCGCGCCCATTCTTCGGCGAGCGGCAGATCAACGGTTTGCGTCAGCGTCGCGATTCCGGCCTTGGTGTGAATCCGCCGCCGCGCCTTGGCGAACAGAAGGCCTTGCGCCGGACTGCTGAAACAATCGACGGTGTATTCCTCGCCGGGCAGATCGTCCATCACGATCAGGTCGGGTTCGCTGGCCAAAGCCTGTTTCAACTCGGAGCGGGTGCCGATCCGTCGCGCGCGCTGGCTGCCTTGGCCTTTGTCCGGCTTGACGAAAACCGGAAACGGTATGTCGTCGGATTCGGGGTTCCATAAACGCGGCACGGGAAGACTATTCTGAATCGCGGCATAGGTCGCGCTTTTCGAACGCAACAAGGCGCAGACCGGCAGGGCAGGAGCGAGAACTTTGGTCGCCAGATGTCCGGCGTTCTCCGCCAGCCAGACGACGACATCGTCATAGGCCGGAAAAATCGCGTCGATTTCCTGCGTGACGATCAAATGTTGCAGGCGCGAGAGGCAATCGGGATCATGGATCGACGGAAGACTGTGAAGCCGCAGAAAATGAAATCCGGCAATGCTGTGTCCGGGCTGGTTCGCGCCGTGAAGAATGACTTCCTTGCACGGCGCGAGCGCGCGGTGAATCTCAAGCCCGACCTCGCTGGCCGCCGGAAAAACCAGAACATTCCACGGTGGATTTTTCCTGAGCATCATGCGTAGTGGTGGCCTTGACCGAAGGTTTCACCATCATCATGAAAGAATGGGGTAGGATTTGCAAGGTGAGTGAGGGGCTACACCTTACCACCCCATGATTTTTAGTGGATATGGGATTTTGAGGGATTGAGCACAGAAGATGAGATAACGCAGGCCTTGTTTACAAAGGGAAAGAGCGGATCGGACGATTTGTTTCAGACTGCCCGTGAGCGTGGTTTTTTTTG
>CAIQVS010000350.1 GCA_903875345.1 uncultured Pseudomonadota bacterium | reverse complement strand
TACAAGATCAATCTATGGAACAATCACCATTAGGATGGATTGGCAGACGCGTGGAATACTTTCGAATATGAAAAAGTGCTTTGGCTCAATTCGTCAGACCCTGCGCAACCGCGAATCCTTCGCCGTCACTTCGCCTTCATCATCGCCACCGCCGTATCCGACATGCGGTTCGAAAATCCCCACTCGTTGTCGTACCAGCTCATGACTCGAACAAAGGTGCCATCGATAACCTTGGTTTCCTTGAGCGCGAAGATCGACGAACGCGTGTCGTGGTTGAAGTCGCTGGAGACCAGCGGTTCGTCATAGACGCCAAGGATCCCCTTCAGCACGCCGTTCGACGCCGCCTGAATAGCCTGATTAACCTCGTCCACAGTCGTTCCACGCTTGGCGACGAATTTGAAATCGACCACGGAAACGTTCGGAGTCGGCACGCGGATCGACGAGCCGTCGAGCTTGCCTTTCAACGCCGGAATGACCTTGCCGATCGCCTTGGCGGCTCCGGTCGAGGTCGGGATCATGTTGATCGCGGCGGCGCGGGCGCGGTGCATATCGCTGTGCATCGTGTCGACCACGCGCTGATCGCCGGTGTAGGAATGGATCGTGGTCATGAATCCATGTTCGACGCCAATGGCATTCTGCAAAGCGTAAACCACAGGCGCGAGGCAATTCGTCGTGCAGGACGCGTTCGACACCACCGTGTGCGCGGCTTTCAACTCGCCGTGATTGACGCCAAAAACGACGGTCAAATCTTCGTCTGTCGCGGGAGCCGAAATCAGAACCTTCTTCGCTCCGGCTTGCAAATGCTTCTCGGCATCGGCGCGCGCGGTAAAGCGTCCGGAACATTCCATCGCCACGTCGACTCCGTGATCGCCCCACCCGAGCTTGGTCGGATCGGAAATCTGCAAGCCCTTGACGCGCTTGCCGTTGATGATCAGATCGTTGCCGTCGATGGCGACCTCGCCCGCGAAACGCCCATGCACCGAGTCGTATTTCAGCAAATGCGCGTTGGTCTTGGCGTCGGCCAGATCATTGATCGCGACGACCTCGATATCCGTGCGACCGGACTCGAACAGCGCGCGCAAAACCAAACGGCCAATGCGGCCAAAACCATTGATGGAAACGCGAACAGGCATGGAAAGACGGCTCCTTTAATCAAGAGTGGGATAACAAGCCGGGCAGTTTTATAGACTTTCCGTCAAAAACAAAAGCCGACAATTGCGCGGCGAAGGATATTCTCTTCGAACCTGAACCCAAGCTACGGGTTTGTTTTTGTACCCCCATAAAAAAACTCTTCATTCCGGCGCAAGCGAAAACGCGTCCTTAGATTCCGGCTTTCGCCGGAATGACAAGATTTTTAATGGGTTAGTTGATACTGAAACCCGTAGATCTGGTTACATAGTATGTCCTCATTTCAGTTGAAGCGCGGCACAAATTCGATACGTCATGCGGTGAATAGTTTTCAGCAAATCCCCTCATCATCGCCCTGATTGAGTTGCAGTTCCGAAAGTATACAACCCGAAAAACAAATCGCGCAAAAACAGCCCGCCACGACGCACAGACCGGCAACACATTGATTTATCAAATGAAAATAAATCCATGCATTTAACCCTAGATTTACGGTTAACCGCTAGAGTATAGTTCGAAACTAGAGGTTATGTGGATTGCACGAAGCAGAAATGATTTGAACGGTAACATCTTACGTTGGAGATATAAATGACCGATCCCACCCAAGCTGAAATTGCCACCGCTAACCAATTTTTGGAAACTTTGGGCATTGCCAATCCCACCGCTGAGGTGCGAAGTGCCGTCGCTCTAGGACTTCGTGGCGCAACAGCAGAACAATTACATCTTGGCGCTGACACTAATTCTGCCGCTTTTAATGGATTTGATCCGCATCAGGCTGCTGACTACGCCCTCGGCAGACTAACTACAGGCATGGATGGCGTAACAGCGGAAGCCGTACAACGCGCCATCAGTGTCATCAAGCATAATGCTGGCCTTACAGCAAGTCTTTCTCCACAACAGACTGCAAGAATGACTGCTCTTGAAAAGGCTGCAACTGAACGCGTTGCAGCGATGAACACTGCGTACTCTGAAACACCGGTTAAGGACGGTGATGTTCATTTTGCAGACGGACAGACCACGATCACGACTCCGGAGCAGCATGAAGCGATCGCAAAAATGGCCGACGAAATTGGGAAAAAGCTGCTTGGCGATCCGAATGCGCACGTAGACCTGCTTATTCGTGGCCAGGCTAGTGGTACAGGCGATCCGCTTGTGAATAATAGAATTTCACGAGAGCGCGCAGAAGCGACCGTTGCTGCGTTAAAAAAGGAACTTGAAACTAGGGGAGTAAAACCGGAGCAGGTCGGCTTGAGAGCCGAAGCAGGCGGCGTGGCACGTCATGACGTAGCGCCCGGTGACGAGGCTGGAATGGCAGCACAACGGCATGCTCAGGCCTTCTTTACGACAGGCACCCCTCCTACAGGGCCAGCCCTGCTTGAACCGCCAGCGCACGCCCCCGACCAGCCTGCGCATGATGGAGGCGCTGGACAGCATCACGCAGATTCCGCACACCCGTTTAGGGCACCTGATCACGCAGCACCAACTCAAGCGCATCGGGGTCGGCCTCCACGCAGCGCATTACCAAGCGAACCCCTGCCGCAAACCGGAGCCGACGAACTTATGCGTCAGGAACAGAACAATGGGGCTCGTACGGGACATTGGGTTCCTGACGCTCAACTCGTCGGGGCGAATGGACAACCGGGAGTTCATGTAATACCCGGCAATGCGAATGTAGGGCCAGTGGCCGCTGAAAACTTGCCTCCGCCTGCAGGAGCACAATCGGCAACTGGAACAGGAAGACAACTGCCGCCACCAACATCATTGACTGCAGGATTGACAAGGCCATCTGGACCGACACTCGGCGGATTGTATTGATCCAATCCTTGGTAAGTTTGCGGGGATTCTGACCGAAGCGCTAAAGTACAGAAATATTGGGGCGGGACGCATGTTCCCGCCCCTTTTGTTTTGAGATCGACTTCTCCCTAACGTCATTCCGGAAAAATCGCTTTTTTGCCCTTGCAAAAACGCGATTTTATCCGGAATCCAGTTTATGGCTCCGCAAGCGCTTTTCTTTCCGGTAACGCAACCGGATTCCGGATCAATTTTCTTTCGCCCCGCTTCGCGGTTCGAAGAGAAAATTGTCCGGAATGACGTTGAGAGAGGGATCGCGCAGCCCCAAAAATAGTCAAACATTCCTCTTGCAATTCGCCATTCTCTATGATAGGAATATCGTACTACCTCATCTCAAAGGGGTTGGGTTTGTCAGCGACAGCGGTTCCCGGTGCACCTACTGAATTCGGGTTAAAGTGGCCAGCCG